>NZ_JBIAXC010000005.1:0-299271 GCF_042896295.1 Kitasatospora sp. NPDC001309 | reverse complement strand
GAGGGAGCCCAATGCAGCGCATTGGCGACCGACGACAACGCGGCGAGGCGCGTGCCCCAACGCCGCCCCGCAGACGGGAGTTCGAAGACGGACCCTAGGCCGGACAGGGCCGAGGCTCAGGCGTCGCTGCGCACCAGCCGGACGGCGGCACCGGCGAGCGCCAACACCGTCCAGCCGAGGAAGACCAGCAGGCCGGCCGTCGGCGAGAGGGTGGTCGAGTCGTGGTGCAGGGCGAACATCGCCTCACCGGCGTGGCTGGGCAGGTACGGGCTGATGTGGCCCTGCCAGTCCGTGGGGAGCAGCGAGGTCAGGCCGGGGATCAGCATCAGCGAGGCGACCAGCACGGCGATGCCGCCAGCCACCGAGCGCAGCAGGGCGCCGAGGGCCACCCCGATCACGCCGACCAGGCCCAGGTAGAGCCCGGCGCCGAGCAGGCCGCGCACCACGCCGGTGTCGGAGAGGGTCATCGCCGCCCGGGTGCCGGACAGGATGCCGCTGTCGGCGGTGAAGGTGGCGAAGACCCCGACGGTGCCGAGCACCAGCGCGATCACGCCGTACACCGCCGCCTTGGACCACAGCACCGGCAGGCGGCGCGGCACGGCGGCCAGGGTGGAGCGGATCATGCCGGTCGAGTACTCGCCGGCCGCGACCAGCACGCCGAGGACGCCGAGCGCCAGCTGGGCGAAGTTGGTGCCGAACAGGGACAGGCTGAGCGCGCCGGCGTCGGCGAAGTCCCGGTCCATCGGGCGGCCGGAGGTGAGCCGCGACTTGAACTGGAAGGCCGCGATCAGGCCGAAGGCGACCAGGAACAGCAGGGCCAGGCCGAGGGTGATCCAGGTGGAGCGCAGCGACCACAGCTTGGCCCACTCGGAGCGCAGCACGCGCGCGGCCGTCACCTTGTAGGCGGGGCCGGCGGGGCGCTGCCCGGCGGGCACGGCCGTCTGGCTGGGGGCGATCGTGGTCATGCCGCGCTCCTCTGGGTGTCGACGGTGCTCTCGACGGTGGTGGTGCCGTGGTACTCGACGGCGTCCCGGGTCAGCTCCATGAAGGCCTCCTCCAGGGAGACCGTCCGCGGGGTGAGTTCGAACACGGCGATGCCGTGCTCGGCGGCGGTCAGGCCGATCTCGCGGGCCGTCCGCCCGGTGACCAGGAGCTCCTCGGAGCCGGAGCGGCCGGTGATCTCGACGTCCGGTCCGGCGAGCGCCGAGCGCAGCCGGGTCGGGTCGGCGCTGGCGACCTTGACGACGTCGCCGCCGGCCTGCTGGACGAGCTCCTGGACGGTGGTGTCGGCGAGCAGCCGGCCCCGCCCGACGATGATCAGGTGGTCGGCGACCAGCGAGACCTCGCTCATCAGGTGCGAGGAGACGAAGACGGTGCGGCCCTCGGCGGCGAGCGAGGTGAGCAGGTTGCGGATCCAGAGCACGCCCTCGGGGTCGAGCCCGTTGACCGGCTCGTCCAGCATCACCGTGGCCGGGTCGCCCAGCAGGGCGGCCGCGATGCCGAGCCGCTGGCCCATGCCGAGCGAGAACGCCCCGGCGCGCTTGCGGGCCACCGACTGGAGGCCGGTCAGCTCGATGACCTCCTCGACCCGGCGGCGCGGGATGCCGTGGGTGTGGGCCTGGGCCATCAGGTGGTTGAACGCCGAGCGGCCGGGGTGGATCGACTTGGCCTCCAGCAGCGCGCCCACCTCCTGCAGCGGAGCGGCGTGCTCGGCGTACCGGCGGCCGTTGACCCGGACCGACCCGCTGGTGGGCGCGTCCAGTCCGACGATCATCCGCATCGTGGTCGACTTCCCCGCCCCGTTGGGGCCGAGGAACCCGGTCACCGCGCCCGGCCGGACCGTGAAGTCCAGCCCGTCCACGGCGGTCTTCTCCCCGTACCGCTTCGTCAGCTGGTGCGCCTCGATCATCGCTAGCCCTTACGTTCAGGGGCCGGGCCCTCCCGGCCGCCCACGGGTTCCACGCTAGGGCCCGGCGGGGCCCGAACCGCGGCACTGCGGACTGATCATCGGACGCCGCGTAGTACCGCGGTACCACACCGTCGCCCTACCCGCGGAAAAGCGGTTTCGCCGACCGCGCCCGCTCGCCGAGGATGGCGGGATGGACGATCGGAGCGTGACCCTGCGTCGGATGACCCCGGCCGAGTACCAGGCGGCCACCGAGATCCGGGAGGCCGAGACCGTCCGGCAGCTCGCCGAGCGGATGCCGGAGGAGCTGGCCCGCGCACACACCCGTCAGGGCACCGCGAGGTTCCTCCCGGACGGCCTGGACACCGCGGGCCACCACCTGGTGGTCGCCGAGGACGGGGCGGGGCGCACCGTCGGCACCGCCTGGATCGGCCCCGACCCGCGCGCCGGGGCCGGCGTCTCCACCTCCGCCTGGCTCTACCGCCTCCGCGTCCTCCCCGAGTTCCGCCGCCAGGGCTACGGCGCGGCCGTCCTCGCCGCCGCCGAACGGCTCGCCGTGCGCCTGGGCAGCACCGACCTCGCCCTCAACGTCTTCGGCGGCAACGAGGCGGCCATCGCCCTCTACCGGCGCGGCGGCTACGGCGTCACGGCGATGTACCTGAACAAGTCCCTCCGCGAGTAGCCCGGCGGAACCTTGCCGCGGCGGCCAACTACCTTGTGGCGGGCGGCCGTCGGGGCCATCGGGGTTGTTCGAGGCCGTCGGGGCCGGCGGGTTGTCCAGGGCCCTCGGGGCCGTACACGGGACGTCAGGGGGAGGCGCGGATGGAGACCTGCGGGGAGTGCGGTGCGCGGGGGTGCCCGGAGCTGTTCCACCGGCTGCTGGCGCTGGACCACTCGCGGGCGGAGCCGTGGGGGCCGTTGCACGCGGTGTCGGTGTCCTGCTTCCTGTTGCAGCATCCGGGCCGGCTGCCCGGGGACGGCGGGGCGGGTGCCCGGGGGATGCTGCGGGCGTACCTCGACGGCGGGTTGCCGGCGGTGGAGCGGCTGGTCGGGCGGGCGCGCCGGGCGAACTCACACCGGGTGACGGGCGGGACCGCACCGGGCGGGGCGGCACATCCCGCCCAGGAGGCGCCGCGGGGCGGGTTCGCGGTGACGATCGAGCAGGTCGCGGTGGACGGGGCGTTCCCGGCCGAGGGGTTCGCGGAGCGGGTCGGGGCGTGGGCGTCGGTGACGCTCGCGGCCTGGGGTCGCGACGGAGCGTAGCCGCGGCGGGACCGGAACGGGACCGTGGCCCCATGCGCATGGGTCAGCCCGGGCGGTGCCATGGAGGGGCGGGTCGACCGGCCTGCGGAACCCTCCCGGAGGACACCATGAACGCCAGATCGGTCAACCCGGTGGCCGTCGCCGCCGGAGCTGCCGGAGTCGTCGTCCTCGCGGCCGTGGTCGTCCGCGCCGCCCGGTGCTGCAGGGCCCGGGCGGAGGGCGAGGCGGCCGGGGAGGAGAAGCGCAGGGGCCACGCCCACGGCCCCGGTCATGGTCACGGCCACGGCCACGGCCACAAGCCGTGCCCGAACCCGCCGAACTGCTGACCCCGGTCCGGGCGCGCCCGGCGGCTCCCGTCAGCCCGCCGGGTTGCGCGGCAGCACCGCGTGCACCCGGGTGCCCTGGCCGAGGCCCGCGACGGGGTGGACGGTGCAGCTGCCGCCGATCTCCGCCGCCCGGTCGCTCATCGAGCGCAGCCCCACCCCCGGGTGGCCCGCGTCGCCGCGGCCGGGGCCCTGCCCGTCGTCCTCGACGGTGAGTTCCAGCCGCCCCGGGTCGACCAGGACGGTCACCCTGGCGCTGGTCGCCCGGGCGTGGCGCAGCACGTTGTTGAGCGCCTCGGCGGTGATCCGGTAGACGGCGACCTCGACCGCGGCGGGCAGCTCGGGCAGCGGGTCGGGCGCGAGCAGCGCGGTGACGGTGAGCTCGTCGCCGCTGAAGGTGTCGGCGAGGCGGCGCAGCGCGCGGCTCAGCCCGTAGTCGCCGAGCGCGGTGGGCCCGAGCCGGTCGGTGATCCGGCGGACCTCACGGACGGCCGTGGCGAGGTCGTCGGCGACGTCCTCCAGGGCGGCGGCGAAGCGGGCCGGGTCGTCCACGGCGGCCGCGCCCTGGAGGCGCAGCCGCAGCCCGGCCAGCATCGGGCCGAGCCCGTCGTGGATGTCGCGGCGCAGCTGACGGCGTTCCTCCTCCCGGGCGGCGACGATCTGCTCACGGCTGGCCCGCAGGTCCTCCATCAGCTGGAGCGAGGCCACGGCGGGCGCGGCCTGGTCGGCGAGGGAGCGCAGGATGTCGCGGTCGCTGTCGTCGAGCGTGCGCTGGCCCGGACGCGGGGAGACGGTGAGCCGGCCGATCTCGCTGCCGCGGTGGACCAGGGCGAAGCGTTCGCCGTCCTCGGGGTACTCCCCCACGGCGGCGAGCCGGCGTTCACCGCCGCGGGTCGAGACGGTCAGGTCCACTCCGGGCAGCCGCAGTTCGTCGCCGACCGTGGCGCACAGCACGGCGGGCACGTCCTGCGGGTCGACGGTCTGGCTGACCCGCCCGGCGAGGCTGCGCAGCACCTGGTACGGCTGGGCGCGGGCGCCGTAGTACCAGCGGTCGACGATGCCGGAGGCCCAGCGCACGCCCCTGGGCAGGCCGCCGGCGAGCAGGAGGACCAGGGCGACCACGCACAGGGCGCCGAAGCCCCGGCCGGGCAGCAGCATGGTGGACAGCAGCCCGGCCAGCAGCACGAAGACGACCGCCAGCCCGGCGGCGACCAGCAGTCCGACCAGGATCCGGCGGGCCGAGCGGTCCAGCCGCCAGGAGCCGTCCCGCACCACCACGACGGCGAGGGTCAGGGTCCACAGCGCGGAGGCGGCCGCGTAGGCGGCGTAGGAGGCGGTGCTCTGGCCGTTGAAGTAGTAGCCGGCCTCGGCGCCGGCCCAGAGCAGGTAGACGGCGATCGCGACCAGCACGTGCTGCCGGCGGCGCCGGGGCACCCGGCGGGCGCGGGCCAGCGGGACGAGCACCACCAGGGCGGTCAGGGCGACCCACACGACCAGTTGGGTGATGTGCAGGGTGCCGTTGAAGTGCCGCAGCCAGTCGGCGACGGTGCTGTCGGCGAGCGGGTTGGGGCGGCCGAACACGGTCGGTTGGTAGACGTAGTAGCTCGCCTGGGGCAGCATCCACAGGCCCACCGCGCCGACCGCGAGCCACCAGCGGCGGTCGGTCAGCCGGCCGTACGGGAGCCAGAGCGGCAGCGCCTGCCAGATCGTGCCGCTGACGGTGTAGCCGACCGACTTGAGCACGACCACAGCGCCGACGTAGCGCGGGTCGCCCACCTGCGTCCAGACCGGGGTCTCGGCGGCGAGCGGCAGGATCAGCGCGCCCCCGTACGCCAGCAGCACCCAGCCGAGCTCCAGACCGGGGCGGTGGGCGTGCAGCAGCACCCCGCCCGCGACGGCGGCGAGGCCGAAGCCGAGCACCGCCAGGTGCCGGGTCGGCTCGGCGATCCCCGGCGTACCCAGGTGGCCCAGCACGTAGCCGGCCCACAGGCCGCCCGCCGCCAGGCAGACGAGCGCGCACAGCCCCGCCGTCGCGAGCTGCCGCTCCGCCCGCCCGGGCCGGGGCCGCCACCGGACGCTCCCCGCGCTCTCCGCACCCATGACCGACCTCTCTTCGCCCACGACCGGCCGCATGGCAGCAGTCTCGTCCACCCGGTGTCCCGGGCGCATGGGGCAGCGGCCCCGCGGGTGACGGACTGCGGGCGGCCGGCGGCCCAGCGTCACGAAAGCGTCGGGGCCGTCGGCCTCGGTCCGGTCGACGGCCCCGACGGGTGGCGGCTCAGCGGCGGCGGTGGTCGGTGTCCGGGGCGCCGCAGAGGGCGTCGTCGACCAGCCGGCTCTCCGCCTGCTCGATCCGGCGGACGTCGTCCGGGGTGTCGGCGCGGACGCCCGAGAGCGAGAGCGTGACGCTGCGCCGGCCGTCGGCGGTGACCCCGGTCGCCGTGATCCAGCCGGCGTCGCCGCCCTCGTGGCCCCAGGACACCCCGCCGCAGGTCAGCGGGCGGGAGAAGAGTCCCAGTCCGTCCCGGGCCCCCGGCATGAGCGCCTGGAACTCCTCGCCGACCGGAACGGTCTGCAGCATCCGGGCGAGCTGGGCGGGCGGCAGCAGTCGGCCGCCCAGCAGGGCCCGGAGGAAGCGGTCGAGGTCGGCGGTGGTGGAGACCAGCCCGGCCTCCCCGTTGATGCCCAGGCCGACCTGCTCGGTGACGTCGACGGGCGGCTCGCCGGGCCGGAAGCTCTGGTACGTCCGGGCGTGCGGCCGGGGCAGCGTGGGGGACGTCCCGGGCCGGAAGGTGTGGGTGAGGCCGAGCGGCCGGACGATCCGGTCCCGTACCTCCTGGTACCAGGCCTGCCCGCCGACCCGCTCGATGATCATGCCGAGCAGGACGTAACCGGTGTTGCTGTAGCGCAAGTCGGCGCCGGGCCGGAAGTCCGGCGGGTGGCGCAGCGCCCGGTCGACGCTCTGCTCGGGCGTGGAGCCGTCGTAGCGGTGCCGGCGGAAGTCGTCGGCCGAGCTGTAGTCCGGGTAGTCGTCGTGGAGGCCGCTGGTGTGCTGGAGCAGGTGGCGGACGGTGATCGCGCCGCCGTCGTTCCCGTTCCCGGACACCACGCCGGGCAGCCACCGCTCGACCGGGTCGTCCAGGGAGAGCCGGTGCTCGCCGACGAGTTGGAGGACGACGGTGGCCACGAAGGCCTTGGTGACGCTGGCGATCCGGAAGTGGCCGTCCGGCGACACCGGCTGTCCGGTCGTCACGTCGGCGACGCCGCCGGTGGCGGTCACCGTCCGGCCGTCGGCGGTGACCAGCCGGGCCTGCACGCCCGTCACGCCGAGGGCGGTGAGCGCGGCCGCGTCCCGCCGGAGCAGGCTCCGGTCGTCGTACGGCCGGGCCGCCGCGGCGGCGGGCACGGTCGTGGCGAGGGCGCCGGCCAGGACGGCGGCCGACACCAGGGTCCGCCGTACGGAACGGCCGCGCCGTCCTGCGGCGCCAATCGGTGATTTCTTCATGGGAGTTGACGCTAGGTCCGACCGCCGCGCCCGGTCGGTACCCCGAGCCGGTCGGAAAACAGGGTAGTGGGCTGTAGTGCCGGGCCGGTTCGCCGTGATCCAGACTTGGGCGGATGAACCTCCCTGCGGCCGAAAGGCTTTCGGCGACCTGGCGCGCCCTGAGCTACCTGCTGGGCAGCCTGCTCGCCGCCGCGCTCGCCGTGCTCGTGCTGCCCGTCCTCCTCGTCCCGGCTGCGGCGCGCGCGTGGGCCGGCCGCCAGCGCCGCCGCGCCGACGGACTGCTGGGCGCACCCGCCTCCGGCCCCGTCCGGGCCGGCACCGCGCGCCTCCTCGGGTGGCTCGGCGCCTGGCTCCTGAGCGGCCTGGCGTTCGGGCTGGTCGCGGTGGTGTGCGCGGGCAACACCCTGACCACGGCCGTCACGGTGCCCCTGTGGTGGGCGCTGCCCGCCGGCACCCGGGCGGGCGGCTTCGCCGCCGGTGCCCCGCTGACCGGGTGGGGCCCGGCGCTGACCCTGGGGACGGCGCAGCTGCTGGCCTTCGCCGCGCTGACCGTCTGGCTGGTCCCCCGGCTGGCCCGCCTGCACGCCCGGACCTGTGTGGCCCTGCTGGCGCCGTCGGCCTCCGAGGAGCTGGCGCAGCGGGTGGAGACGCTGACCGAGACCCGGGCCGGGGCGCTCACCGCGCACGGCGCGGAGCTCCGCCGGATCGAACGCGACCTGCACGACGGCACCCAGGCCCGGCTGGTGGCCATCGCGATGCGGCTGGGCGTGGCCCGGGAACTCCTGGACGAGGACCCCGGGACGGTCGCCACCCTGCTGGCGCAGGCCCACCGGACCACCGAGGAGGCCATGGTGGAGCTCCGCGCGGTGATCCGGACGATCTACCCGCCGATCCTGGCCGACCGCGGCCTCACCGGGGCACTGTCCGCCCTCGCGGCCGACGCGGCCCTCGACACCACCCTCGACGTCGGCAGCCTCGGCACCCTCCCCGCCGCGGTCGAGGCCGTCGCGTACTTCACGGTCGCCGAGGCGCTCACCAACGCCGCCAAGCACAGCGGCGCCACCCGGACGGCGGTACGGGTCGCCCGCACCGGTGACCGGCTGTCGATCGAGGTCACCGACGACGGGAGCGGCGGCGCCGACGAGCGGCTGGGCACCGGCCTCGCCGGGATCCGCCAGCGCGTCCTGGCGCTCGACGGCACCCTCGACCTCCGGAGCCCGGCCGGCGGCCCGACCACGATCACGGTGGGTGTGCCGTGCGGGTCGTGATCGCCGAGGACAACGTCCTGCTCTCCAGCGGGCTGGAACTCCTGCTCACCGCCAAGGGCTTCCGCGTCGCCGCGATCGTCCAGGACGCCCCGGGCTTCCTCGCCGCCGTCGCCGAGCACCGGCCCGACGTCGCCGTCGTCGACGTCCGGCTGCCGCCCGGCTTCCGCGACGAGGGCATCCACGCCGCCATCCGGGCCCGCCGGGAGCAGCCCGGCCTGCCCGTGCTCGTCCTCTCCCAGTACGTCGAGCAGCAGTACGCCGGGGAACTGCTCTCCGACGGGCGCGGCGGCATCGGCTACCTGCTCAAGGACCGGGTGAGCCGGGTCAGCGAGTTCACCGACGCGCTGCGCCGGGTCGCCGCCGGGGACACCGTGATGGACCCGGACGTGATCGGACAGCTCCTCACCCGGCACGCCCAGGACCCGACGGCCGCCCTGACCCCGCGCGAACGCGAGGTCCTCGCGCTGATGGCCGAGGGGCAGGACAACACCACGATCGCGACCCGGCTCGTCATCACCGACAACGCCGTCCACAAGCACATCGGCAACATCTTCGCCAAGCTCGGCCTCTCACCCGCCGACAGCGGCCACCGCCGGGTCCTCGCCGTCCTCACCTACCTCAGCCGGCGGAGGGCCGTCGGGCACCCCTGACGCCCTCCGGCACCGGTCCGGAAGCCCGCCGAGGTGTGCGGGTCCGGGGGCCGGGGAGACGCTGGGAGCAGGCCGAGGACGGAGGAGGCGAGCCCCATGAGCGACTCGCGCACGACCCACGGGCCGGAACCGCACGGGACCCCCGGCTGAGCCCGCCGTGGGACGCCCCGAACACCGCCCCGACCACCGCCCGGAACCTCGCCCGGCGCGGCGCCCCCGGCCGCTCGGCAGCCGCCCGCCCCGGGTGCCGGTGCGGCCGGCACGGCCCGCGGCGCCCGTCGAGCACGTGCCGGCCGGGCTGCGCACCGCTGCCGGGTACGTCTGGCGGCTGGGACTGCTCGGAGTGGCCGCCTACCTGGCCGTCGGGGTGCTCGGCGAGCTGGAGGTGCCGGTCATCGCGCTGTTCGTGGCGCTGGTGATCACCTCGGTGCTGCGCCCGCTGGTCGACCTGCTGGCCCGGACGCTGCCCCGGTCACTGGCCGTGCTGGTGGCGTTCCTGTGCGCGCTCGTGGTCGTCGGCGGGGTGCTGGCGCTGGTCGGGACGAACGTCGCCGACGAGTGGAACCGGATCGGCGACGAGCTGCGCGGCGGCCTCGGCCGGATCGACCACTGGCTCACCGGCGCCCCCTTCCACCTGCGCCCGGGGACGGTCACCGACCTGCGGGCGAAGGTCGGCGCGTTCGTCTCGGCGCACCGCTCGGCGCTGCTGACCACCGCCCTCAGCGGCGCGAGCCGGGCCGTCGAGCTGGTCACCGGGCTGGCCCTCGCGGTGTTCTGCTCGGTGTTCTTCCTGCACTCCGGCGACCGGATGTGGAGCTGGGCGCAGCGCCAGCTGCCGGCCCGGGCGCGTCCCGTCTGGGGCCGGGCCGGGCAGGCCGCCTGGCGCACCTTCGCCGGGTACACCCGCGGGGTGCTGATCGTGTCGGCGGTCAACGCGGCACTGGTCGGCCTCGCGCTGGCGCTCCTGCGGGTGCCGCTGGTGCTGCCGCTGATGGTGGTGGAGTTCGTCGCGGCGCTGGTGCCGCTGATCGGCTCCCCGATCGCGCTGGCGATCGCCGCGCTGGTCGCCCTGGCCGCGCGGGGGCCGGTGGTCGCGCTGCTGGTACTGGCGCTGATCGTGGTGATCGGCCAGATCGAGGGCCATCTGCTGCACCCGCTGGTGCTGGGCTGGTCGGTGCGGATCCACCCGGTGGCGATCGCGCTGTCGGTGATCGGCGGCGCGGTGCTGGCCGGGGTACTGGGCGCGGTGGTCGCCGTACCGGTGGTGTCGGTGGCCTGGGCAGTACTTACCGAGCTGCGCGACCACGGACCGCCGGCGGCGCGGGGGCGTGCCGGGCCAGGGGGCAACGGTCCAGGCATCTCGAAGCACTGAAATCCGGGCAATCGGCAGAAGACCGCCCGTTCGAGTGAAGATCGAACTTCGAAACCCCGTCCCGCCCGGCTGTCACCGAGGATGCGACCGCAGGTGTCCACCGACAGCACACCCATGAGGAGAACGACGTGGCGGAGAAGCGACTCAAGGCCTGGGGCAACAACCGCTCCGGCCAGCTCGGCGACGGAACCTGGACGGACTTCCGCACCACCGCCACCACCGTGCTGGGCCTGACCAGCGCCGAGGTGGTGAGGATCGCCGCCGGTGGCACCGGCCCGACCAACGGCCACGGCCTGGCGCTGCTGACCGACCGTACGGTCCAGTCCTGGGGCTCCAACGACTCCGGCCAGCTGGGAGACGGCTCGGTGTTCAGCCACAACGCGCCCGGCCAGGTGGTCAACCTCTCCAACGCCACCGACATCGCCGCGGGCGGCTCGCACAGCCTCGCCCTACTGGCCGACCGGACCGTGGTGGCCTGGGGGAAGAACAACTACGGCCAGCTGGGCAACGGCACCAACACCGACAGCAGCGTGCCCGTGCGGGTCGAGGGCCTCAACAAGGTGATCGCGATCGCGGGCGGCCTCAACCACAGCCTCGCACTGCGCGAGGACGGCACCGTCTGGGCCTGGGGCTACAACATCAACGGCCAGCTGGGCGACGGCACTTCGGCCAGCCGCAACGTCCCGTCCCCGGTCAGCGACCTGACTGGTGTCACCCTGATCGCCGCCGGGGCCAACCACAACCTGGCCCTGATCGGCCCGCCGAGCGGCGGCACGAAGCCCACCAGCGGCAACGCGGTCAAGGCCTGGGGCTACAACGCCACCGGACAGCTCGGCGACAACAGCACCGTCAACCGCTACACCCCGGTCGACACCCAGGGCATCTGGCTCGGCGGGGTCTCCCGCATCGCCGCCGGTGGCAACCACAGCCTGGCCGTCACCGACAGCGACAACAAGCTCAAGGCCTGGGGCCAGAACACCTCCGGCCAGATCGGCGACGGCACCACCGACTACCGGATCACCCCCGTCCCCGTCCCCGGCCTGACCGGCGTCCAACTCGTCGACGGCGGCCGTGAGCACACCATCGTCCTGCTCGGCGACAACACCGTGCGCTCCTGGGGCGCCAACGGCTCCGGCCAGCTGGCCAACGGCACCACCACGGAGAGCTCCACCCCGGTGACCTCGCTCACCGCACTGACCGGCGTGGACAAGATCGCCGCCGCGGTCGGCGGCGACTTCAGCGTCGCCAACTGACCCGCGTCCGGCCTCGGCGCCCAACGCCGAGGCCGGGCCGCCCGATCAGCGCACCCAGCACACCCCCGGCGGCCGGTAGAACCGCCCGGGCCTGGGTAGTTGATGGAGGACGGACAACCATCCGTGCACAAGGCGCCCCGCCTCCGGGGCGTCCCCTGCGTCCGAACTCACAAGGAGACCAGCAGCGATGAGCACCCCCGAGGTACGCCCGGCCGACCCCGCCGGCGACGGCGGTGACCACGAGTTCCGCAACTACGTGGAGATCGTCCTCGACGGACTGTCGGACGAACCGGGGCAGGAGGTGCTGGTCAGCGGCGAACGCCGACTCGGGGCCGCGGAGTTCCGCTCCCTCGTCTACCGGCTCGCCCGCGCCCTGCGCGAGCGGGGCGTGGAGCGCGGCCGCACGGTGACCCTGCTGTGCGGGAACATCCCGGAGACCGTCGCGGTCCGCTACGCGGTCAACCTCCTGGGTGCGCACTTCAACCACCTGTACATCCGGCTGGGCACCGACGTCCAGGCCCGGATCATGGCCGACGTCGAGACCTACGCCTTCATCGTCGACCCCCGCCTCGCGGAGCGCGGCGCGGCCCTCGCCGCGGCCGTGCCGGTCAAGCACGTCCTCGTCCTCGGCGAGAACGACGAGGCGGCGCCGGAGCTGGGCGAGGACCTCCTCACGCTGGCCGCGGGCCGGTCGGACGCGCCGCTGGCCAGTGCCGCCCGGCCGGAGGACCTGTGCTTCATCCGCCACTCCGGCGGCACCACCGGCCACCCCAAGGGCATCCGCAGCAGCTTCGCCCGCATGCAGGGCAACTGGCTCGCCGCGCTGATCACCGGGGAGCGGCGGCGGGACCTGGTGTGCACGCCGCTGTCACACGCGGCCGGCTTCATCGCCGACGGCACCCTCGCCACCGGCGGCACCGTCGTCCTCCACTACGCCTTCGACCCCGGCGAGGTGCTGGCCACCCTCGCCCGCGAACGCATCACCGACGTCTTCCTGCTGCCCCCGCTGCTCTACCAGGTGCTGGACCACCCCGACGCGGCGGCCACCGACATCTCCGCCCTCCGCCAGATCACCTACGGGGGCACGCCCTCCTCGCCGGTGCGCATGGCCGAGGCGGTCCGCCGCTTCGGCCGGGTCTTCCAGCAGGCCTACGGCCAGTTCGAGGCCGGGATCGTCAGCGTGCTGCCCGCCGACGAGCACGACCCCTACCGCCTCGACCTGCTGCGCACGGCCGGCCGTCCGGTCGACGGCGTCGAGGTGGAGATCCGCGACGAGGCCGGCGAGGCGCTCCCGGTCGGCGAGGTCGGGGAGATCTGCGTCCGGTCCGAGAACGCGATGGAGGGCTACTGGAAGAACCCGGAGCTCACCGCCGAGGTGCTGCGGGACGGCTGGGTGCACACCGGCGACCTCGGCCGGCTCGACGAGCACGGCTACCTCGCCGTCGTCGACCGGATCAAGGACATGATCGCCGTCGTCGGCGGCCACGTGTACACCACCGAGCTGGAGGACTTCCTGCACACCCACCCGGGCGTGCGGCAGTGCGCCGTCTACGGGGTACGCGGCGAGGGCGGCCACGAACGCATCCACGTCACCGTGGTGCCCGTCCCCGGGGTGGCGGTCACGGCGCGGGAGCTGCGGGCCGCGGTGCTCGACGGCCGCGGCGAGATGTACGTGCCCGACGTCGTCGACTTCACGGACGCGCTGCCCCTCACCGACACCGGCAAGCCGGACAAGAAGGAGCTCCGGAGCCGGGCCACGCCCGCGGCCTCGTAGCCGCCCGTGACCGCCGGTGCCGGGGCGGCCCGGCACCGGCGGGGTGAGACTGGTCGGGGGACGGAGGCGAGCGGCTACGGCGTCGCCCGCCCGGCGGCATAGGTTTGTCCTCCGTCCCCGTCCGCACCGCCCGAGGAGACCCCCATGGCCGACCAGTCCCCCGACCACTCCCCCGAGCACCTGCTCGCCGCCATCGAGCTCGCCGCCTCCGCCCGGGCGCACGGCAACCACCCCTTCGGCGCGCTGCTCACCGGCCCCGACGGGAAGGTCCTGCTCACCGCCGAGAACACCGTCCTGACCGACCACGACGTGACCGCCCACGCCGAGATCAACCTGGTCCGGCAGGCCTCCCGCACCCTGGCCCCGCACCAGCTCGCCGACGCCGTGCTCTACTCCAGCACCGAGCCGTGCGCGATGTGCGCCGGGGCGATCCACTGGAGCGGCATCCGCCGGGTCGTCTACGCGCTCGCCGCGACCGAACTGAACGCGATCGCGGGCGTGGACCCGGACGAGCCGGTGCTCGACCTGCCGTGCCGCGCGGTCTTCGCGGCCGGCGGCAGCACGGTGGAGGCGTCGGGGCCGTTCCTCTTCGAGGAGGCCTCCGCGGTGCACGTCGGCTACTGGGGGTAGCGGCGGCCACGCCCCCCACCCACCCGGGAGGACCGGACATGACCGCACGGATCGCCTACCGGCGGATCTACGAGGAACCCTCGCCGCAGGACGGCCGGCGGGTCCTGGTGGACCGGATCTGGCCGCGCGGCATGACGAAGGCGGACGCCCGCCTGGACGAGTGGCTGCGCGACGTCGCCCCCTCGACGGAACTGCGCACCTGGTACGGCCACGACCCGGAGCGCTTCGCCGAGTTCCGCCGCCGCTACCTCGCCGAGCTGCGCGACGCCGGGCACCGGGAGGCCGCCGGCCACCTGCGGGAACTCGCCGCCCAGGACGCGCTCACCCTGCTGACCGCCACCAGGGACGTCGACCACAGCCAGGCCGCCGTACTGGCCGGATGGCTGGCGGAGTCCGGGCCCTGAGCTGCGCCCTGACCCGCGCTCTGACCCGCGCCCTGCCGCGCGCCCCCGGTCAGCGGTGCGCCTCGATGAAGCCGCTCACCGTCCGCACGTACTCGGCCGGGTGGGTGACGTGCGGGGTGTGGCCGGCCCCGGTCAGGGCCCGGACCTGCGCCCGGGGCAGCGCCCGCGCCAGCCGGGCGACGATCGCGGGGAACCAGGGCGGGCTCTCGGTGCCCACGGTGAGCAGGGACGGGCCCGGGTACGCGGACAGCCCGGCGAGGTCGAGCAGCGGCCAGCCCGGGTCCTGCTGTTCGTCGAGGAAGGTGGGGGCGTTGGTGAGGAGGGTGTCCCGGACCTCCAGCGGCAGCCGCTCCCACGTCCCCGGCCCGAAGGCGACCTCGTCCACGAACTGCCGCGCGCCCTCGCGGGTCTCGCCCGCGCGCAGGTGCGCCAGCACGGAGTCGATCCGCCGCTCCACCGCCCGCATCACGGGCAGCAGGTCCGGCTCCGGGGGCACGATCGCCATCAGCGGCGGCTCGTGGGCGATGAGCGTACGGAACAGCTCGGGGCGGCGGACGGCCAGGCCCAGGGCCGTCGAGGCGCCGAAGGAGTTGCCCGCGATGTGCGCCGGCGCCAGGTCGAGGGCCTGCACGAGGGCGGCGAGGTCGTCCTCGTCCTCCGTCCGGGAGCCGGGCCCGGGCGGGCGTTCGCTCCGGCTGTGCCCGCGCCGGTCGTAGACCAGGACGCGGTAGCGCTCGGCCAGGGGCGGCCGGACGAGGTCCCAGTGGGTGTGGTCGGCCCAGGAGCCGTGCACCAGGACGAGCGGATCGCCCACGCCCGTCAGCTCGTAGTGGAGGTCGACGCCGTTCACCCGGACCTTCGGCATGGTCCCGCTCCTCACCACTGGGATCCGCCCCCCGCTCCATTCAGTCATCGCGCCGCACCGACGGCAACCAGGTGGCCACGGCTCATCCGGGTGAGGGCCCGCGAGCCGGGGGCGGCGGGCGGGTGCGCGGGTGCGACCGTCGGTCGCATGCCCGTACTGCTCCCCCTGCTCCTGGTGTGCGCCGCCGTCGCGTCGGCGGTCGGACCGGCCCCGGACGCCGCCCCGGCGGCCTTCGACACCGCGCCCGCGCGGGCCGCGCTCGGGCGGCTGCTGCCCGGGCGTGCCGCCCAGTTCGAGCTGACGGCCGGGGCCCGGCCGGCCGACGGCGCCGACGCCTTCACCGTGTCCGGCACGGCGGGCGCGATCCGGGTGCGGGGCACCTCCCCGGCCACCCTGCTGGCGGGCGTCGGCTGGTACCTGCGCACCGTCGCCCACGCCGACATCGGCCTACCGGGCGACAGCACCGCGACGCTCCCGCCGGTGCTGCCGCCGGTGCCCGCCGCCCACACCGGCTCCGCCGTCGTCCCGCACCGCTACGCGCTCAACGACACCGACGCCGGCTACTCCGGGGCCTACCGCGGCTTCGCCGAGTACCAGCACGAGATCGACGTGCTCGCGCTGCACGGCTTCGACGAGGTGCTGGTCACCGTCGGCGCCGAGCAGCCCTACCACCGGGCGCTCCAGCGGTTCGGCTACTCCTCGGCCGAGCTGCGCGCCTGGATCCCGGCGCCCGCGCACCAGCCCTGGTGGCTGCTGCAGAACATGTCCGGCTTCGGCGGCCCGGTCTCCGAGCACCTGGTCGCCGCCCGTACCGCCGTCGGCCGCCGGGTCTGCGAGCAGCTGCGGGCGCTCGGCATGACCCCGGTCCTGCCCGGCTACTTCGGCACCGTCCCGGCCGACTTCGCCGCGCGCAACCCCGGCGCCGCCGTCGTGCCCCAGGGCACCTGGACGGCCTTCGCCCGGGACTCCTGGCTCGACCCGACCGACCCGCTGTTCGCCCGCGTCGCCGAGGCCTACTACACCGCCCAGCGCGAGGTGTTCGGCGACAGCGCGATGTACAAGATGGACCCCCTGCACGAGGGCGGCACCGCGGGCGGCGTCGACGTCCCCGCCGCGGCCGGCGCGATCCAGCGCGCGCTGCTGACCGCCCACCCCGGCGCGGTCTGGGCCGTCCTCGGCTGGGAGCACAATCCGACGGCCGCGCTGCTCGCCGGGGTGGACCGCCGCCGGATGCTGATCGTCGACGGCCTCTCCGACCGCTACGACGGCCTGGACCGCGAGGGCGACTGGAACGGCACCCCGTACGCCTTCGGCACCATCCCCAACTTCGGCGGCAAGACCACCTTCGGCGCCAACACCGGCGTCTGGACCGGCCGCTTCCACCGGTGGCGCACCGCGCCCGGCAGCGCGCTGAGCGGCATCGCCTTCATGCCCGAGGGCACCGGCAGCGACCCGGCGGCGCTCGCGCTCTTCGCCGACCTCGCCTGGTCGCCCGCCGAGATCGACCGGGCCGCCTGGTTCACCGCGTACGCGACCGCCCGCTACGGCGGCGCCGACACCGGTGCGGCGGCGGCCTGGGCACAGCTGCGCGACGGCCCGTACGGCATGCCGTCCGACGGGTGGAGCGAGCCGCAGGACGGGCTGTTCACCGCGCGCCCCTCGCTGACCGCCGCCACCTCCGGGTCCTGGTCGCCGCCGAGGACGCGCTTCGACCCGGCCACGGTGCGCGCGGCCCTGGACGGCCTGCTGCGGGCCGCACCGGAGCGGCGCGGCACCGACGCCTACCGCTTCGACCTGGTCAACCTCGCCCGGCAGGCCCTCGCCGACGAGAGCCGCCGCCTGCTGCCGCTGATCGAACGGGCCTACACAGGAGGGGACTTGGGGGCGTTCCGCTCGCTGGTGGGCCGGTGGACCGCCGCCGAGGCCGAGCTGGAACGGGTGACGGCGACGGACTCCCGCTTCCTGGTCGGCAGTTGGCTCGCCCGGGTGCCGGACTGGGCCGCGGCCCCCGCCGAACGGGACCGGCTCCGGTACGACGCCCGCTCGCTCCTCACCACCTGGGGCGGCACCCGCGCCGAGTCGGAGGACGGCGGCCTGCACGACTACGCCGCCCGCGAGTGGTCCGGCCTCGTCTCGGGCCTCTACGCGAAGCGCTGGGCGGCCTACTTCGCCTCCCTGGACGACGCCCTGACCCAGCACACCCGGCCGGTGCCGGTCGACTTCTTCGCCCTGGACGACGCCTGGGCGCACTCCACCGCCCCTGATCCGACCACCCCGGTCGGCGACCCGGTCGAGGCGGCGGCCGCCGTCGCCGCGAACCACCCTATGGTTGGCCCAAGTCGGCCCCCGGCCCCGGCACCTGCGGGTACCGTGCGGGCACGGGCCACGGCCGGGAGCGAGGGGCGGGAATGAGCGGGAGCGAAGCGGCACCGAACCCCCCGGCCGGGCCGGACCGGCCGGAGAGACGGCGGGTGCTGCGGCTCGCCGCCGCGCCCCTGGCCGCGTCGCTGGCGACGGCGCTCGGTGCCTGCGGCGGGCCGGCCGCCGGACCGTCCCCGGACCCGTCGGCCTCCACCGGGTCGCCGACGCCCCGGCCGAGCAGCGCGAGCCCCACCCCGGCCGGCCCGGCCGACTGGGCCGCGCTCGCCAAGGACCTCGGCGGCGCCGTCATCGGCCCGCAGGACGCCCGCTACCAGGACGCGAGCCGGCTCTACCAGCCGCAGTTCGACGACCTCCACCCCGCCGGGATCGTCTACCCGGCCTCCGCCCAGGACGTCGCCACCTGCCTGGCCTTCGCCCGCCGCCACGCCGTCCCGGTCGCGGTGCGCAGCGGCGGCCACAGCTACGCGGGCTGGTCCTCGGGCAGCGGGATGGTGCTGGACGTCGGCGCGATGGCGGGGGTCAGCGGTTCGGGCGGCCCGGCGACGGGCGGCTCGGCGACGGTCGGGGCGGGCGCGCGGCTGATCGACGTGTACGCCGGGCTGGCGGCCGACGGCGTGACCGTCCCGGCCGGTTCCTGCCCGAGCGTCGGCGTGGCCGGGCTGGCCCTGGGCGGCGGCATCGGCGTCACCTGCCGGGCGTACGGGCTGACCTGCGACAACCTGACCGGCGCAGAGGTCGTGACGGCGGACGGCCGGATCCGGCAGGTGGCGGCGGGCGCCGACGCCGACCTGTTCTGGGCGCTGCGCGGCGGTGGCGGCGGCAACTTCGGCGTGGTCACCTCCTTCACCTTCCGCACCCACCCGGCGGTGAGCTGCGCGTACGGCTTCCTCTCCTGGCCGTGGTCGGCCGCCGGGTCGGTGGTCGCGGCCTGGCAGGCCTGGGTGGCCGGCGCACCGGACGAGCTCTGGGCCAACCTCCACCTGGACACCTGGCCGGACGGCAGGCTGCGCCTCACCAGCACCGTCAACCTGCTCGGTTCGCAGGGTGAACTCGCCGACCTGGTCGACCGCTTGGCCGTCGCGCCGGCCACCGCCTCGCTGCACACCGCGCCGTTCCTGGACACCATGAAGGAGATGGGCGGGGTGGCCGGCTGGTCGGAGGCCGCCGCCCACCTGCCGGGCAGTCTGCCGGGCCGGAACCCCGACGGCCGGCTGACCAGGGTGTCGTACGCGGCCCGGTCCGACTTCTACACCCGGCCGATCGGCGCGGCCGGGATCGCGGCCCTGGTGGCCGCCGTGGACCGGTACGCGCGGACGACGCCGCAGGGCGGCAGCGCCTCGGTCGCCTTCGACGCGCTGGGCGGCGCCGTCGGCCGGGTGGCCCCCGGGGACACCGCCTTCGTCCACCGCGGCGCCCTGTTCGCGGCCCAGTACATCGCCAACTACCCGTCTCCCGGCGCCGGTTCGGGGCCCGGGGTGGAGCAGTCCCAGGCCTGGCTGGAGGACGTCTGGAGCGCCATGCGCCCGTACGCGAGCGGCGAGGCGTACCAGAACTACCCCGACCCGCGGCTGACCGACTGGGCGCAGGCGTACTACGGCGGCAACCTCGACCGGCTGCGGCGGGTCAAGCGCGCCTACGACCCGGACGGCCTCTTCACCTTCCCCCAGGCCGTCACCCCGGCGTGATCCGGCCGCGCCCCGGGCGGACCGTGGCGAGCAGCACCAGGGCGGCGGCCTGGACGGCGGCCACGGTGACGACCAGCGCCGGGACGGACACCGCGGAGAGCGCGCCGGTGAGCGCCCCGCCGGCCAGCGTGGCGAGGCCGACCACGGCGGCGAACACCCCGTAGGCGGTCGCCCGGCGCGGCGCGGGGACGAGGTCGGCGACCACCGCCCGCAGGGTCGACTCCTGGACACCCAGCGCGGCACCCCACAACAGCGCGCCGGCCGCGGCGGGCGCCACCGCGTCGGCGAAGCCCAGCGGGGGCACGGCCGCGGCCAGCACGGGCAGCGCCACCAGGGTGCGCGGGCCGATCCGGTCGTACAGCCAGCCGGTGACCAGGCTCGCCAGCGCGCCGGCGAGCATCGTCCCGGCGTACAGCACCGGTACGGCGGAGGCGGTGAGCAGGTGGTGCCGGACGAGGTGGAAGGAGAGCACGCCGTAGGTGGTGAAGCCGGTCATGGTCGCCGCGGTGAACGCCGCGTACGCCCAGAAGGCGCGGGGCAGCGGTGGGCGGACGGGCGCCGGGGACGGGGCTGAGGCTGAGGTTTGGGCCGGAGCCTGGGTCACCGGGGGTCGGGCGGGCCGCGCCGACTCGTAGCGGGACGGGTCGGGCACCCGGGAGCGCAGCCACCACAGCAGGCCGAGGGCCGCCACGCCCGGGGCGGCCAGCACGCCGAGCGCGGGCCCGTAGCCGCCGGTGGCCGCGAGCACGGCGGCCACGGTGAGCGGGCCGATCACCGCGCCGACCTGGTCGAGGGCCTCGTGGACGGCGAAGCCCCGGCCCCGGCCGGTGGCGGCGGTGGCGTGCGAGAGCAGGGTGTCCTTGGCCGGTGAGCGGACCGCCTTGCCGACCCGCTCGGCGATCACCAGGGTGCAGGCCGCCCCCAGCGAGCCCGCCACGCCGAGCAGCGGCACGGCGGCGACGGTGAGCGCGTAGCCGCCGATCGCCAGCGCCCAGAACCGGCCGGTGCGGTCGGCGAGCGGCCCGGACAGCAGGCGCGGGACCAGCGCCGCCGCCTCCCCCGCGCCGGTCACCACGCCGACCAGCGTCGCCGAGGCACCGAGCGAGGCCAGCAGCGGGCCGGTGACGGAACGGGCGCCCTCGTAGACGAAGTCAGCGAGCAGGCTGACGATGCCGAACCACACCACGAACCGCCACGGCCGCATGCCCGCGCCGTCGTCGTAGCCGCTCCTGTCGCTGGCCTGTTCGGCCGCCCGCCGGGCCGCTGGATCGGTACCCACAACGCCTCCACGATCGCCACGAGGACCGGCGCAGGGCTCCGCGCGGCTCAGCCGAAGCCGTGCCCGCGGGGCGCCGTGACGTCAAGAGTGTCCCGCAGCATCGCGAGCGCCGCGCCGAGCGGGCTGGACCGGCCGCCGCTCACCGTGATGTCCCCGGCCTCGGGGCAGCCGTAGACGACCGCCTTCTCCGGGCCGGTCAGCGCGTACAGCGGGTCGCCCGGCGCGGTCGGCTCCAGGCGGACCTCGACCACCAGCGGGCGGTCCGCGCTCGCACTCGCCACCGCCCGCAGCTGGCGCCCCTCGGCGGCCGCGGCCAGCGCCGCCGCGCCCGTCCCGGCGTCCACCGCCACCGCGTCGACGCGCACGGCCGACGGGTCCCAGCCCCACAGCAGGGCCGCGAGCAGCCGCACCTTGGTGGCGGCGTCGGCGCCCGAGAGGTCGGCCGAGGGATCGGCCTCGGCGATGCCGAGCCGCTGGGCCTCGCCGACCGCCCGGTCGAGGGAGTCGCCCGCGGCCAGGCGGTCGAGCACGAAGGTGGCCGTCCCGTTGGGGCAGGCCCGGACCGTCCGGCAGCCGAGGCCCCGCACCCCCGTGCGCGCCAGGTCGGCCGTCGGGAGGGCGGCTCCGGTGGCCCCGGAGATCCTGATCAGGCTGCCGCCGGCCCGGGCGGCCGCGCCGAGTTCACGCCAGTGGCCGAGCAGGTGGCTCTTGGTGGCGGTGACGACGTGGACACCGCGGCCGAGCGCCAGGACGGCCTCATCGGCGGCCTGTTGCCGCAGCTGCGGGGAGGACGGCAGCGCCTGGACCAGCACCCGCGCACCGGTCCGGTCGAGGGTCCGCGCCAACGGGCCCGGCGGAGCCCACTCGGCCCGGGGCGGGACCGGGCCGCCGTCCCGCAACTCCACCTCCGCCGACCCGACCCGGACGGCCGCCAGCCTCGGCCGGACGCCGTGGTCGCGGGCGAGCCCGTCCGCGTGCGTCAGCAACCGCTCGGCGAAGGCGCGGCCGACCGGGCCGAAGCCCGAGAGGACGACCGCCGGGTCGTCGTCCGAACGCACGACCGCCGGGTCGTCGCCCGGCGCGGCCGGGGGCACGGGCCCGGCAACTGGTGAGGACATCCGGGCAGGATACCCCCGGGGCCGTCGGGCACTCGGCGCCCTGCCCGGCCGGGCCGGCGCGCGGCCGCGCCCGCCGTCCGGGTGGCGCCGACTCTCGGCTTCGGCACCGGCGGTGAGCATCCGTCCGCCGCCCGCTCCGGACCGGGAACCGGAGGCGGACCAGGTGGAACCATCCCACCGGGTCCGGCCCGGTGGCCGAGCAGGGTGTCCCGGGGTTGCATGGGGTGACCGAGCCCCGAGACCGTGGAGGTCACCGTGTACGAGATGTGGGCCGAGCACGACCCGGCGGTGTCGCCGCCCGCCGTGGTGTGGCACGTGGTCGCGAAGGACGACGCGTCGGCATCGCTGTGCGGGCGGTTCCTGGAGCCGTCCCAGCGCGTACTGCCGCCCGGCGACGGCTCGCCGGTGCCGGACCGGTACTGCGACCCCTGCCTGGTGACCGTCCGTGAGGCGATCGCGGCCGGCGGGCGCTGACGGCCGGAGCGGCGCGCCGGGCGGGGCCTGGGGCCCGAGGACGGTGGTCGGCGGCCGAGGCGCAGGGTCGGCGGCGGCCGAATGCCGTCAAGCCCGCACGAATCGGAACCCGTGACGAACCCGCAGGTCGGAGCGGTGATCCGGAGCCGCTGACCCCGGTGCGCGGGCCGTCCGGGGACCGCTACCATCTCCACTCGTCGCACACCCGTTCACCATGCAACAACCGCGCGCCGCTCATGTCGTCGCGCCCAGGGGGAGGACCATCGCATGGGCGCGCCCCAGCGTTCTGCTGCCATGAGCACGTCAACAAGAGCCGCCACCGCCGTGGCCCTGCTCATCGGCTTCTACCTGCTCGCCCTCGGCATCGTCGCGGGCCTGATCGCCCTCGACGTCGCCCTGTACCAGGCCTCCGGCCAGTTCCGCCCGGGGCTGGTCAAGCTCTGGGCGCTGAGCGCCGCCGTCGCCTACCCCGTCGTCCGGGTGGTGTTCCTGACCCGGCGTCGCAAGGACGACGGCGAACTGCCCGGCGTGCTCCTCACCCGCGAGCGGCAGCCCGAGATCTGGGCGATGGTCGACCGGATCTCCGAGCGCACCGGCGTCCGCGGCCCGGCCGAGATCCGCCTCGTGCCCGAGGTCAACGCGGGCGTCATGGAGGAGAGCAGGCTGCTCGGCCTCGTCCCCGGCAAGCGCCACCTGGTGATCGGCGCCCCGCTGCTGATCGGCCTCACCGAGGGCGAGCTGGAGTCCGTGCTGGCGCACGAGTTCGGCCACTACAGCAACCGGGACGTCCGGCTCGCCGCCGTCACCGTCGCCGGCCGCCGCGCGGTCCTGCACACCATCGGCGGACTGCACCACCGCGCCGACCAGCACCAGGCCCAGGAGGCCGTCAAGCTCGCCGCCAAGGCAGAGAAGCGGCTGGCCAAGGGCCGCAAGCCCTCCGCGGAACAGGCCGGCGGCGGCGTGGACCGAGTGCTCGCCAAGCTGTTCACCGGCTACGCCAAGCTCTACTTCCGGGTCTCCGAGGCGGTCGGCCGCCGCCAGGAGTACGCGGCCGACCAGGTCGCCGCCCAGCTCGCGGGCCGGGACGCCACCGCCGCCGCCCTGCGCCGGATCCCGGCGCTGGAGGCCGCCCAGAACTTCTACCTCAACCGCTACGCCACCATCGGCTGGGACGCCGGACTGCTCCCGCCGCCCGGCCAGGTCTACGGCGGCCTCCAGCACCTGCTGAGCGACCCGAAGCGCCGCGCCGAACTCGCCGAGCACGCCCTCGAACTGCCCGAGGAGCAGCCCGACCCGTACGACTCCCACCCGCCGATCCACCTGCGGGTCGCCGCGATCGAGGCGCTGCCCGACGACGGCCGCGGCCCCGGCGCCGCCGGCCCCGCCCTGGCGCTGCTGCACGACTCGGAGCGGGTGCTCGCCGAGCTGGAGGTCGTCTCGCTCGTCCCGGAGGCCTCCGGCAAGCACCGGGCCGACTGGCCCGAGCTGGTCCGCACGGCCATGCTGGCGCGCGCCCGCGAGGCCGCCGAGGACGCCCGCCGGGCGCTCACCGGGCTGGGCCTGCCGCCCACCGCCCACGGGCTGCTCGACGGTATCGACGCCGGGCGTGCCTGGGAGTTCACCGACCGGCTGCCCAAGAGCGAGCAGGCCGCCGCGGCCACCGGCCGGGCCGCCCGGGAGTTCGCCCGACCGGCGCTGCGCGAGGAACTGGCGCACGCCACCGTCGTCGCCCTGGCCGAGGCCGGGCTCGCCGGCTGGGAGCTCTCCTGGGGCGGGCCGGCCGAACTCCGGCTGCCGGACGGCTTCGCGGACGGTTTCGACGCGGCCCTGGACGCCGCCTGCGCGGACGACCCAGACACCGCCCCGCTGCGGGCGCTGCTCGCGGGGGCCGGGCTGCCGACCGCCGCCGCTGTCTGATCGGTGTGATCGGTCGGATCGGTCACACCGATCCGACCGGTCGTCGCCGCACCCGCCCACGCCCGGACTGGTCCGCACCAGTCCACGCCCGGACTCGTCCGCACCAGTCAACGCCCACACCGCACCACCGGAGGAACACCCTTTGCTCGGCATCATCGTGCTGTCCGTCGTCGGCCTCGCCCTGCTGTTCCCGGTCGTCATGACCCGGCTGGCCAAGCGCAAGCTGGCCCAGCTCGAACGGGCCAAGGCCACCATCGCCCAACACGAAGCACGACAGGCGGAGGAGGCCCGGGCGAAGAACACCATCGTCCCGGCCGACCACGGGCTGCTGCTCGGCAGCGAACTGCTCCTGGACGACCGGCCCGAGGACGAGGAGGCCGCCGTCCTCGCCGCCGCCAAGGCCGGCGACTGGCGGACCGCCGCCACCTACCTCGCCGCCGACGCCACCGCCGACGTCCGCTGGCGGCGGCAGCGCCAACTGGCCGAGCTGGCCGCCGAGGACGACGCCTGGCTGCGCGCCTGGCGCGCCGAGCGGCCGCAGGACCCGGCCGCCGCACTGCTGCACGCGGACGCCCTGGTCTACCTGGCCTGGAACATCCGCAGCAGCGCCCGCGCGACCGACGTCAGCCGCGAGCAGTTCGCGGGCTTCCACCGCGTCCTGGCCGAGGCCGGGGAGGCCGCCGTCGCGGCCGCCGCGCTCGCCCCCGAGGACGACCCCAACCCGTGGGTCGCGCAGATCCCCATCGCCATGGGCCTCGGCTGGTCCAACGACCGCTTCCGGCAGCTGTGGGCCGAGTTGGTCGCGCGCGACCCGCGGCACTGGGCGGCGCACACCCGGGCGCTGCAGTACTGGTGCGCCAAGTGGCGCGGCAGCCACGAGCTGATGCACGGGTTCATCGACGGGGCGATCGCCGCCGCCCCGGCCGGCAGCCTGCTCGCCCCGATCAAGCTGGAGGCCTACTTCGAGCAGTTCGCCAAGGACGGCGAGAAGCTCACCGCCTGGCAGCGCCCCGAGGTCGGTGCCGCCCTGGACGCCGCGCTCGCCGACCTCGCGGCGGCCGACCCCGGCCACCCCCGGATCCGGTACGCCCACGGCTGGCTCGCGTACGCGCTGACCCGGGCCGGGCGGCCGACCGAGGCGCTGGCCCAGTTCCAGGCGCTGGGCCGGTACATCCCGCAGCCGTTCACCAACTTCAACGACCCTCGGCAGTCGTTCATCGACCTGCGGGTCGCCGCCGTCCAGGGCGCGGTCGCGGCGGCGGAGCAGCAGCCGGCCTGACCGGGCGCTCCCGCCGGGGTCAGGGGGGCGGGGTCAGGGGGCCGGGAACCGGGTGACGCTGGTGACCCGGCAGCTGACCTTGTCCTTCACCGCGGTCGCCCCGCGCGCCTTGAGCGAGGCGCTCTGACCCGCGGCCAGGTTGTCGGTCGCGGCGGGGGCCTCCGCCACCCGGGTGCCGGAGGCGTCCACGAACTCCACCTGGACGAGGTAGTTCGACGACTTGTCGGTGTGGTTGGTGACCTTGAGGGCCGCCGACGGCCAGTGGATCGCGCCGTCCACCTCGCACGCCGAGATCTCGACGTCCTTGGTCGCGTCACCGCCGGCCCCGGCCGGGGCGGCGGTCGGGGCGGCGGTCGGAGCGGCGGTCGGAGCGGCGGTCGTCGGCGCCGACTGGGTACCACCCGGTGCCGGACCGGCCACCGTCGTGGCCGGGACGGGGGCACCCGTACTCGTGGTCGTGGTGACCGGAGTCGGGTCGCAGGCGGCGACGCCGAGGACGGCGGTGGCGGCGGCGAGCAGGGCGAGGGCGGTGCGTCGCATGGTCCCCCCTGGGACGTGGTGCGGACAGTGCGGGAACCGTATCGACGCATGCCCGCCGGCGTGGGCGGTACGGCGCTTCCGTGACCGCTCCGGAACGCACCCGCCGCTCTCCACCCGCACCGTTCAGCTCACCAACCCCTGCTGCACACCCGGCAGTTCACTTCCCGTCGACACAACCGACACCACCACCCACCACCCCGAAGGGGACCCCATGCGGCACCACCGCGCCCTGCTCGCCGGCACCGTCCTGTCGGCGGTGCTGATCACCGGCTGCGACTCCACCACCCGAGCCGCCGAGCGCCCCACGACCACTCCGGCAACCGCCACCGCCACCACCGCCGCCACCGCGGCCACCTCCGCTGCCGCGCCGACGGCCGCCACCGCAGCCGCGAGTGCCGGGACGGCGCCCGCCGACCTGCCCGACGGATACGACGCGACCCGGGACGCCGAGGCCGATGTGAAGGCCGCCCTGGCCCGCTCCGCCGGGGACCAGCGCCCGGTCCTGCTCGACTTCGGGGCCAACTGGTGCCCCGACTGCAAGGTGCTGGACAAGCTGTTCCGCTCCCCGCAGGTCACCCCGCTGCTGCGGGACGACTACCGGGTCGTCGCGGTGGATGTCGGCCGCTTCGACCACAACCTCGACCTCGCCGCCCGGTACGTCGACCTCCGGAGCAGCGGCATCCCCGCCCTGGTGGTGCTCTCCCCCGACGGCACCGTGCGCACCGCCAGCAACGACGGGGCCTTCTCCAACGCCCGCGCCATGAGCGCCGGCACGGTCGCCACCTTCCTCACGCGCTGGGCGCAGGCATGACGGTGACCCGACGGGCGGCCGGCGCGGTCGCCGCACTCCTGGTCCTCGGGGCGGCCGGCTGCGCCGCCGACCCGGCCCCGGCCGCCGCCCCCATCGCCAGCTACCGTGGCGGCGGGGTCACCGTCTCCCTCCGGCTCGCCCCCGGCGACGACGGCCACCTGGTCCTCGCCGCCACCTTCACCCCCGACGAGGCGGGCTTCCACCTCTACAGCGTCGACCTGCCCGCCGACGGCATCGACGGCCTCGGCCTGCCCACCCGGCTGGCCGTGCGCGGCGGGCTGACGCCGGACGGCGCCGTCCGGGCCGACCGCCCGCTGCGCACCGTCAGCCCCCTGGACCTCGGGGTGCAGCTGCCCGTCTACCCGGACGGCGCGGTCACCGTCGCGCTCCCGGTCCGCCGGACCGCGGCCGGGCCGAGCGAAGCCGTCGTCAGCTTCGGCGCGTGCAGCGAACAGCGCTGCCTGATCCCCGTCACCGACCAGGTCGTCCCGCTCGGCGCGGTCGGCTGACGAACCGATCGCCGAACCGTCGCACCGCCCGCATCCGGCACGTTGGGCCTCTTGCGCGTCAGTCCGGCAGCCAGTGCAGCTCGTGCGCCAGGGTTCTGGCGGCGGTACGGACGCGGCGGTGCAGCGGCAACTGCTCGCGCGGGAGGACCAGGTGGAACGTCAGGCCGGGCGCGCCCCGCAGCGGTCGCCAGGTGAGACCGGCCGGTTGTGCCGTGGCCGCGGCTTCACCGGCGGGGGCGAGGGTGACCCCGTCGCGCAGGTCGCGCTGGGACATGTCGAAGGACACGGCGAGCGTGTGGAACCGGGGGTGCGGTCGGGTGTCCCGGAACACCGCGGACAGCTGATCGTGGACCACGGGGTTGGCCGCACGGTCCGGGAGTCGCAGCGGATACGCGGCCGCGTCGGCGATCTCGATCTCCGGGTGTCCGGCCAGCGGATGGTGCTGCGCCAGCTGGACCCCGATGCGCGCACGCCGCAGCAGCAACCTGCGTACGCCTCGGCCCGGTTGCTCACCGCGGGTGATCCCGGCATCGATGCGGCCGTCGGCGACCGCGGGGGAGATCTCCGGTGTCGCCATCGGGACCGCTCGGACGTCGAGTCCGCTGTTGTCGCGCATCAGCCTGTCCACCAGGGCCGGTGTCGTCTCGGCCCCGGTGCTGAGGCTGTATCCGATGCGCAGCGTGCCCAGTTCACCGGCCGCCGCGCTCCGGGCGGTGTCCCATGCCCGGTCCAGCGCCGCCAGCGCGGGCGGCGCGGACTCCGCCAGCGCCGCACCGGCCGTGGTCAGTACGACGCTGCGCGTGCTGCGGACCAGCAGGGCCGTACCGAGTTCCTTCTCCAACCGGCGCATCCGGGCGCTGAGTGCGGGCTGGGCGATGCCGATCCGTGCGGCTGCCCGGGTGAAGTTCAACTCCTGTGCCAGCACCAGGAAGTAGCGCAGGCTCACGGTGTCCGGCGCCACGTGCCCTCCCCCCCCGATTGATAACGATCCGTTCTGAGCCTAGCCCGTACCGGTCTTTCCCTCGGCCGCACGTCAAGCCCTAGCCTGCGCATGCCGGGATCGACCGATCCGGGTGTCGATGCGGAGCCGGACGTGTCCGGCCGAACGCAGGAGGTTCTCCGTGGCCAAGGGCTACTGGGTCAGTGTCTACCCCGCGATGTCCGACCCTGAGGGGCTGACCGCCTACGACGAGCTGGCCGGTCCGGCTGTCCGGGCCGGGGGCGGGCGCCTCCTGTCCCGTGGCAGTCGAGTCGTCGCCCGCGAGGCCGGAATCACCCAACGCGTCGTGCTGATCGAGTTCGACAGCTTCGAACAGGCCGTCGCGGCCTACGAGAGCGCGGCGTACCGGAAGGCGCTGCTGGCCCTCCCCGACGGCTTCGAGCGCGACTTCCGCATCACCGAAGGCCTCGACTGACCGACGGGAGGCCCTCGACCGGTGGCGCACCGACGCCGAGCACCGAGCGGCGCAGCAGCGCGGCCGGGCCCAGTGGTACCAGAGCTACTCGCTGCACGTGGCCAAGGTCGAGCACAGCCACGGGTTCACCCGCGCGAAGGGGTGACAGCGGAGCAGTGACAGCTGTCATACCGGATCGGTGACGGAGCGACCTGCCGCACGGGGGTCGTGGTCGGCCAGGCTGACGCTGCAAGGAACGAACGGCCGAGAAGGCAGGCGGGGAGAGGGTGCGCAGCATGAAGGTGTTGGTGGCCGGGGCCGGGATCGGGGGGCTCTGTCTGGCCCAGGGGCTGGTCCGGGCCGGGATCGACGTGCGGGTGTTCGAGCGGGAGGGCGCGGCGGACAGCCGGTACCAGGGGTTCCGGATCGGGCTGGACGAGCCCGGACTGGCCGCGCTGCGGGAGTGCCTGCCGCCCCGGCTGCACGGCCTGCTGACGGCGGTGACCGGACCGCTCGCCGGCGAACGGCGCGTGGTGGACGAGCAGTTGACGGAGCTGCGGCGGCTCGGCCCGACCGGCGGGGGAACCGCCGCCGACCGGCACGTGCTGCGGCAGCTGCTGCTGGCGGGGCTCGGGGACCGGGTGGAGTTCGGGCGGGCGGTCGTCGGGTACCGGGAGCGGGCGGACGGCCGGGTGGAGGCACGGTTCGCGGACGGCACCGGCGTGCTGGGCGACCTGCTGGTCGGGGCGGACGGCGTGGGCTCGGCGGTACGGCGGCAGCTGCTGCCCGGGGCCGAGGTCGCCACCGTACCGGGCGGCGCGCTGCTGGGGCGCACCCCGATGACCGAACGGCTCGCCGCGCTCGTACCGGGCGCCGGCACCCTGGTCCAGGGGCCCGGGGCGAGCCTGCTGATCGGCCGGATGGACTTCCGCCGCCCGCCCCGGCTCGCGGCGGCCGAACTGGCGCCGGAGGTGGAACTGCCGGACACCGGGAGCTACCTGCGCTGGGTGGTGATGCTGCCCGAGCCGCTCACGGGCCCCGCGCCGACGGACTGGGCGCAGGTGCGCGACCGACTGCTCGTCCTGGTCCGCGACTGGCACCCGGACCTGGTCGAGCTGGTCCGGCGGTCCGACGTCGGCAACAGCTCACCACTGACGTTCCGCTACTCCGAGCCGGTACCCCACTGGGGCACCGGGCCGGTCACCCTGCTCGGCGACGCGATCCACCCCATGCCGCCCAGCGCCGGCCAGGGCGCCAACCTCGCGTTCCACGACGCCGCCCTGCTCTGCCGCTCGCTCACCGCCGTCCACCGCGGCGAGGCCGAACTGCCCTCCGCCGTCCAGGAGTACGAACTGCTGATGCTCGACCGGGGCTTCACCGCGGTCGCCGCCGGCCTGGCCCGACTCCCGGACTTCACCCCGTCGCGCTAGGCACCGGCTACGGGCGGCCCCGTTCGGCGATGGCTCCGGCGACCGCGGCCAGGTGGTGGGAGGTCTCCCAGGCACGGCGCTGGCCGGGGTTGCCGGGGCCGGTCACGAGGTCGAGGGCCCGGCGGCGGATCTCCTCTCCGCCCCAGGAGGCGTCGGGGCGGGTGGCGTCCCAGACGTCGGCCCGGGTGAGCTGACGGCACAGCCGGAGGGCTTCCAGGCCCGTCGCGTCGACCGCCCGGACGACGTGCCAGTGGCGGCCGCCGGTGTAGCGCAGGTTGGCGGGCGCGGCCCGGACCTCGGCGGGTTCCGGCGGGTCGGGGTGGGTGACGCCGTGGTCGCCGAAGTCGGGCGGCGGGCCGGCCGCCCCGCGGGCGACGTGCTCCCAGAGGTCCAGCTCGTGACGGCGCAGGGCGGTCAGGACGTACGGCCGGACCCGGCGCAGACTCGGCGGGAACGCCCCCGCTGCCAGCGCGATGTGGCGCCAGGGGTGTGCGCGGGCCCAGCCGAGGACGGCGAGCGCGCGTGGCACCAGGGCGGTGACCGCGTCGGGGCCGGGCAGGTAGCCGGCGTCGAGCAGCAGGTCGGTGTCCTGCGGGGTGAGCGCCACGGCGGCCAGGGCGGCGCGCACGTCCTCGGTCAGGTCGCCCGGGCCGCCGGGCAGGTGGTGCAGGTCGATCCGCAGGCAGCCGCCGGCGCCGTGGGCCCGCTGGGCACGGCGGATCTCGTCGAGGGAGCCGACCGGGTCGGTGGTGCGGAAGGCGGGGATGAGCGTCTGGAGCCACTGCTCGAAGTGCTCGCTGAGCCACCGCATGGCGTGGCCGCGGTAGCCGGTCCCGACCGCGCCCTGCTGCCAGAGCTGACCGCAGTCGACGGTGACGGTCAGCCGGGCGGGGAGGTGGTCGCCCGCGTGGCGGGCGAAGGTCTGCACGACATCGGCCAGACGCCGGTCGGGGTGGACTTCGAGCAACGGGCGGATGCGCGCCTGCACGTGGGCGCCGATGTGGCCCAGGGCGATGAACTCGCCCGCCTTGCCGCGCAGGATCGGTACGTACTCCATCGGCCCCCCGCTGACGGTCGTGCGTGCGCGGTGCGTCGCTGTCGCTCCGTCAGTGTGCGGTGCACGACGCCGCCCCACCAGGGCGCGTACCGGGCGCACTCGCCCCCGGTACGCGCCTCGGTGCGCCCTGCGTCAGCGTGCGAGGAGGCGGACACCGTCCTGGGTGCGGAGGAGGTCGCAGAGGGCGCGCAGGCCGGATTCGGCCTGGGCGATCTGGGGGTCGGTGATGTGGACGGAGGGTTCGATCCGCAGGGTGGTCGTCGCGCTGGCGGTCGGGAAGACCCGCAGGGCGTGGGCGTGGAGGAGGTAGCCGGCGGCGGCGTAGCCGAGGACGCCGGCCCGGGAGAGTTCGCGCAGGGCCGGGGAGGTGGAGTCGCCCTGGTCGCGCAGTTCCAGGCCGAGCATCAGGCCGCGGCCTCGGACGTCGGCGACGACGTCCTTGAAGTCGTCGCGGATGCCCTCCAGCCGGGCCAGGATCCGTTCGCCGCGTTCGGCGGCCTGCCGGTAGCGGGCGCCGCCGTCGGCCTCCAGCAGGTCCAGGGTGCGGGCGGCGATCAGGGTGGAGAAGGCGTCCTTGGCGAAGGTGGAGCTGTGCAGCAGCTCGAAACCGGGCCGGTGGCGGCGGTGGTGCACCAGCATGACCGCGGCCTTGGCGAGGCCGCCGCCGAGGCTCTTGGCGAGTACGTAGTAGTCGCCGCGCAGCCCGATGGCGGAGCTCGCCAGGAAGCTGCCGGTGCGGCCCATGCCGCTCTGCACCTCGTCCACCACGATCGGGCAGTCCGCCTCGGCGCAGATCCGCTGGAGCTCGCGCGCGTACCCGGCGGTGAGCGGCCGGACCCCGCCCTCGCCCTGGACGGGTTCCAGTACCAGGGCGCACAGCCGGGGCAGCCGGTGCTCGGCCAGGTCCACGGTGCCGTCGGAGACGGTGAGGCCCAGGGCCGTGCGGTGTTCCTCGGCGATCGCCGCGGCGAGGGCGGCCGGGTCCTCGGCGGGGACGAACCGGCAGGGGGCGGCCAGGGCCCGGAAGGGCTCCCGGACGACCGGGTTGTGGGTGAGCTGGACGCTGCCGACGAGCTTGCCGTGGAAGCCGCCGGTCAGGGCGAGCAGCACGGGCGGCTCCTCGGCCCGCGCCCGGTTGGCGGCGGTGAGGGCGGCGGCCAGGGACTCGAAGTCCCCGCCGTCGGCGAGCCGCCGGGCGGCCGCGGAGAGGACGGCGCCGTCCCGGACGGCCCGGCGGGCCCGGTCGGTCTCCTCGTCGATCCGGGCGAGCAGCTCGGCCGCCTTGAGCCCGCGGTCGAGTTCGGCGTGCTTGACGGCGGCCTCGACCGCCTCGGCGCCGCTGTTGGCGAAGACGGCGGTGTACGGGCCCGGGTCGCCGGTGTCGCGGTGGAGGATCTCGTTGAGCCGCCGGGCGACGGTCTCGGCGTACGGGTGCAGTGAGAACTGGGCGTGCACCGGTACCCGCGCGCTCAGCAACTCCTGGGCGAGGGCGAGGATCTCGGGGTGGTTGTGGCCGAGGATCGTCGCGCCGAAGCCGCCGACGAGGTCGAGCACGGGGAGTTCGCGGCCGTCGTCGCCGCGCCGGTAGAGGGTGTCGCCCTCGGCGCGGACGTACTCGACGGCCAGGCCCAGGGACTCCAGTTGGGCGCGGAGGAAGGGTTCGGCCAGACCGGTGATGGTCATCGCGGTGCCTTTCTGGCGGTGCCGGTCAGAGCCGGGTGTCGATGAAGCGGAGGAGTTCGTCGTCGTCGGCGTCGGCGAGTTCGTCGGCCAGTTCCCTGGCCGGTTCGCCGGCGGGTGCCCCCGCCGGGACGCTCGCCGTCGGAGCGGCGGCGAGGGGGCGGGCCGGGGCGGTGGCGGGTTCGAGCCGCTGGAGCAGGGTGCGCAGCCGGGCGGTGAGGTCCGCGCGGGACTCCTCGTCCACGGCCGTGAGGGTGCGTTCCAGGGTGTCCAGGGCGGCGGCCGCCTGCCGGTGTTCCCGGACGGAGCCGAGCAGTCGGCCCAGCTGCTCGGCGACGGCGGCCGGGCTGGGGTGGTCGTAGACCAGGGTGGCGGGGAGCCGGGCGCCGGTGAGCCGGGCCAGCCGGTCGCGCAGTTCGAGCGCCATCAGGGAGTCGAAGCCCGCGTACTCGAAGGGTTCCTCGGCCGGGATCCGCTCGTCCGCCCCGAGCACCTCGGCGGCCTCGGCCCGGACCAGGTCGAGCAGGGCGGCGGGGTCGGCGGCGACCAGCCGGACGGCCTGCGGTCCGGGAGCCGTGGTACCGGGCGTGGGGTCGGCGGTTCCCCCGGTGGGATCGGCGGTGCCGGGTTCGGCGAGGTCGCGCAGCACCGCGGGGGCCGGGTGCCGGACGGCGCCGGGGTCCAGGGCGAGCGGGACGAGGACGGCCCGGCCGTCGGCGAGGCCCGCGTCGAACAGTCGCAGCCCCTCGGCGGGGTGGAGCGGCCGGACGCCGGTGCGGGCCAGCCGGGCGCGGCCGGCCCGGCCCAGGGCGGCGGTCATGCCGTCGGGCGCGTCCCAGGACCCCCAGGCCAGCGACACCGCGGGCAGGCCGGCGGCCCGGCGGCGGGTCGCGAGGCCGTCCAGGAAGGCGTTGGCGGCCGCGTACCCGGCCTGGCCCGCGGTGCCCAGGACACCGGCGGCGGAGGAGCAGAGCACGAGCGCGACGGGTGCGGGGAGCTCGCGGGTGGCCCGGTCGAGCCAGACGGCGGCGTCGGCCTTGGGGCGCAGCACGGTGTCGAGCCGGTCCGGGGCCTGGGAAGCGACCACCGCGTCGTCCAGCACGCCGGCGGCATGCACGACGACGGTGAGCGGCGCCTCGGCGGACACACCGGCGACCAGGGCCCGGACCTGCTCCCGGTCGGCGACGTCGCACCGGACGGCCTCCGCGTGGGCGCCCAACTCGGCCAGCTCGGCGCAGAGTTCGGCGGCACCGGGGGCTTCGGCGCCGCGCCGGGAGGCGAGCAGGACGCGGCGCAGGCCGTGGCCCGTCACCAGGTGGCGGGCGATCAGCCGGCCGAGCTGGCCGGTGCCGCCGGTGACGATCGCGGTACCGGCCGGGTCCAGCACCGGGCCGTCCGTCGGCGCGGGGGTGCGGGCGGCCAGGCGGGGCACCCGGACGGCCGGGCCGCGGAGGGCGAACTGCGGCTCGTCCGCGGCGGCCGCCTCGCCCAGTGCGGCCGCGACCGCGCGGGCGCAGTCCTCCGGGGTCGCGTCGGCGGGCAGGTCGAGGTCGGCGAGCAGCAGGCGGCCGGGGTGCTCGGTCTGGGCCGAGCGGACCAGGCCGCACACGGCGGCCTCGGCCGGGTCGACGGGTTCCCCGTCCTCGGTCGCCACGCCGTGGCGGGTGGCGACGACCAGGCGGCGGTCCTCGTACCGGGGGTCGGCGAGGAAGTGCTGGACGGCCGCCAGGGCGCGGGCGGTCGCGCGCCGGACCCGTGCGGTGTCCTCGGCGGGGGCGTCGGCGGCGTCGGCGGGCGGGAGCAGCAGCCAGCCGGACGCGTCCGGGGGCAGCACCGCCGGGTCCGCGACCGGTGTCACCGGGACGGGCGCCGCGCCGCGCACGGGCAGGTCCCGCCAGGCGAGGCGGAACAGGTCGCCCGTGCCAGCGAACGCCCGCACCGGCACCGGCCCGGGGCCCGGCTGCGACACCGGCTCCGGCCAGTACCGCCGCCCCCGGAAGGGGTAGGTCGGCAGGTCGATCCGGCGCGCGCCGGGCGGCAGCAGCGGCGTCCAGTCGACCGGGACGCCCCGGACGAAGGCCTCGGCGAGCGAACGGGCGAACCGCGTCCGGCCGCCCTCACCCCGGGTCAGGCTGCCGCAGACCACGGCGGCCCGGCCCGCCCCGGTGTCGGCCAGCGTCGCCTCGATCGCCGTGCCCAGCACCGGGTGCGCGCCGACCTCGACGAAGGTGGTGAAGCCCTGCTCGGCGAGCGCCCGGACGGCGGGTTCGAAGCGGACCGGGTGGCGCAGGTTGCGGTACCAGTAGTCGGGCCCGACCGGGCCGCCGACCCAGTCGCCGTCGACCGTCGAGTACCAGGGCACCGTCGGCGCCGACGACCGTACGCCGTCGAGGAGTTGCAGCAGTTCCGGCTCCAGCTGCGCCACCTGCGCGGTGTGCGAGGCGTAGTCGACCGGGATCATCCGCACGTCGATCCCGCGCCGCTCCAGCTCGGCGTGGAACCCGCTGAGCGCCGCGCCGTCCCCCCCGACCACGGTGCGCTCCGGCCCGTTCACGGCGGCGATCTCGACTCCCCCGCCGCAGGCCCGGATCCAGTCCCGGACGCGGCGCTCGGGCAGCGGTACGGAGAGCATCCCGCCGGTGCCCGCGAGGCGGGCGCCGATGGCCCGGCTGCGCAGCGCGACCGTCCGGGCGGCGTCCGCGAGGGTCAGCGCACCGGCCGCGCAGGCGGCGGCGATCTCGCCCTGCGAGTGGCCGAGGACGGCCGCCGGACGGACGCCGTACGACTGCCAGAGGGCGGCGAGCGAGACCATCACCGCGAAGGACACCGGCTGGGCCACGTCCACCCGGTCCAGCGGCGGGGCGTCGGGGGTGCCGTGCACGACGTCGGCGAGCGACCAGTCGACGGACCGGGCGAGGGCCTGTTCGCAGGCGGCCATCCGCTCGGCGAAGACCGCTTCGGACTGCCACAACTCCCGCCCCATGCCGGCCCATTGGGCACCCTGGCCGGGGAAGACCAGGACCACGTCCTGGTCCACCCGGTCCGCCGGCGCGGTGCCGGTGACCAATCCGGGAGTCGCCGCGCCGGACCTGCTCGCCCCGCCCGTCGCGAGGGCCCGCAGCGCCGCGCGGGCCTGCGTCCCGTCCTCCGCCAGCACGACGGCCCGGTGCTCGAACAGCGCCCGCCCGGCGAGTGCGGAGCGCGCCGCGTCCTGCGGCCGGGCCCCGTCGTCCAGCAGGTCGGCCAGCCGCCCGGCCTGGGCGGCCAGTGCCTCCGGAGTCCGGGCGGAGATCACGAGCGGCACCAGCGGCACCAGCGGTTCCGGCCCGGCCTCGGTGGCGGGTTCCTCGACCGGGGCCTGTTCCAGCAGCACATGGGCGTTGGTCCCGCTGATCCCGAACGAGGAGACCCCGGCCCGGCGCGGGCGCCGCCGCTCGGGCCAGGGGGCGGTGGCGGTGCGCAGCCGCACCGCGCCGCCGGACCAGTCGACCCTGCTGCTCGGGCGGTCGACGTGCAGGGTGCGGGGCAGGACGCCGTGCCGGAGGGCCAGCACGGTGGCCGCCACGCCGACGAGGCCGGCGGCCGCCTGGGTGTGCCCCAGGTTGGACTTCACCGAGCCCAGCAGCAGGGGCTCGGTGCGCTCCGGCCCGTACGCGGCGATCAGCGCCTGGGCCTCGATCGGGTCGCCCAGCACGGTGCCGGTGCCATGGGCCTCCACCGCGTCGACCTCGTCGGGGCGCAGTCCGGCGTCGGCCAGGGCGCGGCGGATCACCCGTTGCTGGGCGGGGCCGTTGGGCGCGGTCAGCCCGTTGGAGGCGCCGTCCTGGTTGACGGCCGAGCCGCGGACCACGGCGAGCGGGCGGCGGCCGGCCCGCCGGGCGGCGGAGAGCCGCTCCAGGACGAGGACGACGGCGCCCTCGGCCCAGCCGGTGCCGTCCGCGGCCTCCGCGAAGGGCTTGCAGCGCCCGTCGGGGGCGATGCCGCGCTGGCGGGAGAACTCGACGAAGGCGTCCGGGGTGACCATCACCGTCGCCCCGCCGACCAGCGCGGTCGTGCACTCGCCGGACCGCAGCGAGCGCAGTGCCAGGTGCAGGGCGACCAGCGAGGAGGAGCAGGCGGTGTCCACCGCGACGGCCGGGCCGTGGGTGCCCAGGACGTACGCCACCCGGCCGGCGGCGATGCTGGTCGCACTGCCGGTGACCCGGTAGCCGTCGGCCGTGCGGGAGACCGGGACGCGCTCGGTGTAGCCGTTGGCGAACACGCCGGTGAACACGCCGACGTCCTGGCCGCGCAGGGCGGTCGGGGCGATGCCGGCCCGTTCGAGCGCCTCCCAGCTGGTCTCCAGCAGGAGCCGCTGCTGGGGGTCCATCGCGGCGGCCTCGCGCGGGGAGATGCCGAAGAAGTCGGCGTCGAAGAGCGCGGCGTCGCGCAGGAAGCCGCCGTGCCGGGTGTCGGAGCGGCCGGGGGCCTCGGGGTCGGGGTCGGCGAGGGCGGCGAGGTCCCAGCCGCGGTCCTCGGGGAAGCCGGAGACGGCGTCCCGTTCCTCGCTGAGCAGCTGCCAGAGCGCCTCGGGGGTGGTGATGCCGCCGGGGAGGCGGACGGCCATGCCGGTGATCACCACCGGGTCGTCGGCGGGCCCGGTCCCGGGGCCTGACGCGGGCTCGGGCTCGGACCCTGGCCCGAACTCGCCTTCCGTGGAGGGGGTTTCGCCGAGCCGGGCGCGCAGCAGCGCGACCACGGCCGCCGGGGTCGGGTGGTCGAAGGCCAGCGTGGCGGGCAGGGTCAGGCCGGTGGCCTCGGCCAGCCGGTCGCGCAGGGCGACGGCCCGGAGGGAGTCCAGGCCGAGTTCGGCGAAGCCGGCGGTGGCGCCGTAGCGGCGGCCGGGCGGGAAGCCGAGCGCCGCCTCGGTCGCGGCCGCGACCAGTGCGGCCAGGCCGTCCGGGCGCGGCGGCCCGGGGAATTTCGAGCCCGGTCCTTCCGTCGCGCGGGCACCCGTCGCCCGGGCTTCCATCGCGCGGGCTTCCATCGCGCGGGCTTCCGTCATGGCCGGCAGCAGCAGCCGCAGCGCCGCCAGGTCGGCCTTGCCGGCGCCGTTGCGCGGGAGCTCCGCGACCAGGTGCAACCGGACGGGCAGCTTGTGCGGCGCCAGCCGGGCCGCGCCGAACTCCCGTACCGTCTCCAGGCTCGGGGCACTGCCGGGCTCGGCCACGGCCACCGCGACGACGGTCTCGCCCCACTCCGGGTGGGCGGTGCCGAGGACGGCGAGTTCGCGCAGGCCGGGGCAGTCGGCCAGGGCGCGCTCGACCTCGGCGGGGTAGACCTTCTCGCCGTTCTGGATGATGACGTTCTTGAGCCGGTCGACCAGGTACAGGCAGCCGTCGGCGTCCAGGCGCCCGAGGTCGCCGGTGCGGAACCAGCCGTCGGCGTCCCGGAGTTGCTCCTCGTCGCGCCAGTAGCCGGGCGAGACGTGCTTGCCGCGCACCCAGACCTCGCCCGGCCGGTCCGGGTCGGCGACGTCCGTTCCGGTGTCCGGGTCGACGATCCGCAGCTGGGTGAAGGGCATCGCCCGGCCCGCCGAGCCGGCCTTCGCCAGGGTGAGCTCCGGCGGCAGGTAGCTGGCGAAGCAGGCGGTCTCGGTCAGGCCCCAGGCCTGCTGGAGCAGCACCCCGCGGGCCGCGTAGTCGCGGACCAGTCCGGGCGGGACGGGGGCACCGGCCACCACGGCGCCGCGCAGCGCGGACAGGTCGGCGGCGGCGAAGCCGGGCTGCCGGGCCAGCAGGGCGTACATCGAGGGGACGGCGAAGAAGGTGTCGACCCGGAGGGCGACCAGGTCGCGCAAGGTCCGCTCGGGGTCGAAGCGGCGGCGCAGCACGGTGGTGCCGCCGTGGCCGAGGTTGCGCAGGGTGAAGCAGTTGAGCCCGCCGATGTGCGACAGCGGGGTGACCACCAGGTTGACGTCGTCCTCGCGGGTGGTCATCGCCGCGTCGATGTTGGCGGCGTTCCACCAGATGTTGCCGTAGGTGAGCCGGACGCCCTTGGGCCGGCCGGTGGTGCCGGAGGTGTACAGCAGGACGGCGAGGTCCTCGGCGTCCAGCGGCGCGGGCTGGCGCGGCGGCTGGGGGGCCGCCGCCAGGGCGGGGGCGAGCGGCGTCCAGCGCGGGTCGGGCGGGCCGGTCACGGGGGCGGCCGGGTCGTCGTCCACCAGCAGCAGCCGCGCCCCGGACGACGGGTCGACCAGCGGCGCGTGGCCCGGTTCGGCGACCACGGTGTGCGCTGCGCAGTCCCGCAGCAGCTCCGCCACCTCGGCGGCGCCGAGCCGGTGGTTGACGGGCACGAAGGCGGCGCCCAGCCAGCCGCAGGCGAGGTACGTCACCAGCAGCGTCGGACTGTTCAGACCCAGGTAGGCGACCTGGCGGCCGGCCGTCACCCCGCCGTCGGCGAGCACCTCGGCCAGGCGGCCGGCCCGGTCCAGCAGTTCGGGGTAGCCGATCTCGGCTTCCTCGTAGTGCAGGGCCGGGCCCGCCCCGGGCCGCCGGGCCGCGCGGCGCAGCGCGTCGATCGGGGTGATCTCCAGATGCATGGTCGTCCTCCTGGTCGGGCGGGCGGGGCGCGGTCAGGCGGTGGGCACGGGCGGCGCGGTGCCGGTACCGATAGCGATAGCGGTGCCGGTTCCGGTTCCGATAGCGGTGCCGGTACCGGTGCCGGTCGGGGGCGGCAGCCAGCCGGTGCGGACGAAGAAGTCCACGTACCGGCGGAACAGCGGCAGGTCGATCGGTGGGCAGGCGATCCCGGTCCCGGCCAGCGCCGCTTCGGCGGCGGACACGTCCATCAGCGGGTGGACGGCCCGGTGTCCGGCGATCCGCTCGAACGGGTCGAGCAGCGGGGTGAGCGCGTTGCCCGGGTGGGCCCGCACCGTCCGGCACCACCGCTCGAGTTCCACCTCGGGCAGCGAGTACCCCAGTTCCCGCAGGTAGCCGGTCAGTTCGCCGTACCCCTCGGTGCTGGTGTTCTGCAGGTGGAAGGTCCGGCCGGCGTTCCCGCGCTGCCCGGCCAGAGTGGTGACGGCCGCGCTGATGTAGTCGACGGGGGCCAGGTGGACGGCACCCGCGCCCGCGAGCCCGGCCGGGACGGCCCCGGACTGGACCAGGCCCTTGAGGCTCAGCCAGAAGAAGTCCCTGGTCTGGCAGGCCCCGTGGACCTGGTCGCCGCAGACCACGTCGACCCGGTACACCGTCACCGGCAGTCCGCGCTCCCGGGCGATCCCCACCACCTGCTCGGCCACCCACTTGCTCTGGGCGTAGCCGTTGGCCAGCACCTGCGGCGGGCCGGTCGGGGAGGACACCGTGCGCGGGCCGGGCTCCGCGCCCTTCTCCGCGAACACGGCGGTGGAGGAGACGTGGTGCACCGGCACGGTGCGGTGCCGGGCCGCCAGCCGGAGCACCTCCCGGGTGCCGTCCACGTTGGCGGCCCGGAGTTCGCTGTACGGGCGCAGCCAGTTGACGGCGGCCCCGGCGTGGTGGACCACGTCGACGATCCGGGCGAGCCGGTCGAACTCCAGCTCGGTGAGGCCGAGTCGGGGCCGGCTGAGGTCGCCGACCACGACCGCGAGGCGGTCCGGGTCGATCTCGTCCCACACCCGGTACCAGCTCAGGCGTTCGCGCAGCCGCTCGGCGGCCGCGGCCGGGTCGGCGGCGCGCACCAGGCAGTGCACGGTCGCCTTGGTGGAGCGCATCAGGTCGCGCAGCAGGAAGGCGCCGAGGAAGCCGGTCGCGCCGGTGAGCAGGACCTCCCGGGGCTCGACGACGTCCGCGACGAGCTCGGCGGCCGGGCGGACGTCCTCGTCCAGGCGGACGTCGGCGGCGAACTCCCCGGCCGGATCGGGCGCGTAGCCCGGATCCGCGCGGCCCGGATCCGCGTAGCCCGGTCCTGTGCCCACCGGTTCCGTGCCGAGCGGTTCCGCGCCGAGCGGTTCCGTACCGACCGGTTGCGTGCCGGCCCGATCAGGAGCCCCGGTCGGCGTGCCGGTCCCGTCGGGTGCCTGCGGCCCGGCGAGCGCCGCCAGCAGGTGGTCCGCCAGCGCCGCCGGTGTCGGGTGGGCGAACACCGCCCCGGGGGCGAGCCGCAGACCGGTCAGCGCGTCCAGCCGGTTGCGCAGTTGCACGGCGGCGAGCGAGTCGAAGCCCAGCGCCGGGAAGGCGTCCTCGGCGCCGACGGCGGCCGCGTCGGGGTGGCCGAGCACCCGGCCGGCCTCCCGGCGGACCAGCTCGACGGCCTCCTCGCGGGCCCGCTCCGGCGCCAGCGCGCCGATCCTCCGGGCGAACGGCTCCGCCGCCGCCTCCGTCGTCCCGGCGCGGGGCCGGGGCGGCAGCGGCGCGAGGCCGGTGAACACCGTGGGCAGCTCGGCGGGGTGGCGCCGCATCGCGGCCAGGTCCAGCGGCGCGGCGAGGACGGCGGCCTGCGGCCCGGTCAGGGCCGCGTCCAGCAGCGCCGGGCCGTCGGCCGCGGTGACCGGGCGCAGCCCGCTGCGGGCGATCCGCCGCAGATCGGCCTCGCCGAGGTGCCCGGCCATCCCGCCCTCGTCCTGCCACAGGCCCCAGGCGACGGAGGTGGCGGGCAGGCCGAGGGCGGCCCGGTGCTCGGCGAGCGCGTCCAGGAAGGTGTTGGCGGCGGCGTAGTTGGCCTGGCCCGGCCCGCCGACGATCCCGGCGACGGAGGAGAACAGCACGAAGGCGGACGGCCCGTGCGGGAGGGTCAGCTCGTGCAGGTGCCAGGCCGCGTCGACCTTGGGGCGCAGCACCGCCGCCAGCCGTTCGGGGCTCAGGGTGGCCAGCAGGCCGTCGTCCAGCACCCCGGCCGCGTGCACGACGGCGGTCAGCGGCCGGTCGGCGGGGACGGCGGCCAGCAGCTCCGCGAGCGCGGTCCGGTCGGCGACGTCGCAGGCCGCGACGGTGGCCCGCGCGCCGAGCGCGGCCAGTTCGGCGACCAGGGCGGCCGCGCCGGGGGCCGCGGGCCCGCGCCGACCGGTGAGCAGCAGGTCGCTCACGCCGTGCCGACGCACCAGGTGGCGGGCGAACACGGCGCCGAGGGCGCCGGTTCCGCCGGTGAGCAGCACGGTGCCGTCGGTGGGCCAGGGCGGGGCGGGGGTCGCGGAGCCGCCGTCGGGCTGCCCGGCCCGGGCCAGGCGCGGGACCAGCACCCGCCCGGCGCGGATCGCCGCCTGGGGTTCGCCGGTGGCGAGCAGCCCGGGGAGGGCGGCGGCGGCGGCCGGGTCGTCGTCCAGGTCGACCAGCACGATCCGGTCGGGGGCCTCGGACTGGGCCGAGCGCAGCAGGCCCCAGACGGTGGCGGCCGCTGGGTCGCTCACCCCGGCCACGGCGCCCCGGGTCGCCACCACCAGCGGGACGCCGGCGGCGCGCCGGTCGGCCGACCAGCACCGGGCCAGCTCCAGGGCTCGGGCCGCCAGTGCGTGGGCCCGGGCCGGGACGTCGGGCTCGGCACCGGGCAGCAGCGGGGCGAGCACCGCGTCGTAGCCGCCGATCGCGCCGAGCAGCTCCTCGACCCGCGCGAACCGGTGGGCCCCGTCCGGTAGCGGTCCGGCGCCGACCGGCAGCTGTCCGGCGCCGACCGGCAGTGCTCCGGTGCCGGACGGCAGCGGTCCGGCCCCGTCGGTGAGCACCGCCCAGCGCACGTGCGGCGCCGACGACGGCAGGGTGAGCGGCGCCCAGTCGACGTGGAACAGCCCGTCCCGGGCGCGGTTCCGCTGCGCCGTAGCCGCCCGGTCGGGACCGTCCGTCGCCCGCAGGCGCACGGCCTCGACGTCGGCGACCGGCCGCCCGGCGGGGTCGGTCAGCCGCAGCGCCGCGCCGTCCGGCCCGGGGGTGATCCGGGCCCGGAGCCGGGTGGCGCCCGCCGCGTGGAGCCGGACGGCGCGCCACTCGGCGGCGAGCCCGGGGCCGGCGCAGCGCGCCGCCGCGTCCAGCAGCCCCGGGTGCAGTCCCCAGCCCTCCGCCGTCGTGCCGTCCGGGAGCGCCAGTTCGGCGAACAGCTCGCCGTCCAGCCGCCACAGCGCCGTGACCCCGTCGACGTCCGTCGCCACGGCCTGTGCGCCCGGTGGCGGCCAGGCCCCCTCGTCGGCGACCGTCCGCACGCCGCCCCGGCCGAGCGCGCCCGAGGCCACCGGGGCCCAGCCGCCGCTCTCCCCGGCCCTGGTGTGCACGGTGAACGCCCGACACCCCCGGTCGTCCGCCGGTGCGAGCACCAACTGGGCCTCCAGCGAGCCGCGTTCGGGCGGCTCCGGCAGACAGTCGACCGTCAGCTCGGCCAGCACCGCGCACCCGGCCTCCTCGCCCGCCCGCAGCGCCAGTTCCACCAGCTCGGCCGGGGAGCGGCCGGGCAGCCGTCCGTCGAGGACCAGCTCCGCGCGCCCGGCCAGTTCGGTGACGCCGGTCAGCAACGGGTGCCCGAGCGCCCACCCGCCGGTTCCCCGGCCCGCGGCGCGCGGCGGCGTCAGCCAGTACCGCTCCCGCTCGAACGGGTACGTCGGCAGGGCGACCGCCGCCGTCCGCCCGGGCGGGCCGAGGACGGCGCGCCAGTCGACCGGCACCCCGGCCGTCCACAACGCCGCCAGCGCGCCGAGCAGCCCGGGCACCTCGGCGGAGCCCGCCCGTGCGCTCGGCACCGCCGTGACCTGCCGGTCGCCGTCGGCGAGGCAGGCGGCGACCAGCGGCGACAGCACCGCGTCCGGGCCCACCTCCAGCGCGGTGCCGACGCCCTGGGCGGCCAGGGTGCGGACGGCGTCGAGGAAGCGCACCGGCCGGCGCAGGTGCGCCGTCCAGTGGTCCGGGGAGCGCAGCTCCTCGGCGGTGGCGGGGCGGCCGGTCACGGTGGACACCAGCGGCAGCGTCGGCGCGGCCGTCCGGGTGTCCACCGGCCGGACGGCTGCCACGGCGCGTCGGAACTCGGCGAGCACCGGGTCCAGTCCGGCGGAGTGCACGGCCCGGCTGATCGCCAGGCGGCGGGTGCGGCGGCCGCGCTGTTCGGCCTCGGCGGCGACGGCGCCCACCGCGTCGGCCTCGCCGGACACCACCACCGAGGCGGGACCGTTCACGGCCGCCAACGAGACCCGGCGGCCGTGCCGGGCCAGCAGGTCGACCGCCTCGGCCTCGGAGACCTCCAGGGCGACCACCGCCGCGTCGGCGGGCAGCGCCTCGACCAGCCGGCCCCGGACGGCGAGGACGGTCGCGGCGTCCGGCAGCGACAGCACTCCGGCGACATGGGCGGCCGCGAGTTCCCCGGCCGAGTGCCCGGCCACCACGTCGGGCCGTACCCCGAAGGACTCCAGCAGCCGGAACAGCGCCACCTCGAAGGCGAACACCGCCGCCTGCGCGTAGCCGAAGCGCTCCAGCTCTCCCCCGCCGGCCAGGACGGCGGCGAGCGGCACGGGCAGGTGCGGGTCCAGTGCGGCGCCGACCTCGTCGAAGGCCGTCGCGAAGGCCGGGAACGCCCGGTACAGCTCCCGCCCCTGCTCCGGCCGCTGGGACCCGTGCCCGGGGAAGAGGAAGGCGAGCCGGCCGGGCCGTACGGGCGCCCCGGACGTCACGGACGTCACGGACGCCACCGACGTCACGGGCGCTTCGTCGGCGAGTGCCCGCAGACGGCTCGTCAGCTCGTCCCGGTCGGCGCCCACCACGGCCGCCCGGTGCTTGAGCCCGGGCCGCCCGGCCAGGGCCTCGGCGACGGCACGGGGCGGGGTGTAGGGGTGCCGTTCCAGGTGCGCCAGCAATCGGGCGGCCTGGGCGCGCAGCGCGGTGGGCGTGGCGGCGGAGAGCAGCCAGGGCACGGCGGGGAGCCCGTCGGGGTCCGGCTCGGGGCCCTCCTCCGGTGCCTGTTCCAGCACCAGGTGAGCGTTGGTCCCGCTCACCCCGAAGGCCGAGACGCCGGCCCGGCGCGGGCCGTCGGTCCGCGGCCAGGGGCGCTGCTCGGTGAGCAGCTCGACCCCGCCCGCCCGCCAGTCGACCAGCGGCGTCGGCGCGTCCACGTGGAGCGTGGCGGGCAGCACGCCGTGGCGCAGCGCCTGCACCGTCTTGATCACCCCGCCGATCCCGGCGGCGGCCGTGGCGTGCCCGAGGTTGGACTTGACCGAGCCGAGCAGCAGCGCTCGCCCGGCCGGGCGGTCCGCGCCGTAGACGGCTTGCAGGGCCTGCGCCTCGATCGGGTCGCCGAGCCGGGTGCCGGTGCCGTGGCCCTCGACGGCGTCGACCTCGGCCGGGGTGAGTCCGGCGTCGGCCAGGGCGCGGCGGATCACCCGCTCCTGGGCGGCGCCGTTGGGCGCGGTCAGCCCGTTGGAGGCGCCGTCCTGGTTGACGGCCGAGCCGCGCAGCACGGCGAGCACCCGGTGCCCGTGCCGGCGGGCGTCGGCGAGCCGCTCCAGCAGGACCAGCCCGGCGCCCTCGGCCCAGCCGGTGCCGTCCGCCGCCGCGGCGAAGGACTTGCAGCGGCCGTCCGGCGCCAGGCCGCGCTGGCGGGCGAAGTCGACGAAGCCGAGCGGCGAGGCCAGCACCGTCACGCCGCCCGCCAGGGCGAGCGAGGACTCGCCGCAGCGCAGCGAGCGGGCGGCCAGGTGCAGCGCCACCAGGGAGGAGGAACAGGCGGTGTCCACGGTGACGGCCGGGCCCTGGAAGCCGAAGGTGTACGCGATCCGGCCGGAGACCACGCTGCCCAGCCGCCCGGTCAGCAGGTAGCCCTCGTACTCGGCCGGGGTGTCCGGGCCGAGGTAGGACTGTTCGGTGGCGCCGGCGAACACCCCGACGTCGGTGCCGCGCAGCGCCGTCGGGTCGATGCCCGCGTGCTCGAACAGCTCCCAGGCGGTCTCCAGCAGCAGCCGCTGCTGCGGGTCCATCGCGGTGGCCTCGCGTGGGGAGATGCCGAAGAACCCGGCGTCGAAGCGGGTGGCGGTGTCCAGGAAGCCGCCCTCGCGCGCGTAGCTGGTGCCGGGCGTCTCGGGGTCGGGGTCGTAGAGGGCGTCGAGGTCCCAGCCCCGGTCGGCGGGGAAGGGGGTGATGGCGTCCCGGCCGTCCAGCACCAGCCGCCAGAGGTCCTCGGGCGAGCCGACGCCCCCGGGGAAGCGGCAGGCCATGCCGACGATCGCGATCGGCCCGTCGTGGGACGACTCCTCCTGGGACGACTCCAGTTCGGCGATCCGGCGCCGGGCGTCGCGCAGGTCGGCGGTGACCCACCGCAGGTAGTCGACGAGCTTCTCCTCGTCCGGCATGCTGGGCTTCCTCTCTCGGCGGGCGTGCTGCCGGGCGGGCGGGCGATCAGGTGCGGGCGAGCCGCGGTCAGGTACGGGCATGCGGTCAGCTACGGGCGTGCGGTCAGGTACGGGCCCGGCCGAGCTCGTGGTCGATGAGGTCGAACAGCTCGTCCTTGGTGGCGGTTTCGAGCCGTCCGAAGCGGCCGAGGAGCGCCCGCAGGCGTTCGGTGACCGCGAGCAGCTCCGGGCCGCCGGCCGGCAGCCGCCCCAGCACCGCTTCCAGCCGGTCGACTTCGGCGAGCGCGTCCGGCCCGTCGGCGGCGTCCGGACCGTCGGCGGCGGACAGCCGGTCGAGCAGGAGGTCGGCGACGGCGTCCGGGGTGGGGTGGTTGAACAGCACGGTGACCGGCAGCTCGATCCCGGCGAGGGCGGCCAGCCGGTTGCGCAGCTGGACGGCGGTGAGCGAGTCGAAGCCGAACTCCCGGAAGGGGCGCGACACTTCGACGGTCGCCGGGTCGGCGATCCGCAGCACGGCGGCCGCCTCGGCGCGCACCGCGTCGAGCAGGTGGGCGCGCCGCTCCCCGGCGGGGAGGGCGGCCAGGCTCCGGGCGAGCGCGCCCTCGCCCGCCGACCGGGCGGACGGCGTTGCGGGCGGGGCCTCGGCGGGCGCGGGTGCGATCGGCTCCAGCCAGTAGCGCTCGCGTTGGAACGGGTACGTCGGCAGGTCGACGTGCCGGGTGCCGGTCCCGGCGAAGAAGGCGGACCAGTCGACGGCGGCCCCGGCCGTGTGGAGCCGGGCCAGCTCTCGGACGACGGCGTAGGGGGCCTCCTCGCCGGGCGCGAGTTCCAGGCTCAGCACCGGCCCCTCCGGCAGCGGCCTCTCCGACAACGACCCCTCCGGCACCGGCCCGTCCTCGGCCAGGACGCGTTCGGCCCAGGCCTCCGGGTCCGTCCACCGCCCGGCCGGCTCCTCGCCACCGCTCGGGGCAGACCGCAGCGGCACGGTCGGCGCCGCGAAGGCCAGCGCCGCCGACTCCTGCCGGAACTCCGCGCGGGCCGCCGCACCGCCGCCCTGCCGGAGCAGCCGCTCGCGGGCCGCGAGCAGGGCCACCGCGTCCGGCACCGGGAGCACCCCGGCGAGGTGCGCGGCCACCACCGCGCCGCTGCCCCGGCCGACCAGCGCCGCCGGGCGCAACCCCCAGGCCGCGTACAGGCGGTGGAGCGCCAGCCGCGCGGCGAAGCCGCCCGACGCACCGGGCACGGCGTCCAGTTCCCGGTACGCCTCGGCGAACACCGGGAAGGCCGCACGGAGTTGAACCACCGCCTCCGGCCCTGGCCCGTCGCCGTCCGGGCAGAGCAGGACCGGCCGGACCTCCCCCGGTACCCGGCGGGCCGCGTCCGCCGCGACCGTGCCCGCCAACTCCGCCAGTCGCTCGACGAGTTCGGCGGCCGTACCGCCGACCACCGCCGCCCGGTACGGCAGCGCCGCCCGGGTGGTGGCCAGCGCCCGGGCGACGTCCCGGAAGTCCGGGGCCCTCCCCGGGCCGCCGACCAGCGCCAGCAGATCGCGCGCCCGCTCCGCCAAGGCCCGGGCGGACCGGGCCGAGAGCACCCACGGCACCACCGGCAGGACCACCGACGCCTCCCCCGCCTCCTCGGGCGGCGCCTCCTCCAGGATCACGTGCGCGTTCGTCCCGCCGAGGCCGAAGGAGGAGACCGCCGCCCGGCGCGGCCGCTCGCCCCGGGGCCAGTCGCGGGCCTCGGTGAGCAGGGCGACCGCGCCCGAGTCCCAGTCCACGTGCGGCGAGGGCTGTTCGGCGTGCAGGGTGGCGGGCAGCCGGCCGCGCCGCAGCGCCTCCACCGTCTTGATCACCCCACCCACCCCGGCGGCGGCCTGGGCGTGGCCGAGGTTGGACTTGAGCGAGCCCAGCCACAGCGGCCGCTCGGCGGAGCGCTGTCCGTAGGTGCGCAGCAGCGCCCGGGCCTCGATCGGGTCACCGAGCGCCGTCCCGGTGCCGTGGGCCTCGACGGCGTCGATGTCCGCCGTGGCGAGCCGGGCGTCGGCGAGGGCGGCGCGGATCACCCGTTCCTGGGCGGGGCCGTTGGGCGCGGTCAGCCCGTTGGAGGCGCCGTCCTGGTTGACGGCCGAGCCGCGCACCACGGCGAGCACCCGCCGGCCGTCCCGGCGCGCCTCGGACAGCCGGGCGAGCACCAGCAGTCCGGCGCCCTCGCCCCAGCCGACCCCGTCGGCGGCCGCCGAGAAGGCCTTGCACCGGCCGTCCGGGGCGAGGGCGCGCTGGCGCGAGAAGCCGAGGAAGGCCGCGGGGGTGGACATCACCGTCACGCCGCCCGCCAGGGCGAGGTCACACTCGCCGCGGCGCAGCGCCGCGCAGGCCAGGTGGAGGGCGACCAGGGAGGAGGAGCAGGCGGTGTCGACGCTGACGGCGGGGCCCTCCAGGCCGAAGGCGTAGGCGAGTCGGCCGGAGAGGACGCCGGGGGCGCTGCCGCTGAACAGGTAGCCCTCGAAGTCCTCCCGGGGCAGCTGCGGCCGGCTGCCGTAGTCGTTGTACATCACCCCGGCGTACACGCCGGTGCGGCTGCCGCGGAGGGCCTCCGGCGGGATTCCGGCGCGTTCGCAGGCCTCCCAGGCGATTTCCAGCAGGATGCGCTGCTGGGGGTCGGTGCCGAGGGCTTCCCGGGGGGACATCCCGAAGAATTCGGCGTCGAACCGATCGGCGTCGTACAGGAATCCGCCCTGTTCGACGTAGCTGGTGCCGACGGCGTCGGGGTCGGGATGGAACAGGGAATCGAGCGGCCAGCCCCTGTTCGACGGGAATCCGGCGACCGCGTCGACCCGGTCGGCGACCAACTGCCAGAGCTTTTCCGGGGAATCGGCGCCGCCGGGGTAGCGGCAGGCCGCGCCGAGGACCGCGATCGGCTCCGACTGCCGTTCCTCCAGGGCGCGCAGGCGTTCCCGGGTGTCGACGGCGTCGGCGACCACGCGCTTCAAGTACTGGCGCAGGGTGTCATTGTCGGCCACGTGGGTCTCCGGTCCTGGGCGGGCGGGCAGGGCGGCGCGACGTCGGACGATCGCGCACGCACCCTAGCCGGGCATCCGATCTCTATCAGATCTGACCCACCGTCAACATTGCGAGCAGGAAAGTATGCAGAGCAGGCAATCGGCCCGGTGTTTCCGACGATTCGTCAAAAGCGAACAACATCGGCGAGTTCGGATACGATCACCGGGCCTTCCCCCACCCGCTCCGATACCTCGGGAACGCTCTTGGCACTCGGCAGGTCGTCCCGGCTGCCCTCGCTCACCGGTCTGCGTTTCGTCGCGGCCGCGGCCGTCGTCGCCCAGCACGCCAGCCTGATCTGGACCCACGGGCACGGCGAGAGCGCCACCCTGCTCCGCCTCGGGTTCGCCGCGGTGACGTTCTTCTTCCTGCTCAGCGGCTTCCTGCTGGCCTGGGCCTGGCGGCCCGGGCAGCCCGTCCCGGTGTTCTGGCGCCGCCGGGTGGCCCGGATCCTGCCCACCCACCTGGTGACCCTGCTGCTCGGGGTGCTGCTGCTGGCCGCCGCCGGGCGGGCCGTGCCGCTGTGGGCCTGGCTGCCGAACGCGCTGCTCGTCCAGACCTGGTCACCCGGCTTCGACCTGCTGGACCCCGGGGTGAACGGGGTGTCCTGGTCGCTCTGCTGCGACCTGCTCTTCTACCTGCTGTTCCCGGTCATCGCCCGGCGGGCGGCCGCGATCGGCTCCGCACACCTCTGGGCCTGGGCGGCGGCGGCCGTCGCGGCCGCCGTGCTGATCCCGGTGCTGCTCACGGCGGCGCGGCCCGGAAGCGACGGGCCTTCCTTCGGGCTCGGCGTGACGCTCCGCCAGATCTGGCTCTGCTACACCTTCCCCCCGGCGCGGCTGCCGGAGTTCCTGTTCGGCGTGGTGCTGGCCCGGCTGGTCCGGGAGGGCCGGCTCGACGGCGTCCGGACCTGGCACGGCGCCGCCGCGTTCACCCTGCTCTACCCGCTCGACCAGCTCTCCCCGCTGCTGTTCGGCGTCGCCGCGATCACCGTCCTGCCGCTGGGCGCGCTGATCGTGGGCGCCGCCAACGCCGACCGGCTGGGCCGGCCGTCCCGGCTCGCCCACCCGGCGGCCGAGCACCTGGGCGCCCTCTCGCTGACGCTGTACCTGTCGCACTACCTGGTGATCGAGTACGGCGACGCGCTGCTCGACCCGTACGGCACCGCCGACGGGCTCCGGCCGCTGCTGTACACGGCCGTCCTGGTGGCCGGATCACTGGCGGCGGCCTGGCTGCTGCACGCCCTCGTCGAGGAGCCGATGGTCCGCGCGCTGAACGAGCCCCGCCGCCGCACCGCACCCGTCACCCTGCCGGACCGCCCGAAGGAGACCTCGTGACGACCGACCGCCGCCCTGCCCCTGCCGCCGCTACCGCCCCCGCCCCCGTCGCCGTGCTCGGCCTCGGCCTGATGGGCACGGCGCTCGCCGACGCCTTCCTGGCCGCCGGGCACCGCACCACCGTCTGGAACCGCACCGCCGCCCGTGCCGACGGCCCGGCCGCCCGGGGCGCCCACCGCGCCGAGACGCCCGCGGAAGCGGCGGCCGCCGCACCGCTGGTCGTGCTCTGCCTCGGCGACCACCACGCCGTCGGCGAGGTCCTCGACGCCGCCGGGGACGCCCTGGCCGGCCGGGTCCTGGTCGACGTCACCTCCGGCACCTCCGCGGACGCCGCCGCCGTCGCCGAGGCGGCGGCCCGGTACGGCGCCCGGAGCCTCGACGGCGCCCTGCTGGCCACCCCCGACGCCATCGGAGCCGCCGGGACCGTGGTGCTCTACAGCGGCCCCGAGGCGGCCTTCCGCACCCACGAGGCGGCCCTGACCGCGCTCGGCGGCTGCCCCACCTACCTCGGCGACGGCCCCGGGCTCGCCTCGCTGCACGACGTCGCCCTGCTGGCCGTGCTGTGGTCCGGACTCAACGGCTTCCTCCACGCGGCGGCGCTGCTGCGCACCGCCGGGATCGGCGCGACGGACTTCGCGCCGACCGCCGAGCTGCTGTTCGGCGGCATCGGCGCCTTCCTGGCCCGCTACGCCCGGCAGGTCGACGAGGGCGACTACCCGGCCGAGGACTCGGCGCTGCGCACCCACCTGGCGGCCGCCCGCCACCTGCTGGACGAGAGCGAGCGGCGCGGCCTCAACCCGGTCCTGCCCCGGCAGCTGACGGCCGTGATGGAGGCGGTCGCCGCGCGCGGGTACGCCGACGACAGCTACGCCGCCGTCGTGGAGCATTTCGCCAAGCCCACCGAGTAGGCCGCCGCGTGCGGGCCCGGGCTTCCGGGCCCGCACGCGGCCGGTCCTCAGGCCCCGGCCGCCGCCTCCCGCAGCCGTCCCGCGCCGATCAGTTCCGCCACCAGGGCGATGTCCCGCTCCATCCCGCGGTCCCGGTCCAGCACCGGCGACACGGCGCGCACCACCGCGTGCACGACCGCGGTCGGACCGCTGAGCCGCTCGGGGCCGCGCAGGTCGGCGGCCTGGCAGAGCGCCAGCAGGTGGATCGCGGCCACCTCGCGCACCAGCTCGACGACCGTCCGGGCGTCCCGGGCGGCGATGGTGCCCATGCTGACCTTGTCCTGGTTGTGGGCCTCGGTGGAGCGGGAGAACGAGGTCGCGGGCATGGTCAGCTTGAGCGCCTCGGCGACCAGCGAGGAGGCCGCCAGCTGCAGGGACTTGAAGCCGTGGTGCAGGCCCGCCTCCCAACTGTCGTCCGGGAAGCGCGGGATGAGGTTGGCGGTGAGTCCGTTGTTGTACTTCTCGTCCACCACCAGCTGCAACTGCCGTTCCAGCAGGTCGCCCACGCTGGCGACGGCGGTCTTGAGCGAGTCCATCGCCTGGCCGATGTGCCCGCCGTAGAAGTTGCCGCCGTTGACGACCACGCCCGCGTCGGCGTCGAACAGCGGGTTGTCGTTGGAGGAGTTGATCTCCACGTGGGTCCAGTCGGCGGCGAACGCGAGGGTGTCCCGCAGCACGCCGTTGACGTGCGGGGCGCAGCGGATCGAGTACCGGTCCTGGACGGCCTCGGCGAGCCGCCGGTAGCCCGTCCCGTCGGGCATCGGGTCGGCCGGGCCGCCCTCCTGGTCGCCCTCGTACGGGCCGTCGCCGAGCCGGCCGAGCAGCCGCCGCACCGTCCGGGCGGAGTCGGCGGTGCCCGGGTGCGGCTTGTGGTCGAAGACGAACGGGTCGAAGTGGCGCGGGTTGCCGTTCAGGACCTGGGAGGCGAGCGCCGTGCACAGGTCGGCGGCGAAGGCCAGTTCGGTCGCGTCGCGCAGGGCCAGGACGGCGAAGCCGGCCATGAAGGAGGTGCCGTTGACCAGCGCCAGCCCCTCCTTGGAGGCCAGCACCACCGGCTCCAGGCCCTCCTCGGCGAGGGCCTCGGCGGCGGGCCTGGCCTCGCCCCGGTGCAGCACCGTCCCGTGGCCGGTGAGCATCGCCCCGAGGTAGCTGAGCGGGACGAGGTCGCCGCTGGCGCCCACCGAGCCGCGCTCCGGCACCACCGGCAGGATGTCCTGCTCCAGGCAGTCCAGCAGGAGTTGGACGACCTCCGGGCGGATGCCGGAGTTGCCGCGCGCCAGGCAGTTCGCCCGGGCGATCACCGTCGCCCGCACCACCTCGGGTGAAGCCGCCGGTCCCAGGCCGCAGTTGAAGCCGCGGATCAGGTTGGCCTGGAGCGCCTCGACCTTGCGCGGCGAGATCTGCCGGGTGTTGCTGTCGCCGAAGCCGGAGGTGACGCCGTACACCCGCTGCCCGGAGTCGACGATCGCGTTCTTGAGGTCCACCGACCGCTTCATCCGGTGCACCGCGCCGTCCGACAGCGCCACCCGCCACGCCTTCGGGCGACGGGCGGCCGCGGCGGTCTCCTTGACGGTGAGCGAGCGGCCGTCGAGCAGCAGGTCCGCTCTGGGGGCACGGGACGTGGCCGGACGGTCCTGGACCCACTGCGAACGCTGCGTGCTGTCGGACGACAACTCAACTCTCCTGTCTGCGGGCGACCCGGGGCACCCGCCACGGCCGAGGGGGCGGAACGGGGTGGGCCGGGGGTGGAACGGGGGTCCGAGGACGGGTCCGCGCGCGGCTGCGGCCGACCGGAACCTCGACTCCCCCCTGTTGACCTCCTATCACCCTACGTCACCACGATCGGCCCGCCGTACCACGACGTGTCCCCTTCCGGGGGGAGCCGCCGCCGCTCACACGGTGCGCAGATGGATCCGCCGAGGGGCCGGGCAGCCGCCGCACCGACTTCCGGTGCCGCGACGGACACCCGTCCGCAACACTCCTTCGCATACACTCCGTAATTGCACCGTTCCGTGCTGTCATGGCTCTGCAAATCCCCCACACCCATCGCGCCCCGCGCGGGAAGGCAGACCCATGGGCAGACCCAGATTCACGACCGCGGCGACGACCGTCCTCCTGACGGCTTCGGCACTGCTCGCCACCGCGGGCGGCCAGGCCCACGCCGAGGCCGGCCAGGACACCATCACCATGCTCAAGCAGGAGAAGTCCCAGTGGTGCTGGGTCGCCTCCGGCCTGACCATCGCCAAATTCCATGGCTACGGCACCACCCAGGCCGACTTCTGCACCCGGGCCCAGCCCTACTACGGCTGCAACAACCAACCGGCCACGCTCGACGACATGGCCAAGGGCTGGAAGAGCCTCGGCATGACCAACCTCGGCACGGGCCTGAACAGCGCGGCCACCTTCAACCAGGTCTACACCGACGTCAAGGCGGCCCGGCCGGTCGCCGCCCGGATCGGCTGGACCTCCGGCGGCGGCCACATGAACGTGGTCTACGGCTTCGACACCTCGAAGAACACCGTCGCGGTCGCCGACCCGTGGCCGGACACCGCCACCTACACCTGGTGGAACTACGCCGACTACGTCAGCAACAGCTCGTTCAAATGGACCCATTCCCGGATCGGCATCTCCAGGTGAGGCGGACGGCCATGCACAGCACCACGACACCCGCCGGGCCGGCGAGCACCCGCCGCATCCGCCTGGCCGCCCTGCTGGCGGCCGGCGCCTGCGCGCTGCTGCCGCTCGCCGGGCCCGTCCACGCGGCCCCGGCCAAGGACCCGCTCCCGGCGGACATCCCGGACTACACGGCCGCCCTGGAACTGGTGAAGTCCGCCGACGTCCGCGACGCCGTCTGCCGCTTCCTCAGTGCCCCACTGCCCCAGAAGGACGCGCCCCCGGCGGCACAGACGATCCCGGACCAGGCCGAGCCGTGCGCGGGCCTGCCGGCCTTCACCGTCGACAACCCCCTGGCCCTGAACGAGCTCACCCCCGGGTTCGTCGCCGGGACGGCCCTGCCGCTCGCCTCCCAGGCGATCCGGCTGAGCTACCTGGTCTCCGCCCTGAACACCACGGTCAACGGGCGCAACGCCACCGTCCTGCTCGCCCCCACCGAGGGCGGGGGCTGGCACCTGGCCGGCGTGCGCGACGGCAACAGCGACGCCGCGTACGCCGGAAGGGCCACGCCCGGGACGCTGGTCTTCAGCGAGCCGCAGATCCGCGGCTGGTACCAACTGCGGCTCAGCACGGTGGAGCCGCTCAACGACCAGGCGCGGCAGGGGCTGGACGGCCGGCCCTCGGCCTCGCTGAGCGAGTACCAGAAGCTGGTCAAGGCCCGCTACGCCGACAAGCTGCCCGGCTCGGAGTACGCCGCCGCCGGGATGTCCAGCGGCTACGGCACGGCGGCGCGGACGGCGGCGGCCCCGTCCGTCGCGCCCGTCGTGATCGGCGGCGCGGCCGCGGCCCTGGCGCTGGCGGGCGGCGTCCTCGCCTTCCGCCGCCGTCGCAGCGGCACTCGCTGACCTGCGCGCTCCTCGCCCCGCTGGTCCGCCCCCTCCGGGGCCGGACCGGCGGGGCGTCGGCATGTCGGCCGGGGGCGCGGGCCGCATCCGTCCTGCCCCTGCCGTTTCCGGGGCGGCTGGGCTACCTTTACCGACAGAGTGTCGGGAAGTCGTGAACTTAGGTTAGGCTAACCAAAACTCGCGGGGTCCTTCCGCCCCGGCCGCATCCGATCCCTGGAGGCCGCATGCCCACGCCCGAGCCCGTCCCCTTCTCCACCGTGCTCCGCACCGCCAGCAGCGAGGAGCACGAGGCCGCGGAGCACTCCTCGTTCATGAGCCGCCTGCTGGGCGGGCAGCTCGGGATCGACGCCTACGCCGAGCTCACCGGCCAGCTCTGGTTCGTCTACCGGGCGCTGGAGGAGCGGGCCGAGCAGCTCGCGGAACACCCGCTGGCGGGCCCGTTCATCGACCCGGCGCTGCTGCGCACCGCCGCCATCGAGCGCGACCTGGCCCACCTGCGCGGGCCCGACTGGCACACCGGACTCGCACCGCTGCCCGCCACCGCCGCGTACGTGGCGCGGATCGAGGAGCTGGCCGCCGAGTGGCCGGCCGGCTACCTCGCCCACCACTACACCCGGTACCTGGGCGACCTGTCGGGCGGCCAGATCATCCGGGGCCTGGCCGAGAAGGCCTGGGGCTTCGAGCGCAAGGGCGACGGCGTGCGGTTCTACGTCTTCGAGGACGTCACCAACCCGGCTGCCTTCAAGCGCGACTACCGGTCCAAGCTGGACGCGGCGGGCGCCGCGATGGACGAGGTGGAGCGGCGCCGGGTGGTCGAGGAGTGCAAGCGGGCCTTCGTGCTCAACGGGGCCGTCTTCCACGACCTCGACGGCCGCTACCCGTTGAGCGCCTGACCGTCCGGAGCTGCGTCCGGAACCGGGCCGCCCGGGCCTCGACCGCCCGGGCGGCCCGGACACCCGCCGCGAACGCACCGGCCCCCGCGAGTACCCACTCGCGGGGGCCGGTGCGCGTTCCGCTCCGGGATCAGGCCCGCACCGCGCCACGGCGGTTGCGCACCAGGACGGTGGCGCTGCCGCCCACCAGCAGCAGTCCCGCCGCGGTGGCCAGCAGCGGAACCACCGGGGTGTCCGCGCCGGTCGCGGCCAGCGCACCGGTGCCGGCGCCGCTCAGCGCGGTGGTGGTGAGCGAGGCGCCGCCGCCCGCGCCGCTGCCCGCCCCACCGCCGGAACCCTGGCTGCCCGAACCCTGGCCCCCCGCGGCCGGGTTGCCGCCGCCGGTCGTACCGGAGGAGCCGGCGGGCGGCAGCTTGGCGTCCTTGTCGAAGGCCAGGGTCGCGCTCACCGGGTCCAGGGCCGTACCCGCAGGGTAGTTGGAGAACACCGGGACGCCCTCGGCGGTCAGCGTGGCCGGGACGCCGGTGAGGGTGACGACGCCGTCGACCGGCTTCAAGGCGGCGGCGGGGACGTCGAGCTTGGCGATCCGCGCGCCGGTCAGCACGGTCGACCGGCCGTCCGGGGACTTGCCGTTGACGTCGGCGGTGAGGAAGGCGCCGTCCTTGTCGATGACCAGACCCGGCTTGGAGAGCGTGGTGTCGAGCGCCCAGCCGTCCTTGCCCGGGTGGCCGAGGAAGCGGACCGAGCCGGTGTAACCGGCGGTGAGCGTGTGGTCGGCGGTGTTGTACGTGCCGGTGGCACCGCCGAAGCGGTAGTCGGCCGCGCCGCCGCCGAACTCGACCTTCCCGGCGGCCATCGGGGATTCGAGGTACTTGCGGAAGCTCTCCTTGACCGTCCAGTTCAAGGTGCCGTTCAGTACGGGCAGACGGTCGGAGCCGGTGACGGGGGTGCCGGTCGGCAGGGGTGTCGCGGGGGCCGTGGCGGTCGGCGAGGCGGTGGCCGTGGCGGTCGCGGTCGGCGAGGCGGTCGCCGACGGCGAGGCGGTGGCGGACGGCGTGCCGGTCGGCTGCGCCGTCGGCGAAGCGGTGGCGGACGGGGTGGCCGTCGCCGTCGGAGTGGGCGTCACCGGGCCCTGCTTGAGCAGCAGCGACAGCGGGTCCATGTCCGTTCCCGCCCCGTAGAAGCCCGCGAAGGCCTTGGCGCCCTGCTCGGTGAGCTTCGCGCCGGTCGGCACCCCGGTGGTGGTGTCCCGCCCGACGGTGAAGGTCACCAGCGGCACGTCGTCGCGCCGGGTGATCTCGGAGGCGCCCACCGTCTCCTTGGCGGCCGTGTCGGCCGTGAGGGTGCCGGTGGTGCCCGAGGTAACGATCCTCAGGTCGCTGAGCGCGAGGTCCAGCGCGCCGTGGTGGGCGGTGAAGTGCACGCCGCCGGTGAACGAGGACTTGAGCGCGTGGGTGCCGAGGTCGTAGGTGGCGTTCGCCAGCCCGAAGTGGAAGGTGCCGTCGGCGTTGCGGGTCGCGCCGCCGGTCGGCTCGACCGCGCCGCCCTGGGAGGCCGGTCCCTCGATGTAGCTGCGGAAGCTGGCCTTCACCCCCCAGTCCAGCGCGCCGGTGTCGTAGCTGACGCTGCCCGGGGCGCCGCCGGCGAAGGCCAGCGCGGGGGCGCCGAGGGCGGTCAGGCCGAGGCCGGCGGTGGCGGCGGCCAGAGCGGCGAGCCGAGTGCGGTTGCGGGACATGGTGATGCTCCGTTCAGGTGACGGGGGGGGGACACGGGGGACGGGGACAAGGGGGACGGGGGCAGGACGGGAAGGGGGACGGCTCAGGCCGACTGGTCCGCGTCCGGCGCGGCGGCCGAGCGGCGGCGGCGCAGCAGCAGCCCGCCGGTCACGGCGAACGCGGCGACCAGCACCGCGCCGCCCGCCGTGGCGGCCACCGGGAAGCCGCCCGTGGAGGAGTCCGCGGCGGCCGCGACCGGCGAGGCGGCCGGGCTCACCGGGGTGGCCTCAGCGGCCGGGGTGGCCGGGGCGCTGCCGAGGTCGGGCAGCGGGGGCAGGGCGGCGGCCGGGTCGAGGGCGACGGCGAAGCTCAGCGGGTCCATCTCGGTCCCCGCCGGGTAGAGGCCGCCGAAGGCCTTGGCGCCGCCGTCGGCGAGCTTGAGCGGCAGTTCGACGGCCTTGAGCAGGCCGCCCTCCGGCTTGAGGCCGGCGGCGTCGAAGGTCGCCAGTTCGACGCCGGTCAGCTGCTGGGTGGCGCCGTCCGGGGTGCGTCCGGAGACGTCGGCGAGCAGGCGGCCCCGGCCCTCGGCCACGCTGACGGCCGGGTCGGCCAGGGTGAGGTCCAGGCCGTAACCGTCGCCACTGCGCAGACCGGTGAAGCGGACGGTACCGGTGAAGCCGGCGGTGAGTTCGCCGGTGCCGGGGTCGTAGCTGCCCTTGGCCGGGGTCCAGCGGTAGAAGGCGCCGCCGTCGGCCGCGCCGCCGCCGAGCTCCCAACGGCCCTGGGCGATCGTGCCGGTGACGTAGTCGCGGAAGGTGCGGCGCACGCCCCAGTCGAGGGCGCCGTTGCCGAACTCGGTCCGCGCGGGCGCCTGGGCGGCCGGCTGTGTGGCGGTCGCGGCCGGGGACGCAGCCGTGGGCGTCGTGCCCTGGCCGGTACCCGGCGTCGTGCCCGGGGTGGCGCCGGGCGCGGCCGCCGCCGGACTCGGCTGCGCGGCGGGCAGGTTGACGGAGAGGCTGAGCGGGTCCAGGGCCGTACCGGCCTGGTAGAAGTTGCCGAAGGCCTTCGCCCCGGCGTCGGTGAGGGTGGCCGGGACGTTGGCGAGGTTCAGCGTCCCGGCGGCGCCGCGCAGGTCGACGCCGGCCAGCGAGAGCTCGGCCAGTTTGGCCTGGCCGGCGGTGCTGACCTGGCCGGTCTCCTTGGACTTGCTGCTGACGTCGGCGTACAGCCCGGCCGCGCCACCGGGGGCGGCCCGGAAGGTGAGCCGCCCGAGGCTCAGGTCGAGCGCGTTGCTGCCGTTCTCCTGGTGCCCGGCGAAGCGGACCCCGCCGGAGAAGGCCGCGGTCAGCGCGCCGGTGGCCGGGTCGTAGGTGCCGTTGGCGGAGTGGAACCGGAAGGTGTTGCCACCGACCGTGGCGGCGCCGCCGGTGAGCGCCCAACTGCCCTTGGCGATGGGCCCGGTGACGTAGGTCAGGAAGGACTGTCTGATCCCCCAGTCCAGCCGCCCGCCGGAGACCTTGCCTTCGGCGGCCACCGCCGGGGACGGCGAGAGGACCACCGCCGACAGGGCGGCGAGTACGGCCACCAGGGTGGCGGCCAGGCGGCGGAGCCGGCTGGGCAGGGACACGCGGATCACTCCTCGGAAGGACACGGCCGTGCGGGCAGGGAGGACCCTGCGGGCAGCCACGACAGGCAGGCACGACGCGCAGGCACGGCGGGACGGGCCGTGCGGGCACGACGGAGAAGGGGTGGCCGGGAAACCGACCCCCTTGCGGGATTTAGGTAAGGCTAACCTAATATGTGAGTCAAGAGCCCCGCCACCCAGCCTCCCCGGCCGGAGCGGACGACAACACCCCACGAAGGGAAGCCCGTTGAGCAGCAGTACGACCCGACCCCAGGTGGCCCGCGGGCCAGCCCTCCTGCTGCTACTCCTCGGCCTGGTGCTCGCCCTCACCGCTTGCAGCACCGCTCCTCGCACCGGCACCGCCACCGGCGGAACGACGGCCGGGGCCACCCGCTCCCCCGACGCGGTCGAGCCACTGCCCGTCGAACCCGTCCCCCGCCTCCCGGCCACCACCGCCTCCGCCGACGGCCGCCAGGTCACCGTCACCAGCGCCGAGCGGATCATCCCGCTCAACGGCAGCCTCGCCGAGCTGGTGTTCAGCCTCGGCCTCGGCCCCAAGGCGGTCGCCCGGGACGTCTCCACCACCTTCCGGCAGGCCGCCGCCCTGCCGGTGATCACCCAGGCCCACGAGGTCTCCGCCGAGGGCGTGCTGTCCCTGCACCCGACCGTCGTCCTCGCCGACCGCTCCACCGGCCCGGCCGAGGCGATCGACCAGATCCGCGCGGCCGGCGTCCCGCTGCTCGTGCTGCACGACGCCAAGCGCCTCGCCGACGTCGGCCCGCGCATCGACACCGTCGCCGCCGCACTCGGAGTCCCGGACGCCGGGCGGCAGTTGAAGGAGCGCACCGAGCAGCGGATCGCCGCAGCCGAGGCCGCCGTACCGGCCGGCGGCAGCCGGCCCAAGGTGGCCTTCCTCTACCTGCGCGGCAGCGCCTCCGTCTACCTGCTCGGCGGCCCCGCCTCCGGCGCCGGCTCGCTGATCGAGGCGGTCGGCGGCGAGGACGCCGGCACCGCCGCCGGACTCACCGGCGACTTCACCCCGCTCACCAGCGAAGCCCTGGTCAAGGCCGCGCCCGACGCGATCCTGGTGATGAGCAAGGGACTCGACTCTGTCGGCGGCGTCGACGGGCTGCTCAAGCTCCCCGGCGTCGCCCAGACCCCGGCCGGGCTGGACCGCCGGATCGTCTCCATCGAGGACGGCCAACTGCTCAGCTACGGCCCGCGCACCCCCCAGGTGCTCCGGGAGATCACCGCCCAGCTGCACCCGGCAGGCGCCAAGTGACCACCGCCGTACGGGAGAAGAACGCGGCGCAGAGCCGGCCGAAGGCCCGCCCCGGCCCCTCCCGCAGCACCCTGATCACCGTCGTGCTCGCCACCGCCCTGGTGCTCTGCGCCCTGCTCGCGGCCGGCACCGGCGCCTACCGCATCCCGCTCGGCGACATCCTCGGCTCCGCCGCCCACCGCCTCGGCCTCGGCGGGCACGCCCTGGAGCGCGTACCCGAATCGGTGCTGTGGAACGTCCGGCTGCCCCGGGTGGTGCTCGCCCTGCTGGTCGGCGGCTCGCTCGGCTGCGCCGGCGCCCTGATGCAGGGCGTGTTCGGCAACCCGCTCGCCGAGCCCGCCGTGATCGGCGTCTCCTCCGGCGGCGCGGTCGGCGCGGTGGCCTGCATCGTGCTCGGTCTGGACGCCCTCGGCGGCTGGACGGTCACCGTGTTCGCCTTCGCCGGCGGGCTGTCGACGGTCTTCGCGGTCTACCTGATGGCCCGGGCCGGCGGCCGGACCGAGGTGGTCACGCTGATCCTCACCGGGGTCGCGGTGAACGCCTTCTGCGGCGCGCTGATCGGCCTGCTGCTGTTCACCGCCGACTCCGCCGCGATCAGCCAGGTGACTTTCTGGCAGCTCGGCTCGCTCTCCCAGGCCACCTGGGGCAAGGTGCTCGCCGTCCTGCCCTTCGCCGTCGTCGGACTCACCGTCGCCCCGCTGTACGCCCGCAAGCTGGACCTGCTGGCGCTCGGCGAACGCCCCGCCCGCCACCTCGGGGTGGACGTCGAGCGGATGCGGCTCACCCTGATCGCCGTGGTCGCCCTGCTCACCGCGGCGGCCGTCGCGGTCAGCGGCATCATCGGCTTCGTCGGCCTGGTCGTCCCCCACCTGCTGCGGATGCTGGCCGGGCCCGGCCACCGCTTCCTGCTGCCCGCCTCGGCCCTCGGCGGGGCACTCGTCCTGGTCGCCGCCGACCTCGCCGCCCGCACCCTCGCCGCCCCGGCCGAACTGCCGCTCGGGGTGCTCACCGCCCTGATCGGCAGCCCGTTCTTCTTCTGGCTGCTGCGCCGGACCCGGACCAAGCAGGGAGGCTGGGCATGAGGCTGCACCGGTCCCGCCCCGTCCCCGAACGCCCTCTGCCCGGCTCCGAGTTGCTCGCCGCCGAGGCGGTCCGACTGACCGTCGGCGGCCGCCCGCTGCTGGCCGGCGCCTCGGTCCGGGTCACCGCCGGGGAGGTGGTCGCGCTGCTCGGGCCGAACGGCGCGGGCAAGTCCACCCTGCTCTCCGTCCTCGCCGGGGACGCCGCCCCGCAGGGCGGCACCGTCACCCTGCGCGGCCGCCCGCTGGCCGACTACGGCGCGGCCGAACTCGCCCTGCACCGGGCGCTGTTGCCGCAGTCCGCCACGCTGTCCTTCCCGTTCCCCGCCGACCGGGTGGTCCGGATGGGCCGCGCCCCCTGGACGGGGACGGCGGCCGCCGCCGAGGACGAGGCGGTGGTCGCCGAGGCGATGGCCGCCACCGAGTCCACCCCCTTCGCCGGGCGGCCCTTCACCGCCCTGTCCGGCGGCGAACGGGCCCGGGTCGCGCTCGCCCGGGTGCTCGCCCAGCGCACCCCGCTGCTGCTCCTGGACGAGCCCACCGCCGCCCTCGACCTGCGCCACCAGGAACTGGTGCTGCGGATCGCCCGGGAGCGCGCCGCCGCCGGGGACGGCGTGGTCGTGGTGCTCCACGACCTGTCCCTGGCGGCCGCCTACGCGGACCGGGTGGTCCTGCTGACGGACGGCAGCACGATCGCCGACGGCCCGGTCGCCGAGGTGCTGCGCGCACCGCTGCTCAGCGAGGTGTACGGCCACCCCGTCGAGGTGCTGCCCCACCCGCGCACGGGGGTGCCGCTGGTCCTGCCGGAACGGACCGGCGGGGCCCGCCCCTGACCCTCCGGCAACAGAAGGCAGCGCGGCCCGTGCCCCCGATCGGGGTACGGGCCGCGCTGCCGCGGGGGCCGGGTCAGTGCCGGTCGGCCGGGACGCAGCGGAAGGCGGCCGCGTCGGCGACGTCACCGTGGCCGCTGTAGCGGGAGACCAGCGGGTAGGCGCACAGGTTGCGGCTGACCGTACGGCCGTCCGCGGTGTTCAGGGTGGCGGGCAGCGTCTGCGGCGCCTTGCCCTGTTCGACCCAGGCGGTCAGCGCGGCGAGGTCGTCGGTGCGGCCGCTGGGACCGTTGAGCCCGCAGTGGGCCGCGCCCGGCACCAGGAACAGCCGGTAGAAGTCGTCGACCTGCTGCGCGCCGCCCAGCTCCCGCTCCACCTGCTTGCGGTAGCGCACCGTACCGTCGGCCGGGATGAACTCGTCGGCCGAGCCGTGCCAGCTGAGGAGCTTTCCTCCGGCGTCGCGGAAGGCGGAGAGGTCCGCGTCGTCGGTGCCGATGACGTCGTCGTACTCGGCCACCGACTGCTGGAACAGCTCGGTGAAGCGCGCGGTGGTGAGGGTGGTGACGTCGAGCGAGGGCTGCTCGGCCACCCAGGTGGACACCCACGCGGCGGGCACCGGGAACGGCGCGCCCACCGGCTTGCCCGACGGGTCCGTGGTGTGCCCCGCGAGGGCGCTCAGCTGGGCGCCCTTGGGCACCCCGGCCCACAGCCGGCGGCCGTCGGTGGTGCGCGGCCCGTCCCAGATCCGGCGGACCACCTCGGCGTCGGCCTCGGTGATCGTCACCTTCCTGCCCTCGCACTCGACGGTGGTGCCGATCAGCCGGCGCGGGTTGAAGCCGCACTCGTCCGGCCGGGACACCAGGCCGTCCCGGGCGCCGTCGAGCCCGTCGCAGGCCTGGACGGCGGCGGCGGTGAAGGCGTCGAACTCGCAGGCGGTCGGGTAGGTGTGCTGCTCGTTCATCACCACCTGCGGCCAGAGCGTGGCGACCTCGAACTCCGCCCAGTGCACGGCGGGCGCGTTGGCCAGGATGCCGTTGTAGTCCTCCGGGTACTTCTGCGCCTCCGCGTACCCCTGGCGCCCGCCGGTCGAACAGCCGTTGAAGTAGGAGTACGCGGCGGCCCGCTGGTAGTGGCCGGCGATGACGTCCTTGGCGACGACCGCCGCCTCGTGCTCGGAGCGGGACGCGAAGTTCTCCAGCAGCGCCGCGTCGACCGTGCCGTCGGCCTTCAACCCCCAGTGGCTGTCGAGGTACGTACCGACGCCGGCATCCGTGGTGGCGGCGGCGTAGCCGCTCTTCACGGCGAGGGCGAGCTTGCTGCCGTAGTCACCGGCGGCGTAGGCCTGGCCGCCGATCGTCTGCAGCCGGCCGTTCCAGGTCTGCTGCGGCAGCCAGACCCGCACCTTGGCGTGGTCGCCCTGGCCGGGGTGGGTGAGGGTGACCGTGACGTCGCAGAAGGCGGGGACGTCGGGGACGTGGTCGGCGCCCAGCGGGAACACCGCGGGCACGTCGACCGTGCCCGCCGGGTGGGCGACGGCGGTGACACCCTCCACCTGTGTCCCGTCGGGGGCCGTCACCGCGGGGGCGGCGCAGCTGGTGGCGGTGAGCGGCGCGGTGTCGGCCAGGGCGCCGGGCGCGTAGAGCACGGCGGCGAGGGACATGCCGACCGCGAGGGCGGTCAGGGAGCGTTTCATCGGGAGTTCCGTCCAGGTGTGTGAAGTGGTCTTGGGTGTAACGGGGTTGACGGTCCGGGCCGGATCCGGCCCGCCGTCAGGCGTGGTCGCGCGGGGCGGCTTCGGCGCCGGCTCGCTCCTCCGGCAGCCAGTGCGGGTGCTCACGACGCGCCCAGCTGCGGCTGACGTGGCCGGTGCGCATGCCCCGGCGCGACTCCGGGTCCCGCAGGGCCCGGCGGGTGTGCCCGATCAGGACCGCGACCACCGCCCAGGCGAGGCAGTCGTGGACGAAGATCGCGCTGGTCCGGGAGACGGCCGGCAGCAGCCCGGTGAACCACATCAGCAGTCCGGTCGCCGCCATCACCAGGACCGCGCCGGCGATCCAGCCCGCGTAGAGCTTCTGCCCCGCGTTGAACTTGCCCGCCGGGCGGTCCTGCGGCCCGCTCAGGCGGCGGCGCGCGGCCCGCAGCCACTGCCGGTCGTACGGGGCGAAGCGGTTCAGCCGGCGTAGGTCGGCGCGGACGGCACGGGAGAACAGGCCGAGCAGGAGCGGCACCGGCAGCAGGACGCCGGACCACTCGTGCAGGGTGACCATCAGGTGCCGCCGCCCGACGAGTTGGGCGAGCGGACCGAGGTAGAGGCAGGCTCCGGCGGCCAGGCAGAGCAGCATCAGCAGTCCGGTGCTCCGGTGGACCAGGCGCTGCGCCCGGGTGAACCGGCGGACCCGGTCGCCCGGTTCGGGCAGCACCGGTTCGGGCAGCACCGGTTCGGGCCGCGCGGGTTCAGGCGCTGCGGTCGGCGCCGTCGAGCCAGCCGTCGACCGCATAGCCGTACTCCTCCCAGTAGCCGGGGATGACCCGGTCGGTGACGGTGATGCCGGAGAGCCACTTGGCCGACTTGTAGAAGTACATCGGCGCCACGTACAGCCGGGCCGGGCCGCCGTGCTCGTGACTGATCGGCCGGTCCTGCATGGTGAGCGCGACCAGTACGTCCGGGCGCCGGGCCTGCTCCAGGGTGAGGCTCTCGCTGTACGCGCCGTCGAAGCAGGTGAAGCGGAGCGCCTTGCCCTCGGTGCGCACGCCCGCGGCGTCCAGCAGGTCGGCGAGCCGCACCCCCTGGAAGGGCGTGCCGTCCACCCGCCAGCCGTCGGTGCACAGCACGTCCCGGACGATCCGGGTCTGCGGCAGCGCGCGCAGGTCGGGCAGGGTGTAGCTGCGCGGGCGGTCGACCAGGCCGTCGATCCGCAGGCTGTAGTCGGTCTCGTCCTTGCGCGGCACCGAGCCGACGATGCTGTAGTACCGGAAGCCGCCGGGGTCCGGCAGCAGCCCGGTGAGCCCGGTCGGATCGTGCTGAGAGGCCGCCCCGAGCAGCTTCTCCCACCCGCGCTGGAGCGGGGGCGCGGCGGCGAGTCCGGCCATCCCCGCGGCGAAGGTCCCCAGCAGCATCCGCCGCCCCACCGGTGCCCCTCGGGCATGCCGCTCGTGCTCCTTGGCCATGGTTCCACCCCTGGATCCGAGTAACTGCTCTGAACGGTTATGACGATGGCATCTCATCAGCCCAGCCGTCAACCGCTTCTGGACTCCCGGCGTGATGATGCGTCATCAAGCACCTACAAACCACCGCAAAGCAGCAACCCGAGCCTGTCGGACACGCGAGAGAGGTAACCTTTCTGAAAGGTTATGAGCAAGGCGAAAGGGAGACGACGCGAGCCGCCGGGGGCGACGACGACCGCGCCCCCGGCCCGGTGTGCGGGCAGGGGGCGCGGGTCTGGTCCGGTCTGGTCTGGGCGGGGTCGGAGCAGGGTCAGGGCGGGGTCAGGTCACCAGGTCACCGGAATCGCGGCGGCCATGATGGCCATCCGGTTCGGGTGCCACGGCACCTCGTCCACCGGCACCGCCAGGCGCAGCCCGGGGAACCGCTGGAGCAGGACCCGGAAGGCCGTGTCGGACTGCCGCCGCACCAGGTGGGCGCCGGGGCAGTGGTGACGGCCGTGGCCGAAGCGCAGGTGGGGATTGGGCGAGCGGGCGGGCTCGAACCGCTCGGGGTCGGCGAAGGTGCCGGGGTCGTAGTTCGCCGCGTCCAGGGAGAGCAGGATCAGCTCGCCGGCCTTGACCCGCTCGCCGCCCAGCGAGGTGTCCTCGGTGACGAAGCGCGGGATGGCGTTGCCGAGGACGACGCTGCACCGCAGCAGTTCCTCCACGTGCCGGGGTGTCGCCTCCGGGCTCTCCCGCAACTCCGCCATCGCCTCGGGGTGTTGGAGGAGGTTGACGGCGGCGACGCCCAGGAAGCCGGCGAAGTCCTCGTAGCCGCTGACGAACAGCACGGAGACGATGTTGGACAGTTGCTCGTCGCTCAGCCCCTTCGGCCCGGCGGGCCCCTCGGACGGCCGGTCGGCGTTCAGGTCGGCGAGCCGGTCGGCGAGGCCGCGCGGCTGCCCGGGGGTGCGGGCGGCCAGGAAGGCCGCCATGTAGGCGCGGATCTCCTCCCAGTTGACGGCCAGTTCCTCGTCCGAGTACGTGGCCATGGTGAGGTCCTTGTCGGCGCGCTCGGCGAGCCACGCACGGTCCTCGAAGGGCAGACCGAGCAGCCGGCACAGGCACTGTGCGGCGACCCACTCGGCGAAGTGGCGCTGGAGGTCGCCCGGCACGCCCTCGGCGACCATCCGCTCCAGGCCCTCCCGCGTCACCTCGGCGACCCAGTCGGCGGGCAGTTCGGGCTGGTTGCGGCCGAGCGCGGCGAGCACCTCGTCGCGCAGTCCGGCCTGCTGGAGGTGGTTCATGGCGTCCAGCAGTTCGGGTGCCAGGATCGGGGCGTCCTGGGTCGGGCTGTCGGCCTCGCCGAGTACGGAGCGGGCGAAGGCGCGGTCCCGCAGGACGTCGCGGGCCAGCTCGTAGCCGGTGACCAGCCAGGCCTCGCCACCGGCGTTGGTCCTGACCCGGGCGACGGGGCAACGGCTGCGCAGCTCGTCCAGCTCGGGGGCGAGGCGGTCGCCGTCGGTGCTGAACGGGTAGCGGGGCAGCGCCTCCACGTCCGGGATGCCGTCCGGGACCTCGTCGGTGGTGGCGGGCGCCTGGGGTGCGCTCATGCGGCGCGGTCCTTTCTCTACGGAAGCAGGGGTGCGCGGCTGTACGGGAGCAGGGGTGCGCGGCGGGGGTGCCGTCGTCACCAGCGCACCGGCAGCCGGGCGGGTGCACGCAGCGGGGTGGTCTCGTCCCAGGGCAGCGACTCGGCGGGCTCGGCCAGTTCGATGCCGGGCAGCCTCTCCAGCAGCACCTGGATCACCACGGCCAGCTGCATCCGGCTCAGGTGCGCACCGGTGCAGGCGTGCGGGCCGTGGCCGAAGGCGAGGTGCGGGTTGGGCGTGCGGGTGAGGTCGAGGCGGTCGGGGTCGGTGAACGCCTCGGGGTCGCGGTTGGCGGAGGCGGGCACCGGCACGACGGCGTCCCCGGCCCGGATCAGCTGCCCGTGGAGGGTGAGGTCCTCCTCCGCGACGAGGATGTTGATCGCGTTCATCAGCGGTACGTGGCGCAGCAGTTCGTCCACGGCGCCGGCGATCCCGGCGGGTTCCTCGCGCAGCCGGCGCAGCTGGTCGGGGTGGGTGAGGAGGGTGAGCAGGGCGTTCCCGGTGTGCTGCATGTTGGTCTTGTAGCCGGCCATCAGCATGGTGACCACGAAGCTGACCACGTCGTCCCTGACCAGCTCGCTGCCGGGGCGGCGGGTCTCGGCGAGCAGCAGCCGGATGTAGTCCCCGTCCTGTTTCGGTTCCCCCGCTTCCTCCTCCTTGCGGGTGATCAGCTCGGAGGCGTAGTCCTGGAGGGCGTACAGCGCGGCGAGGATCTCGTCCATGGTCAGCCCGGCGGCGCTGAGCAGGGTGAGGGTGTGCGGGAGGTAGCGGTCGCGGTCCTCGTGCGGGAGGCCGATGGTCTCGCACAGCACGCGCAGCGGCAGCGGTTCGACGCAGTCGGCCACCAGGTCGGCCGTGCGGTCGGGCGAGTCGGCCGTCATGGCGTCGATCAGTTCCTCCGCGATGGCGCGGATGCGGGGCCGCATGAACTCCAGGCGCCCGCGGCCGAACAGCGGCAGGACGGCGCGCCGCACCCGCTCGTGGTGCTCTCCCCGCATCTCCAGGAAGGTCGGCAGGCAGGGCGGCGGCGCGTCGTCGCCCTCGACGGGCGGCCAGGCGGACAGCAGGGGCCGCACCAGCCTCGGGTCGGCGAAGGCGGCCCGGGCGTCCGCGTAGCGGGCGAGCAGCCACGCGGTCTCGCCGTTGGGCAACTGCGCCTGGACGACGGGCTGTTCGGCGCGCAGCCGGGCGTAGCCACAGGGCGGTCCGGCGGTGCCGGGCGTCACCTCGGGGACGGGGATCGGGGCGGGGGCGGCGGTGTCGGTCATCGGGTGCCCTCCCGGACGCCGGTGGTGGTGGTGGTGGGGCGCTGGAGGTAGCCGGAGGCGAAGAAGTACTCCAGGTACCGGTCCAGCAGGGCGGCGTCGACCGGCGGGCAGTGCAGCCCGCTGTCGGCCAGGGCGGCCTCGGCGTTGTGCCGGCCGAGCACCGGGAAGGTGCCCTCGAAGTAGAGCTCCTTGACGGACATGTCGGCGGTGCGGCTGCGGTCCACGCACAGCGACACGAAGGGCGCGGTGGCGCTGGTGGGGTTCGCGGCGACGTGGCGCACCAGCTCGTCCACCCACCGCTGGTAGGGCAGCGTGCGCACCGCGCAGCCGGCCGCGCGCATCCGGTCGATGACGTCCGACAGCATCGCGGGACGGGGGTTGGTGAGGTGGTAGGTGCGGCCGTCGGCGTCCCGCCGGGTGGCGATGTGGACGACGGCCTCGGCGAGGTGGTCGACCGGGACGAAGTCCATCGGCAGGGCGATGTCCGGGGCCAGCCCGGTCTCGGCGATCGTCCGGAAGAGCGAGCAGATCGCGGTCTCGGTGTTGCTCACCCCGCTCACCTGCTCCCCCGTCACCTCGTACGGGCGGTGGACGGCCATCGGCAGTCCCTGCTCGGCGGCTCGGCGCAGCACCCCTTCGGCGACCCACTTGCTCTCGGCGTAGCCCATGGTGAGCCCGTCGGCGTGGGCCATCGGGGCGTCCTCGGCGATGTCGCGCACCCCGGCGGCCCCGGCGCCGGCGACGACCGCGACGGTCGACAGGAAGTGGACCGGGACACGGCGGGGAGCGGCGAGCCGGACCATCTCCCGGGTGCCCTCCACATTGGGGGCGCGCAGCTGCTCGTACGGGTAGAGGAAGTTGACCTGGGCGCCGTTGTGGACGATCAGGTCCAGCCGGGCCGCCAGGTCGGCGCGCCGCTCGGCCGACAGTCCGAGGCCCGGCTCGGCGAGGTCGGCGGGGAAGCACTCCAGGCGCTGCCGGTCGGCCTCGTCGAGGTGCAGTCCGTAGCGGGCGAGGGCGGTGCGCACCCGCTGTTCGGCGTGGGCGGGGCTCGCGGCGCGGACGGGGCAGTGGATCCGGGCGGCGGTGCGGCGCAGCAGGGTGGTCAGCAGGAAGGCGCCGACGAAGCCGGAGGCACCGGTGAGCAGCACGTGCTCCGGGTCCCGGGGGCGGGGCGCGGGGCCCTGGGCGGGCGGCAGGCGGAAGCCGAGTTCGCTCTCCCGGACGAAGTCGACGGTGCTCTCCCCGGCCCCGGCGCCGCTCGGGGAGCCGTCGCGGGCGGCCCGGACGGCCTCGGTGAAGCGGGCGAGGGTGGGGGCGGTGAGCAGCGCCCGGATCAGGGTGGAGCTGAGTGCGGCGTCGAGGCCGAGGGCGGCGAGGGTGCGGGTGACGGCCTCGGAGGCGAGCAGGGAGTCGCCGCCGAGGTGGAAGAAGTCGTCCTCGGGGGCGGGCCGGGTGCGCAGCACCTGCTGCCAGATCCCGGTGAGGATCGCGGCGAGCCCTTCGGCCGGCTGCTCCTGCGGCGGGATGTCCGCGCGGCCGACGTCGACGGCGCGGAGGGCTTTGCGGTCCACCTTGCCGCCGCTGGTCACCGGGAAGCGGTCGAGGGCGACCAGCGCGGGCACGGCCTGCGGCGGCAGCCAGCGGGCGCAGTAGCCGCGCAGCTCGGGCAGCGGCAGGGGCTCCCCCGGGGCGGTGGGGGTGATGTAGGCGGTCAGCGCGTCGCTGTCGGCCTCGACGACGGCCTCGGCCACGGCGGGGTGGGCGCGCAGCCGGGCCTCCACCTCGTCGAGTTCTATCCGCGCGCCGCGCAGCTTGACCTGGCGGTCCGCGCGGCCGCGGTACTCCAGCAGGCCGTCGGCGGTGCGGACGGCCCGGTCGCCGGTGCGGTAGAGCCGGCCGCCGGGTTCGACCTGCGGCAGCCGGACGAACCGCTCCGCGGTCAGCTGCTCGTCGCCCGGGTAGCCGAGGGCCAGCCCGTCGCCGCCGACGTACAGCTCGCCCTCCTCGCCCGGCGCCGCGGGCGTGCCGTCGGCGCGCAGCACGTGGCAGGTGGTGGCGGCGTACGGGCGGCCGATCGGGACGCCGGCGGCGTCCTCGGGCAGCGGGCGGACGACGTGGGCGGTGGAGACCACCGAGTTCTCGGTCGGGCCGTAGAAGTTGACCACGGTGGTGCCGGGGCAGGCGGCGAGGACGGCGTTCGCCAGGCGCGGGTCCATCGCCTCGCCGCCGGCCGAGACGAACCGCAGGCCCGCCATCGCCTGGGGGCGGGTCCGGGCGAGCAGGTGGAAGACGCTCGTGGTCAGGTAGGCGACGGTGACGCCCCGGCTGCGCAGCAGGTGTTCCAGCGCGGTCGGCGAGAGGAGTTCCTCGCGGTTGGCGATCACCAGGCAGGCGCCGGTCAGCAGGGCGCCCCAGATCTCGATGGTCGAGGCGTCCGAGGAGAGGCCGTAGCCGTGCAGGATCCGGTCGCCCGGCCCGGGCGGGGGCAGTTCGCGGTCGGCCAGGACGAGGCGGGCGACTCCCCGGTGCGGGATCGCCACCGGCTTGGGGCGGCCGGTCGTGCCGGAGGTGAAGGCGACGTAGGCGCAGTCTCCGGGGGTGGACGGGACGCCCGTGGTCCGGTCGGGTGCCGGTGCGCGGTCCCCGTCCTCGACGACCGGGATGCTCACCCGTAGGCCGCGGACCGGACGTTCGGCGCCGGGCAGAGTGACGGCGGCGCGCAGTCCGGCGTCCTCGGCCATGGCGCGCAGACGGGCCGGGGGCAGGTCGTCGTCCAGCGGGACGTAGGCGCAGCCGGCCTTGAGGATGCCCAGCAGGGCGATCAGCGCTTCCGGGGAGCGGCCGCCGCACACGCCGACGGGTTCGCCGGGGGTGATGCCCGCGGCCAGGAGGCGGGCGGCCAGGGCGGTCGATCCGGCGTCCACCTGGCCGTAGTCGAGGGTGCGGTCGCGGTGGCGGACGGCCGGTGCGCCCGGGCGGGCGGCCGCCTGCCGGGCGAAGAGCTCCGGCAGGGTGAGGTCCTGCGGCCGGTCGGCGCGGGAGGCGCGGGCCGCGGGGCGGGGGGCAGGGAGGTGGGGCGGGCGTGACGAAACGTCGATGTCGGTCATGGATCCTTCTCAGGAGGTGGCTCCGTCGGCCGCGGCTGCGGGCCGGTGCCGACGGCACGCCAGGTCAGTCCGCGCTGTCGGCGGCGGGGGCGGCGGGGGCGGCCGCCGGTTCGGCGGGCTCGGTGAAGTCGGCGGCGAAGGCCGAGAAGTCGGCGGTCCGCCAGCGCTGCGGGCGAAGCCGGAACAGGATGTCGTCCTTGAGCTGGTCGGCGGTGGCGGCGAGGTAGCCGCGGGCCTCGTCCGGGTCCAGGTAGCGGTGCGCCAGGGCGTCCCGGACGGCCGGCGGCACCGGGTCCTCGACGGCGACGACCGGCCCTTCGACGCTCACGTACCGGTAGGGCCGCCGCTCGTCCTGCACGCAGAGGCTGAACCGGCCGGCGGCGCGCAGGAGTCGGCCCTTGACCGTCTCGCGCCCCGTCTGGACGAGGACCTCGCCCCCGGGCTCGTAGCCGTACCAGACCGGCACGCACAGGGGCGCCCGGTCGCCTTCTCTGGGGTCCGCGACGCTCAGCACCCCGACCCGGCGGTCGGCGAGGAAGGTCTCCCGGGCGTCCTGCGACATGGTGGGCAGCATGAGTCGATCCCCTTTACGAATAAGGACGTTGAGACCCGCAGCGGCTACTCGTCAGCCGTGGCCGCGACGGACGGCACAGCACTCGCCGGCGGGATGGGAGGGCAGCCACTCGATCGCGCGGCCGCGCCACCGGAGACGACGGCGGGCCGTTCGTCTCCGTAGGAACAGCATGACGGTACTGGCACGTACAGTGACGGAGAGATCACGCTACTGTCGTGAACATGTCACTCACTGGCCTGAACTGACCTGAACCGCACCACCACCCCCTCCCGCACCCTCCGTCTCGTGCGGGACGCCCAACCGTGATCGGAAAGCGGCTCGCGGGACGAACGCCCGGGCAACAGCTGGTATGACTGGGGGATGCAGGAAGAGACGGCACGCTCCGCGATCGACACCTTCATCTCCGCGTTCAACGCCTCGGACGACAGCTATGTCACCGCCCTCCTCTCCCAGGCGCTGACCTCGGACGTGGTCTTCTGGGGGCCACTGGGTCGCAGCGAGGGAATCGCGGCGGTCGAGCGGTTCGTACTGGACCTCCGGCGCCACCCGGCGGGGACCGGCACGATGGCGCGCTGCTCGGAGGTGGACATGCCGGACGAGTGGGCCCGGTACCGGTGGGTCTTCACCACCCCGGACGGCGGCCCCCGCCTGGCGGGGACGGACGTCGTCCATCTGCGACGGAGCCTCATCGACCAGGTCATCGTCTTCGCGGGGGAGTTGGAGCCGTCCCCCTCCTGACGCGCTGGTGATGCGCGGCGCGAGGGTCCCGGACGGGGGGCGCCGGCCGGGCAGGCCGATCGCCGCCCGGCCGACGGCCGTGGCCACCGCCGCGACGGAAGCGGAGTACGTCGAGGCGCGGTAGTCGTCACGGACGGCACGGGCCGTCAGGGCGCCGGACTCTCCGCGCCCTCGACGTCGGCGAGCAGCTTGCGCAGGATCATGTCCAGGGCGGCCCGCTCCTCGCCCGAGAGGGCGGAGAGCAGCGTGGTCTCGTTGGCCGCGTGGTCGGTGAAGGCGGCGTCCACGAGGGCGCGTCCGGCCGCCGTGAGGGCGATGCGGACGCTGCGCCGGTCCGCCGGGTCGGTGCGGCGTTCCACCAGGCCCGCCGATTCCAGCCGGTCGATCCGGCTGGTCATGCCGGCCCGTGACATCAGCAGCAGCGCGGCGAGTTCGGAAGGCATCAGTTCGTACGGCGCGCCGGAGCGGCGCAGGGTGGCGAGAACGTCGAACTCGCCGCGCTGGAGGCCGTGGTGCTTGAACACCTCTTCGACGACCCGGCCCGCGAGCAGCGCGAAGCGGCCGAGGCGGCCGACGATGCCGACCGCCGCCAGGTCGAGGTCCGGGCGCTCCCGGCCCCACTGGTCGAGCATGACGTCCACGTGATCCATGGGGGCATATTACTTCGGTGCGAGATAGTTAGACGTAGTACTATCAGCCAGAGAACTATCTGAGCACGCACTGTGGGGAGAGGCCAATGACGTTGATCGGACCGGAAGCCGTGGTGGTGCGGGGCGACGAAGCCGAGACCGTCGGAATGCTCGGCGGCAAGGGGCGGCTGCTGGCGGACTCCAGCGCCACCGGCGGCGCCCTGAGCACCCTGCGCGTCACACTGGGGCGCGGCAAGGACGGCGCCACTCCGCACTACCACGGGGGCTCCTCGGAGCTGTTCTTCGTCGTCGACGGCTCGGCCCAGGTGCTGGTCGGGAACGAGGTGGTCACCGCCCGCAGCGGCGACCTCGTGGTGGTGCCGCCCCATCTGCCGCACGCCTTCGCGGCGGCTCCGGACTCCGGGGCGGACCTGCTGATCGTGATCACCCCCGGGGTGGAGCGCTTCGACTACTTCCGCCTGCTGGAGCGGATCCGCGCGGGCGAGGCGACGGTCGAGGAACTCCTCGCCAAGCAGGACCTCTTCGACAACCACTTCCTGGAGTCGCCGAGTTGGCGCGACGCCCGGGAGGAAGCCGCCCGGTCCGAGCCGTAGACCGCCCCGGCACCCAGCTCGGCCCGACACCAGGGAAGGAACCCCGTGACCGACACCCGCACCATCACCAACCCGCCCGGCCTGCACGACCCGACGCCGTTCGGCTACAGCCACGCCGCCTCCGCGCCCGGCGAACCGGTGTTCATCGGCGGCCAGTACGCCTCCGACGCCGGCGGCCAGGTCGTGCCCGGCGACTTCGCCGCCCAGGTGGAGCTCGCCCTCGCCAACCTGCGCACCGCGCTCGCCGGGGTCGGCCTCGGCTTCGAGCACGTGGTCCGGCTCGGCTCGTACGTCGTCGACCACGACCTGGAGAAGCTGGCCGTCCTCGGCAGCGCCCTGGCCGGGGCCTGGGGCGACCGGCTGCCCGCGCAGACGCTCAGCGGGGTCGCCTCGCTCGCCCTGCCGGGGATGCTCTTCGAGATCGACGCGGTCGCCGTCCGGCCGGCGGCGGGGGCAGCGGGCTGACCCGCCTACGCGAAGGGGTCCCACCGGTCGGTGGGACCCCTTCGCCGTACCGGAGCCCTGCCCCGTGCGGTGCCGCGCTGCGGCGGTGCGTCAGCCCTGTGCGGTGCCGCGCTGCAGCGGCGCGCTGCGGTGGTGCGTCAGCCCTGTGCGGTGTCGCCGTCCGCCCGCTCGGCGCCCTCGGCCGTTCCTGCCTTCTCGCGCATCTTGCGCACCAGCTCGGCCTTCTGGTCGGCTGCACCCTGGCGGTCGAGGTTGCGGTGCGGGCCGTTGTTCTGCCGTTCGGCGCGGGACAGCCTCTTGCGCTGGCCGCCGCCCATGCCCACGGGATTGTTGATGTTCTTGCTCACGGTCTTGGGTTCTCCCGGTGGTGAAGTGAAGTGAAGCGGTCTACGGATTCATCGGTGGGGGACGGGCGGCGACGTCGAAGGACGTCAGCAGGGGCCCATCACGCGCTCACTCGTAGATCGGCGTCTGGAAGCACACGAGGAAGACGTTACCTGGTTCCGTCGGCCCCGCACACCAACCAGCCGGCCGGCCCTCCTCCGCCCCGACGATCAGGAGGCCGAGGTCACCCGGGGACACGGAATCCGGGATCCCACGCTCCGTCGCCCGGCTCAGCCGAGGGCGCGGTCGAGGTTGAAGGCCGCGCTGATCAGTGACAGGTGGGTGAACGCCTGGGGGAAGTTGCCGAGTTGCTCGCCGGTGCGGCCGATCTCCTCGGCGTAGAGGCCGAGGTGGTTGCCGTAGGTGAGCATCTTCTCGAAGGCCAGCCGGGCCTCCTCCAGGCGGCCGGCCCGGGTGAGTGCCTCGACGTACCAGAAGGAGCAGATCGAGAAGGTGCCCTCGGTGCCGTGCAGGCCGTCCGGGCTGGCCGCCGGGTCGTAGCGGTAGACCAGGGAGTCGGAGACCAGGTCCCGGGTGAGCGCGTCCAGGGTCGCCAGCCACTTGGGGTCGGTGGGCGAGACGAACTTGGCCATCGGCATCATCAGCACCGAGGCGTCCAGGACGTCGGCGCCCAGGGACTGGACGAACGCGCCGCGTTCGGCGGACCAGCCCTCCCGCATGATCTGCCGGTAGATCGCGTCCCGGTTCCGCAGCCAGCGGCCGAGGTCCGCGGGCAGGCCCCGCCGGTTGGCCATCCGGATCGCCCGCTCGATCGCGACCCAGCACATCAGCCGCGAGTAGACGAAGTCCCGCCGGCCGCCCCTGGTCTCCCAGATGCCCTCGTCGGGCTGGTCCCAGTGGTCGCAGAGCCAGTCCACGACGGCGCCGACCTCGTCCCAGTGGTCGCTGCTGATCGGCTGCCCCCACTTGTCGTACAGGTAGACGGAGTCGATCAGCGCCCCGTAGATGTCCAGTTGGAGCTGGTGGGTGGCGCCGTTCCCGACCCGTACCGGCGCCGAGCCCAGGTGCCCTTCGAGGTGGTCCAGTTCGGACTCGGGAAGGTCCTTGCGCCCGTCGATGCCGTACATGATCTGCAGCGGGCCGGACGGGCCGGCGCCCCGCATGATGCCGCGCTCGGACAGGAAGGCCATGAACGCCTCGGCCTCCGAGGTGAAGCCCAGGCGGAGCATGGCGTAGACGCAGAAGGCCGCGTCGCGCACCCACACGTACCGGTAGTCCCAGTTGCGTTCGCCGCCGATCCGCTCGGGCAGGCTGGTCGTCGGCGCGGCCACGATCGCGCCGGTCGGCGCGTAGGTGAGCAGCTTCAACAGCAGCGCGGAGCGGAGCACCATCTCCCGCCAGCGGCCGCGGTAGCGCGAGTGGCTCAGCCAGTCGCACCAGAACCGGACGGTCGCCTCGAACTGCGCCTCGGCCTCGGCGTGCGGACACGCCCGCGGGCGGACGTCCTCACCGATCCGGTCCAGCGCGAACACCACGGACTCGCCCTCCAGGAGCTTGAAGTGCGAGCGGACGTCCCGGCCGTCGCCCTCCAGCGGCACGGTCGACGTCAGCGCCAGGGCCATCGACGGGGCCTCGAAGACGGCCTCGCCCGCCCGCACCCGCACCGTGTGCGGCTCCGCTCCGTAACCGAAGCGGGGCGCGATCCGGGCCGCGAACGGCAGCGTCCCGCGTACGCACACCACCCGCCGGATCAGCCGGTGCCGGGAGGCCTCGCGGGACTCGTCGACGACCGGCATGAAGTCCTGGATCTCCGCCACGCCGTCGGCCGCGTAGAACCGCGTGATCAGCACATTGGTGTCGGGGAAGTAGAACTGCCGGGTCCGGGCCGGCACGTCGGCGGCCAGCTCGAAGGAGCCGCCCCGCTCGGCGTCCAGGATGGACCCGAACACGCTGGGCGCGTCGAACCGCGGGCAGCAGTACCAGTCGATGGTGCCGTCCGTCCCCACCAGCGCGGCCGTACGGAGGTCACCGATCAACCCGTGCTCGGCGATCGGCAGATAGCGCGCTCCGCCCCCGCCCCCGCCCCCACCTCTGGATCCGGCCTCGAACTCCATGCCGGCCTCCCTACCGTTTCAGCGAGGGAAGGTACGGGCCGCAGCGGACCTCGCCTCTCATGGTAGATCGCCCCCGGCGTTCGGCACGGCGGGCCGGGCAGCGGCCGCTCCCCCGGCACGGCCACCGCCCGTCACGCGGTGGTGTGCCAGGACCGGCAGGCGGGCTCGTGCCAGGTGGTGCGGACGGCCCGGCCGCTCCGGGTGAGGTGTTCGCTGGACCACGTGCGGCAGCACCGGCCGACCGGCGGAGCCGGGACCGGCTGCCGCACGGGCCGGGCCTGGGCGGCGGACGCGGGCGCGGTGGAACGGCGGCGGTGGCGGCGGGTGATCCCGGGTGTCGTCATGTCGCAGGCTCTGCCCACCGGGCCGCCCCGCCGAACCCCGCGCTCACCCGAACGGCGCAATCCGTGCGCTCTCGGCGAAGTGGCCACCCCGCCATCGTCCCGAAACCGCCGGGCTCCTCGCGGCCGGGGTCGGAGTCGGGGTCGGGGTCGGGGTCGCGGCCGGAGTCGGGGTCGCGGCCGGAGTCAGGTTCCCACGTGGTGCCAGGCGTGCCCACACCCGCCCGCGCAGAAGACGGCCCGCCGACGCTCGTCGGCGACACCGAGGAGCGCCACCAGCAGCCGGAACGCCTTGGCCCGTTCGTCCTGCGGAAGGTCGGCGATCTTCACCAGCTGCTCGCCGATGCGCCCGCGCACGAGCAGGACGGCCGGGGTGTGGGTGGGCCTGATCCCGGCCCGGCGGATGCTCTCCGGGCCGTCCTCGCCGGTGGCCCGGGCCTGGAGGCAGAACTCCGCCAGCATGCGCAGGACTTCGCACTGCTCGGCGTCGGCCAGGCCCTCGAACCAGCTCAGGCCCTCACCGAGCGGCCGGACGCCCTGCGCCAACTCGTTGAGGACGACCGTGCGTCCGTCCATCCCGTCCCTCCCCCGATCCACCTGGTGGCCGACCGCGCGGGGCCGTCGCACCGAATCGCACTGTACCGCCCGGTACTGGAACGGGAAGTCGGCCCGGTCGACTTCCCGTTCCAGCGCGAGAGGCTCGCTACGCTGAGGCGGCATCAGACGGGCGGCACCCGTCAGGGGCCGCCGCGGAACGACGAGAGAGGACGGCCGGTGGACATCTGGACGGAGGACCTCCGGGCGCGGCTGGCGCAGCCGTGGATCTGGTTCGTGGCGACGACCGGGGTGGACGGTGCTCCGCACGTCACGCCGATGTGGGTCGGTCTGGAGGGCGAGCGGGTGTACTTCAACACCTCCGTCGGCCGGATCAAGGAGCGCAACCTGCGCCACGACCCCCGGGTCTGCCTCTCCTCCTCCGACCCGGCCGATCCGTACGACCGGGTCCAGATCCACGGCCGGGCCGTCGAGTTCGTGACCGGCGAGCAGGCCGACCGGCAGATGGACCGTCTCGCCCGCAAGTACCTCGGCGTCGAGGAGTACGGCTGGCGCATCCCCGGCGAGCGGCGGGTCACCGTGTTCGTCGAGCCCACCCGGATCCGCCGGGTCGTCGGGGTCGAACCACTGCCGGCCGCCGCCCGGGCCACCGACTGACCGTGCCCTCCTCGGCGTCAGCGGCCGCACTGGCGCCGGAACGGGCGGTGGCAGCGGGGTCGGTGGTGGTTCACGACGGTGGGCGCCGCCGGGGGCATCGAGTTGACGGGATCGTTCGTCCTCGGAAGCATGTGTGGCCGCGTGCCTGCGCGGCTGGGCGCAGGCCGGTTCTCCGGGATGTGGGGTCATGGTGTTGGTGAGGTCCGGGCGGGGCGTGGCAAGGGCGGGGCTGGCCGTCGGAGCGGCGATGGTGCTGGCGGTCTGCACGGCCGGCGGGGCCGACGCCGCGCAGGCCGGTGCGCCGTCGCCCGGGCAACCCGCGGCGTCCGCCGCCGCGACCTCCGCGACCTCCGTCCGGATCACGGAGGGCGAGGTCGGCGAGGTGGGTCCGCGGGGGACGATCACCTACCCGTCGGTGACCAGCTGCCTGGTCGTCACCGTCCTGCTGCGGGACGGCGGCAAGGTCGGTGGCCATGCGAGCCTGTTCCAGGTCCCGGGGAAGTACAGCTCGGACGAGATCCTCCCCGTCATCAGGCGGGCCGTCGGCCACCGGCCGGTGCAGTCCGTCGACGTCAGCGGGGCCGTCGGGGCCTGGAACCCGTCGTACTTCCGGAAGGCCGTCGAGCGCTACACCGACACGGCCCCGCCCGGGCCGACCGGCGACGCGCAGGGGATCGGCGACGCGGTGGCCCGCCTGCTGGGCCAGCCGCGCGGGAAGGTCACCGTCCAGGACCTGCCGGACGGCGACATCACGAGGTGAGACGCGGCCGACCGCCCGGCCCCGCGGGCCGGGCGGTCGGAAACGGCACCGGTCAGTACGAGGCGCTGGTGGCACATCGGCCGGTGTCGCCGTTGCACACCACGACGTGCGAGGTGATCCCGGCGTCCAGCAGGGTGTCGGTCCAGGCCGTGTCGTGAGGGATGTTGGTCCAGTTGCTGGAGCTCCCGCCGTTGGACTGCGAGAGCACCACGCTGCACGCGTTGCCCCCGGTGGAGATCGCGTAGCCCTGTACGTGGTCGTGCCCGCTGTAGAACGAGACCACCATGCCCCCGGCACAACCGGGGACGTTGGCCGGGTAGGTGGTGTCGGCCGACGCGATCCCGGTGCTGAGGCCCAAGCCGACCGCGGCGACGGTGGCGACGGCGCCGAGGCGGACGGCGGTGCGCTTCGTGATCATCGGTGTCTCCTGGTGTTGTCGGTGGTTGCTCTGGTTGCTTTCCGGTTCCGGCCCGCGCGCTACCGCGTCAGGTACCAGCTCTGGTACGGGTTGTTGCTGTTGCAGCCCTCCTCGTGGAAGAGGTAGGGGCTGTTGTTGCCGTTGTCCAGGCAGGAACGCACGGCGAAGTTGAAGAACTGGGTGCCGTACGCGCCGTTGGTCATCGCCCAGATCTGGTAGGAGTCCTTGTCGTCGCAGGACTTCATCTGGACCGTGCCGGAGCTCATCGCCCGCATGCAGCGCCCGCTGCTGTCGTTGCGGAGCTGGACGTTCGGGTAACCCGTGTCGGGCGCGGCGGACGCGACCTTCCAGCGGAGGTTGGCCGCGCCGGTGCTGTAGGTGGTCGAGCTCAGCTCGTAGCTGCCGTACACGCTCCCGAGGTGGTGATCGATGAACTTGACGCTGCCGATGACCAGGTTGTCCTGGTTGTAGTAGGCGTTCGCCGTTCCCGACGCGCCGATCACCGTGACGAGTGCGGCCGCCACACCGAGCACGGCCGTGTACCGGTACCTCATTCGTTGCCCCCCAGTCGGTAGGAATCGCCGTCGCCGGCGCGGGGTCCATCCTCACCGCGGCCCGTACGGACCGGCCACGACGTTCACCCGACGTTGACCGGACACTTCCGCCGGGAGGCCGTCAGCGCGGTCCGTGCGGCGGCCAGGGGCCGGCCAGCAGCCGTTCGGCCTCCGCCACGATCGCGGCGCCGAGCTCGCCGAACGTGCGGATCCGCTCGCCCGCCGGGCCGTCGCACCCGGTGTCCAGGGTCGCGAGCGTGGCGGGCTGAATACACTTCCGAAACTATTTCAATACGATCACAAGATGAGGCAAAGACGCCGTAAAGCAGATGATCGTGCAGGTCCGGGTGATTTCCCGGGATAACCTTGCGGCGCTTTGGGCGGCCCCTGCCGGGATTTCCGCCGCCCGTGTCGTTCCCCTGGGGAGTCATTTCATGAAGAAGTTCCTTGCCGCCCTCGCCGTGGCCGGCACCGCCGCCACCTCGGTGGTCGTGCTGGCGCCCGCCGCCTCGGCCGCCGGCTGCGTGCCCAACAGCATCACCAGCCAGGGCACCACGTTGAACAACGTCACGGTCCTCACCAAGTCCAACTCCCCGTGCCACGACGTCAACGTCTCCTGGTCGAACAACCCGTGGGGCAAGTACTCCGGCTACGCCGGCTACTACCGGAAGTCCTCCGGCAGTGGCTGGATCGGCGCCTCGCGCGGCTACGTCCAGTTGGACAACGGGACCCACGACATCAACGACCCCGCCAACACCCTGATCACCGACCTGAGCCCCGGCACCCAGTTCACCGTGATCAGCCGCAACCCGGGTGACCAGCTCGTCGTCGTGCACTGACGCCCCCCCGTGGCCCCCGCCCGGAAAGCGGGCGGGGGCCACGGTGCTTTCGCGCCCATCACCGGTCCCGTCCTCCCCCCTGCCCCGCCGGAGTCCTCCGCCCATGCCCCGCGTCCACCGGCGTCCGCGCCGCACCACCGCCCCGCACCCGGCGGCCGGACTGCTCTGCGCCGCCCTGGCCCTGACGACCGGATGCTCGGCCGCCGGCCCGGGAGCCACGGCCGCCATCGCGCCGCCCTCCGCCGAACGGGCCGCCGTGGACTACCGGTTGCCGACGGACCTCACCCCGATGCTGCTGCCGGCCACCGGCGTGGACACCCGGCTCACCCAGGGGCTCGACGGCTTCACCGCCCTGGTCCGGGACCGGGCGATGCGCGACTGCCTGGCAACCGCCCGCGTCCAGGTGCCCGACGCCCCGCCCCCGATGTTCATCCGTCAGTTCGAGATCCCCGACCTGGCCCACATCGCCCGCCACGGGTTCAGCCCGAGCACCGTCCCGACCGCCCCGGCACCGATGTCCGGGACGTCCTCGGCGTCCGCCGACCCGGCCGCCCAGCAGCGCTGCGACCGGGAGGGCGCGACCGCCTCCGACCACCTGCGCTCCGGCTACGGGCCCTTGCAGTCCGCCTGGCTCACCGGCCTCGCCGTCCTGGAACGGGACGAAGCGGTGCTCGCCGCCCGACGGGAGCTGCCGGACTGCCTGTCCGGGCAGGGCGTCCGGGCCGACGGCGAGCAGCACTTCTTCGACCAGGTGGACCGCGCCCTCCAGAGCGCCCCGACCGAGGAGGCCGCCCGCGCCGAGGACCGCCGCCTCGGCGCGGCCTACGCCCGCTGCATGCGGCCGGTCGAGGCGGCCCGCGAGCCGCTGCGCGCCGCACTGCGGGACACCTTCGTCCGGGAGCACGGGGCCGAGCTGGCCCGGGTGCGCGACGCGCTGCCCGGGCGGGTCGCCGAGCTGGAGCAGCGCTACTCGATCCGGTTCGGGGTGCCCGTCGAGGCGTGACCGGCCGGGGGACCGGGCGACCGTAGTACTGGCGTATGAATCCGGTACCCCACGGGGGCTACGAGCGACAACAGGACGGTTGCCTCTGCGGGTTGATCCGATCCGGAGCCGCGGGACCTAGCGTCCCTCCCATGAAACGCAATCACCGAACGGGCGCTGTCGCGGCGTTGGCGCTCGCCGCCCTCGTCACCGGAACCGGCGCCGGGTTCGCCGCCACGACGGCGCCGTCGACCACGCCGTCGGCCACACCGGCGACCACGCGGACCTTCCAAGGCGCACTCCCCGCCCCGACCGGCCCCTACGCCGCCGGCGAGGACGTCATCCACCTCACCGACGAGAACCGTCCCGACCCGTGGGTGCCGTCGTCCGGCCCCCGCCAACTGGCCGTCACGATGGTCTACCCGGCCGTCCCCGGGACCGGCACTCCGGCCCCTTACACGACCCTCGCCGAGGCAGCCGGGATCCTCCAGCGCCGGAACGTGCCGGCGAGCTCCGGCGTCACCCCGCAGACCCTTTCCAGCGTCACCACCCACGCCTTCGACGGCGCGCGGCCGCAGCGCGGCAAGCATCCGCTGGTGGTCCTCTCCCCCGCGTTCGAGAACCCGCGCATGACGCTCACCTCGCTCGCGACCGAGCTGGCCAGCCACGGTTACGTCGTCGCGCTCGTCGGCGACACCAACGGGGACAGCGGTGAGACGCTGGCGAACGGCCGGACACCGCCGTGCGCGATCTGCGGTGACCCGACGAAGGTCGACGCCGTCCCCGCCAACCGTGCGCTGGACGCGTCCTTCGTGATCGACCGGTTGACGCACGGCAACACCGCGTGGCCCCTGGCGCACCTCATCGACAAGCACCAGATCGGCATGGCCGGACACTCCATCGGTGGAGCGGCGGCCGCCGACACGATGGTCGCCGACCCGCGCATACGGGCCGGGGTGAACCTGGACGGCGCCTTCAAACCGGCCCCGGCGCCCGGCCGGATCGACCGGCCGTTCCTCATGCTGGGCATCACCGACAGCCACTCGCCCAGCGGCACCGACACCACGTGGGGGGAGGCCTGGGCGGCCCTCGGCGGCTACAAGAAGTGGCTGACGGTCGCCGGCGCCGACCACTTCAGCTTCTCCGACCTGGACCTGATCCAGGAGCAGGCCGGGTTCCCGACGCCGCCCCTCTCCCCGGAGCGCGGGGTGGCGATCACCCGCGCGTACGTGACGGCGTTCTTCGACCGGACGCTGGAGGGGATCCCCAGCCCGCTGCTGGACGGCCCCTCGGCGGACAATCCGGAAGTGGTCTTCCAGGACTAGTTCAGCGCCCGTGCGCCCACCCCCGCGTCCTGAACCGGGTGGCCCGCCAGGGTGTGTCAGACACACCCTAGGACAGCCCCAGGCCCCGGCGGATCGCGAGCTCCACCGGCGAGTAGGCGCCGTCGGCCCGCTCCAGCTCGTACGGTGCGGCCGGCATCAGCGGCGGCTGAGCCATGAAGCGCGGCCGCAGCCCGTGGTGCGGCTGCGCCGCGTGCACCAGGAACGGGTGGCACAGGTAGACGTCGCCCGGGGAGCCGGTGGCGAAGGCGAGCGGCCGGTGGTCGGAGGCGGCCACCAGGGCGGGGGCGAGCGCCAACCCGCTCGCGCCGTCCTCCCCGTACTCCGCCAGCACCTTCGGCGCGTCGAGGTGCGAGCCGACCCTGATCCGGGTCGGGGCGTCCTCCTCGCCGACCTCGCTGAACAGGAACAGCATCAGCAGCGCCCGGTCCCGGGAGCGCAGGTTCGTGAAGTACCAGGTCTCGCCGGCCGGCAGGTAGCTCCCCTCGATGTGCCAGCCCGCGTCGTCCGGCTCCTCCGGGTGCGGGAAGCGCAGCGGGAAGGTGCCGAGCGAGTAGCGCGGCTCCCAGCGCCCGGCACCGACCAGCAGGTCGTACGCGTGGTGCAGCGCCGGGGAGTTGGGGGCGGCGGCGAACGGGCCCTGGGCCAGGCCGCCCACCCGGCGGACGGGCTGGGTCCAGGTCGCCGGGTCGTCCGGGTCGCAGCCCGTCTCGCGCCACAGCAGCCGCTCGCAGTCGGCGGCCACCCGGGGCGCGACGGCGCCCTCCAGCTTCACGAAGCCGTCGCGGAGGAAGCGGGAGGTCAAGGTCGTGTCGTCCATGCCCCCATCCTGCGGCGCCACCGGCCCCGGTGACCCGACAGAAGCGGTGCGGGGGATGTCGGGTGACCGGGGCCGGTGGGAGGGGTGTCGGGCCGGTACCTTGTTGGCATACCTTCAGTACGTCAAGGACAGGGGGCCACGATGGCGCAGGGAGTGCGGGCCCGGCAGCGGGAGCAGACCCGGCAGTCGCTGCTGCGCGAGAGCAGGCGGCTGTTCTCGACGGAGGGGTACGGCGCCGTGGGGCTGGCGGAGATCGTGGCGGCGGCCGGGGTGACCAAGGGCGCGCTGTACCACCACTTCGACAGCAAGACCGCGTTGTTCCGCACCGTGCTGGAGCAGGTGCAGCAGGAGGTGGCCGAGCGGATCGCGGTGACCGCGGACGCCCGGGAGGAGCCGTGGGAGCAGCTGGTCGCCGGGTGCGAGGCCTTCCTCAGCACCTCCACCGACCCGTCGGTCCAGCGCATCCTGCTGGTCGACGGGCCTGCCGTGCTGGGCTGGAGCGAGTGGCGGGCCATGAACGAGGCCACCTCCGGCCGGCACCTGGCCGATGTGCTCGCCGTGCTGATCGCCGAGGGGACGATCCCCGCCCAGCCGGCCGCGCCGCTCACCCACCTGCTGTCGGGTGCGATGAACGAGGCGGCCCTGTGGCTGGCGGCCTCGGGCGGCCCCGACGACCTGGCGGACACCGTCCGGGCGCTCACCCGACTGCTTGAGGCGCTGCGCGCGCGGTGAGCCGGGACGGCTGCCGGTGGCGGTGCGCGCAGGGGTAGCAACCGCCTTGGCCGCGGCGGATGTTGTTGAGCATCGGGGTGCCGATGTGGCCGCACCGGGTGCAGCGGCAGCGCCACTGGTCGCGCACCCGGCCGGGGAAGGGCTCCAGCGGCTCCATGCCGACCGCGCGCATCTCGGCCACCGCGGCGGCCGGGTCCACCGGGGCGCGGCCCGCGCAGGTGAGGCAACCCCCGCCGCCCGCACGGATCTTGAACAGCCGGGGGTGGACGGTCCGGCCGCAGGGCAGGTGGCGGCAGCGCCAGCGCACCCGGGCGCCCGGGTAGGGGTCGAGCGGCTCGTAGCCGGCCGCCCGCATGTCCGCCTCCGCACGCTCCTGTCCGGCCGCGCGGCGCCGGCGGCCGGCGGCGGTGCGCCCGCACTCGCGGCAGCCGGCGCTCCGGCCGGTGCGCACCAGGGTGAAGGTGGGCGCGACGCGGTGGGCGCCGGCGGTGCAGCGGCAGTTCCAGGCCACGTTGGCGCCCGGGTAGGGCTCCAACGGCTCCAGGCCCGCCGCGCGCATCACCGCGGCCGCCGTGTCGGGATCGATTCTTCCTGCCATGGCACCTCTCCCCTTGGGTCCCTCGCAGTTGTCGGTACGACGTCGACGCGGACGCCGTTGGGGTCCACGACCGTTCGCCCGCCCCCGGTGTCCGCCTCCAGGACGATCCGCACCGCGCGCACCGGCCGCTTCCACTCCTCGGGCGCCTCCGGGTGGGACGGGTCCACGAGGGTGAGTTCGACGGGCCGGGGGGCGGGGCGGCCGAGGACGAGACACCAGGGCGCCTCGCGCACCGTCTCGAAGCCGAAGCGCCCGGCGTAGAACGCGCGGGTCTCGTCGAGGCGGGACGTACAGATCACCGGACGGAAGCTGGCCAGCATGGACGGCATCCCCATTCACGTACCAACGGTATGTCAACTGAACCTATTTGCGTACCGTCGGTATGTCAACACGGTCGGTGGCGGCCCTCGCCGGACACGGCACGGCGGACGGCGTCCGGACATGCGCCGACGGCCGGTCCCGTCCCGGACCGGCCGTCGGGCGCTGCGGCTGCGCCGCCGACCGGCGCTACTCCACCGCGGCCACCACCGGCTCCGCGCCGGCCTCCTCCTCCGCCCCGGCCCCCGCCGGCGGGGCCTTGATCACCAGGACCACCAGCACCGCGCTGGCGATTGCCAGCACGGCCCCGATCCCGCCGATGACGTTCATGCCGTCGGTGAACGCGGCCCGGGCGGAGTCCAGGAACGCGCCCGCCGCATCGGCGGGCAGGCCCTTGGCCGCCTCCACCGCCCCGGCGAGCGTGCCGGCCGCGTCGTCGGACACCCCGCCGGGCACCTCCACCCCGGCCCGGTAGACGGCCGCACCGAGGCTGCCGAGCAGCGCCACGCCGAGCGCCATGCCCAGCTCGGTGCTGGTCTCCGAGAGGGCCGAGGCCGCACCGGCCTGCTCCGGCGGGGCCGAGCCGACCACGATGTCCGTGCCGAGGGCCACCAGCGGGCCGCCGCCCGCGTAGACGAAGGCGAAGCCGGTGACCACCTGGGCGATGCCGGAGGTGCTGTCGGCCGTCGCCAGCATGACGTGGCCCAGCGCCGACACCGCCAGACCGGCCGCGACGACGTACGCGGGCCGCACCTTGGCCGCGGCGATCGGGGAGACCACCGAGGTGACGATCAGCGCGAAGGCCGCCGGCAGCAGGTAGAGGCCCGCCGTCATGGGCGACAGGTCGCCGACGAGCTGGAGGTACTGGGTGACGAACAGGTAGGTGCCGCCCGCCACCAGCATGCTGACCAGCAGGGTGGCCAGCGCGGTGCGGAAGGTGGGGCCGGCGAACAGCCGGAAGTCCAGCAGCGGGCTGGCCAGCGTGCGCTGGCGCCGGACGAAGGCGCCCGCCACGGCCAGGCCGACCACCAGGGCCAGCACCGGCAGCACGCCCGCCCCGCCCTTGGCGATCTCCTTGAGCCCGTAGATCACCGGCAGGATCGCGCCGAGCGACAGCAGCACGCTGGCCAGGTCGAGACGGCCGGCGTTCTCGTCGCGGTACTCCGGCAGCAGCACCGGGCCGGCGATCAGCAGCAGCGCCATGATCGGGATGGCCAGCAGGAAGACCGAGCCCCACCAGAAGTACTCCAGCATGGCGCCGCCGACCACCGGGCCGAGCGCGATGCCGACCGAGAACATCGTCACCCACACCGCGATGGCCATCCCGCGCTGGCGGGGGTCGGGGAACATCGTGGTGATCAGCGCCAGCGTGGAGGGCATCAGCGTCGCGCCGGCCACCCCGAGCGCCGCCCGGGCCGCGATCAGCGCGGCCGGGTCGCTGGTCCAGGCGGCGACCACCGAGGCCACCCCGAAGGCGGCCGCGCCGATCAGCAGCAGTCGGCGCCGGCCGATGCGGTCGCCGAGGGTGCCCATGGTGACCAGGAAGCCGGCGATCAGGAAGCCGTAGATGTCGATGATCCACAGCATCTGGGAGGCCGAGGGGGCCAGGGCCTCACTGATGTGCGGTACGGCCAGGTGCAGCACGCTCACGTCGATGGAGAGCAGGAGGGTGGGCAGCGCCAGTACGGCCAGCCCCAGCCACTGGCGTGGACCGGCCTGCTGGGGGGAGTCGGCGGTGGTGCTCAACGGGGTTCCTTTCCGGAAGTCCGGGGGTGTACGGGGGTTCCGCCCCGTGGGGCGGTCGGTGGAGCGGTCGTGCGGGGCCCGGCGGGGTCGGAGCGACCAGGTGCCGGGCGACGGCCAGCGCGTTGGCGTGGTCGTACAGGTAGAAGTGGCCGCCGGTGAACATCAGTCGGCGGAAGCCCGCGGTGGTCTCCAGCGACCACAGGTGCAGGCGCTCCGCGAGGACGACCGGGTCGTCCGTCGCGCCGAGGGCGAGGATCGGCACGGCCGTGCCGGTCAGCGGCCGCTCATGGGCCTCCATCGCCTCCAGGTCGGCCCGGATGGCGCGCAGAGCGGGCCCGAGGAGGTCGGCGCGGGCCAGCAGCCCCGGGGCGATGCCGCCGATCTCCTGGAGGTGGGCGAGGAGTTGGGCGTCGGTGCGGTCGCGGGCGGACGGCGGCCCGCCGCCGAAGCACGGCGGCTGGCGGGCCGAGACGGCGAGCAGTTCGGGCGGCAGGCCCTTGTGCTCCATCGCCCGGGTGAGCTCGTACCCGAGGATGCTGCCGAAGCTGTGCCCGACCACCGTGTACGGCAGCGGATCCGCCCCGGTGAGGTCGGCCAGCTCCCGGACCAGCGGCTCGACCAGCGGCTCGACCCTGGTCGGTGGTGCCTCGCCGAGCCGCACGCCGCGGCCCGGCAGCTGGGCCACCAGGAGTTCGACGTCCGCGGGCAGCACCTCCCGCCAGCCGCGGAAGGCGGACGGCCAGCCGCCGGCGTGCGGCAGCGCCACCACCCGTCGGCGCGGGCGCGGCCCGGCGCCCTTGGCCGGCGCTCCCAGGCGCGTCCACCAGTCACCCATCGCCGGCCTCCCCCGCCCGCGGGCCGGCCGGGCCCGAGCGGCCCGCGAACAGCGGGTGGTGGGCGCGCAGGTGGTCGACCACCCGCCGCTGGTGGGGTTGCAGGCGCTGGCCGGGCAGGTGTTCCAGGGAGTGCAGGAACGGGTCGTCGGGGGCCGGCAGCCCGGCGACCGCGCAGGCCGTCGCCAGCACCAGCGTCGGCTGGTACCACGCCGAGTAGCCGCCCTCGTGGGCCAGGACGATCCGCCCGTCCGCCAGTTCGTCGGCCAGTTCGCACAGGGCCGCGGTCATGGCGTGGAAGGTGCGGCTGGTGCACAGCATCCGGCCCATCGGGTCGTGCCCGCCCGCGTCGACCCCGGCCGCGACCAGGATCAGGTCGGGGCGGAAGGACCGGGCGGCGGGCGCCACCAGCTGCTCCACCACGGCGAGGTAGGCCTCGTGCCCGGAGCCCGCGGGCAGCGGCACGTTGAGCGTGGTGCCGGCGCCCGCGCCCGCGCCGGTCTCCAGGACCAGGCCGGACGCCGCCGGGAACAGCCCGTCCTGGTGGACCGAGACGTACAGCACGTCCGGGTCCTCGTAGAAGACCCGTTGCAGGCCGTTGCCGTGGTGGACGTCCCAGTCCAGGACCAGCACCCGGCGCGCGCCGTGCCGCCGCGCGGTGCGGGCCGCGACCGCCAGGTTGTTGTAGAGGCACAGCGCCATAGCCCGGTCCGGTTCCGCGTGGTGGCCGGGCGGGCGCACCAGGCAGTAGGCCCGGCGGAACCGGCCGTCCAGGACGGCCGTGACGGCCTGGGCGCAGGCCCCGGCGGCGAGCCGGGCGGCCCGCGCGCTGTGGTAGTTGACGGGTGCGTACACCCCGGCGTCGCCCGCGCCGGCCGCCGAGGCGGCCTCGACGCGTTCGAGGTGCTCCGGGGTGTGCACCAGCAGCAGGTCCTCGTCGGTGGCGGGCGTCGGGGTCACGGCGGTGAACCGCTCCAGGACGCCGGCCGCCCGCACCAGGCCCTCCGCCCGGCGCAGGTCCGGGTCGACGGCGAACTGTCGCAGCGGCTCGATCCCGGGCCCCACCGGCAGGTAGCCGGCGCCGGGCCCGGGGTCGTGCCAGAAGCACAGCTCGTGGCTGTACCAGGCGAGTTCGGGAACGCTCACGCGGCGGACGCACCCAGCGGGGCCCGGCGCACGCCGGAGACCCTCTCGATGTACGCCAGGTAGTGCTCGCGCTCCTCGTCGGGGGTGCGCTTGGTGCGGAAGGTGGTCTCCAGCAGGTCCAGCACCTCGCCGGCCTCGGCGGGGCTGATCGGGCCGGCGCCGATCCGCTCCTCGGCGGCACGGATGCGAGCGGCCGGCTCGACCACGCCCCGGGTGTGCTCCTGCGGGTCGGTGGCGTGGTTGCGGGTGACGGCGATGGCCTTCAGGACGGCCGAGAAGAACGCCTCGGTGTCGGGTGCGGCGGTCATGCGGTGCTCCCCTCCGGGATGCGGTGCGCGGATGTGCGGACGGGTGGGTCAGGGGATCCGGGTCGGTCAGGGGATGAGGCCGCAGGCCCGGCCGGCGCGCGCCAGCACGGCCAGCGCCTCGTCCAGGTCGGCCTCGGAGTGGGCGAGGTTGACGATCGTGCGCAGCCGGGGCAGCGTCCGCGGCACCGCCGGGTAGACGATCGGCTGCACGAACAGCCCGTCGCGCTGGCACAACCGGGCCATCGCGCCCGCCTGTTCGGCGCTGCGGCAGATCACCGGCACCACCGGGGTCTCGCTGTGCAGGGTGTCGAAGCCGAGGGCGCGCAGCTGCTCGCGGTAGCGGGTGGTGCGGGCGCGCAGGTCGCGGGTGAGTTCGGGGGCCGCGGCCATCACCTCGAGCGCGGCCTTGGCGGCGGCGACCTGGGCCGGGGTCGCGGCGGCGGAGAACATCCAGCCGCGGGCGTTGTTCTTGAGCGCGAAGACCAGGTCGCGCGAGCCGGCGACGTAACCGCCCGCACTGGGCACGGTCTTGGACAAGGTGCCCATCTTGACGTCGATCCGGGCCGGGTCGAGGCCGAAGTGCTCGGTGATGCCGCGTCCGGTGTCGCCGAGGACGCCGAGGCTGTGCGCCTCGTCGACCATCAGCGGGGCGTCGTAGCGCTCGCACAGCTCGACGATGCCGGGCAGGTCGGCGATGTCGCCGTCCATGCTGAACACGGCGTCGGTGACCACCAGGCGGCCCCGGTCGCCCGCCTTCCGCAGGGCGCGTTCCAGGTCGGCCAGGTCGTTGTGGGCGTAGGTGATCACCTCGGCGCCGGAGAGCCGGTAGCCGTCGAGGATGCTGGCGTGGTTGTAGACGTCGCCGATGACCACGTCGCCCGCGCCGACCAGGGCGCCCACGGTGGCGACGTTGGCCATGTACCCGCTGGAGAACACCACGGCGTCCTCGGCGCCGAGGAAGTCGGCGATCGCCAGCTCCAGTTCACGGTGCAGCTGGAGGGTGCCGGCCAGCAGCCGCACACCGTGGGCGCCGGTGCCGTGGCGCTCCACCGCGTCCAGGACCTGCTGGTCGATGTAGTCGTGGCCGATCAGCCCGAGGTAGCTGTAGGAGGCGAAGTTGAGGAACCAGCGGCCGTCGAACCTGATCCGGGCGCCCTCGGCGCGTTCGATCACCGGCTCGTAGAAGTACTCGTCCCTGGCGACGATCTGACGGTCCTCGGTGGAGAGCGCGTCGATCCGGCGCTCCAGGAAGCTGCCGCCGGGTGCGCCGGACAGCCGGCCGGGCAGGGTGCGCCGGGGCGTCCGGGTGCGCGGCGCCGGGACGGGTTCGGTACGGACGGCGGGTTCCGCACGGGCGGCGGGGGCGGCGGGCGCGGGGCGCGGCTCGGGCTTCCGTACGGGTGCGGGCCCGGCGTGCGGTGCCGGGTCCCGGTAGCGGTCCCACTCGGGGACGAAGACGTCGGCGCCCGCCCGGACGGGAGCGGGCGCGGGGACGGGAGCCGCGACGACTGCCGGTTCGGGCACGGGCGCGGGGGCAGGCGCGGGAGCGGGCGAGGGCGCCGGCCGGTCGGCGGCCGCCGCCGTGCGCGGCAGCGACTCCAGGTGGCCCAGCAGGGCGCCGACGCCGCTGTGCTCGAAGAAGACCATCGGGTCGACGTCGAGCCCGGTGCCGGCCAGCGCCGCGGCCAGCTCGACCGCCATCATCGAGTCGAGTCCCAGCTCCAGCAGGTCGTCCTCACGGGCGACGTCGTCGACGAGCAGGATCTTCCGGACGGCGGCGGTGAGCGGCGGCCACAGCTCGCTCGTGGGTGTCAGGGTGGTGGTCATGGGTGCCCCCTTCGCTCGGGCGGTGGCGGTCAGGACGTAGTGCGCGGGTGGACGGCGGAGGGCCGCGCGCAGCAGCGCGACGCCGTCGTCCGGGGTGAGGGCGGGGACGCCGTGGGCGGCGGCCCTGGCGGCGATGTGCTCGCCCATGCCGACGTTCCACAGGCCCCAGCCGAGGCTGTACCAGGGCTCGCCCGCGGCGCGTCGGCGGGCCGCGTAGCCGTCCAGGTAGCCGTTGGCGGCGGCGTAGGCGCTCTGGCCTAGGTTGGCGCGCACGGCGGCGACGGAGGAGAACAGCGCGACGAACCCGGGCGGGTCGTGCCGGGCCGCCAGCTCGGCGAGGGCGTGCACCCCGCCGAGCTTGGGGTCGAACACCTCCCCGATCTGCACCGGGGTCAGGCCGCGGGCCAGGCCGTCGCGCAGCACTCCGGCGGCGTGCAGGATGCCGTCGTAGCGCGCGGCGCCGGCCAGCCGTTCGGGCAGGTCGCGGACGTCGGCGGCCACCGTCTCCAGGTCGCACCGGGCGGCCAGCCGGTCGAGGCGCTGCCGGACCTCCCCGGCCGCCGGGGCGGTGCGGCCGACCAGGGTGAGGTGGGCGCAGCCCTCCTCGGCCAGGAACTCGGCGACCCGCAGGCCGATGCCGCCCAGGCCGCCGGTGACCAGGAAGCGTCCGCCGCGCAGGCGCGGGGGCCGGGCCGCGGCGGACCGGTCGGGTTCGATCACCGGGGCGTACCAGGTGCCGGAGCGCCGGGCCAGGTCCGGCTCGGTGTACCGGGGCGGCGGCGCGGCCTCGCCCGGTGCCAGGTCGACCAGCCGCACGGTGGTGCGCGGGTGCTCCGCGCGCAGGGTGCGGGCCAGCGCCCACAGCGCGGTCGCGAAGGGGTCGACGGGCTCGCCCCCGGTGAGGTCGTGGGCCGCGGTGGTGACGATCAGCAGGTCGGGCATCGGGGGCCGGGCGGCGAGGCGGCGCACCAGGGTGAAGACGCCCTGGAGGGCCTGGGCCGCGCCGTCCGCGCCCGCCGTCCCCCGGGGTGCCACGTAGACCACCTCGTGCACGGGGTGCTCGGCGAGGACGGCGTCGATCCGTTCCTGTGTCAGTTCCCCGGGCGTCAGGCGGGCGACGGGTGGGAGGCCGGGCGGCGGGGTGTCCGGCGGGGCGATCAGCAGTACGGTCCGGTCGGCGGCCCGGGGCGCGGGGGCCGGGTCGGTCCGCCGCCACCCGGGGGCCTCGATCAGTCCGACGGCGGGCCCGGCAGGCTCCACGGGCTCGACGGCCCCGGCCGGCCCCGCAGGCGCGGGGCGCCCGGCGGTGGCGGCCTTGAGGGTGATCCGGTCCAGCTCCAGCAGCACCTCGCCCTGCTGGTTGCAGACGGTGGCCCGCCCGCGCACCGCGCCGCCCGGGCCGCCCGGTGCGGGCGGGTCGAGCTCGACCAGGGCCAGCACCGTCCCGGTGATCCGGCGGCGGGCGGCGATCCGGCCGACGTACCAGGGCAGGCACGCCCCGGCCGCTCCCCCGTCGAGCAGCCCGAGCAGCTGGAACACGCCGTCGAGCAGCGGCGGCGGCACGAAGGCCGCCGCGCGCGGGTCGTCCTCGGCCGTGCGCAGCACCGCCGCGATCCGGCCGGGCCCCCGCTGCGCGGAGCGGACCACCCGGTAGGCGGGCCCGTAGGCGATGCCGCTGGCGCGCCGCCAGGCGTCCAGCTCGGCGAGCGGGACGGCGTCCGGGCAGCCGGCCCGCAGGGCGGCGGTGTCGAGGTGGCGCGGCGGGGGCAGCGGGACGCCGTGGGCGCGGGCGGTGCTGTACGCGACCGGCCCGTCGGGCCCGTCGGTGCGTACGGCGCACTGCCCGTCCTCGCCGGTCACCACCGCCAGTTCGACGCGCGGGCCGTCCACCCGCAGCGGCGCGCGGAAGGCGACCTGCTCCAGCGTCCAGGACCGGCCCGGGCTCCGGGTGTCCAGGGCGCGGAGCAGCGCGTCCGCCTGGACGGCGGCGGCGAGGACGGGGTGCTCGCCGATCCGGTGGTCGGCGACCACCGGATCGGCCGCGTCGAGGACGAGCGCCGGCGCGCTCATGTGCGCAGCCCGAAGTGCTCGGTGGCCTTCACCAGACCGTTGACCTGGATGTCGACCCGGTGCTCGCCCGGGTAGTAGCTGCGGGTCTGCACCTCCTTGACCGGGTGGGTCTTGCGCAGGCGGCGCCGTTCGCCGGCGGCGAGTTCCAGGGTGGTCAGCTTGAAGACCTTGGGGATGCTGCGCCCGTTCCTGCGGACGTGGTGGACGACGTAGTCGACGGTCACGCTGTGGGCGCGGGTGTCGGTGTTCTCGACGTCCAGCTCGATCACGACGGTGTCCCCGACGGTCACCTCGCGCGGGGTGACGCTCAGCCGGGGCACCGCCACGTGCTCGCCGCCGGTGGCGCCGAGCACCGCCAGGGCCTGCTGGTCGCCGTTCTTCACCAGGGTCCGCAGGCCGTGCTTGACGATCCAGGCGGTCTCGGGGGTGCGGCTCTGCTCCAGCCAGCGCAGGGCGGTGTCGAGGGCCTGCTGCGGGTTGTCCTTGGAGATGTCGTTGAGGTTGTTCGCGACGGACTTGCGGACGTACTCGGAGGGGTCGCTGCGCAGCGGTTCGAGGATCTCCAGGACGGGTCGCGGGTCCTTGACGAAGACGCCCAGGGTGCGGGCCCAGGGCAGCCGCGGGCGCACGCCCTCGCTGGCCAGCCGCCGCACGTTGTGGCTGGGGCTGGCCGCCCACTCGGCGACCCGTTCCATCGTCAGTGCGTGGTGCTGTTCCAGGTAGGGCCGGATCGCGTACTCGCCGGTGTGCCGCCGGGTGATCTCCTCGATGGCGTCGAGGGAGGCCTCGGGGTGGTCGAGACCGTACTCCTCGACGAACCTGGCCACCGGCATCAGGTACCAGCTGGCGTTGAACATCCCCTCCCCCTCGGCGAGTTCGTCGCCGAGGGTGGTCAGCAGCAGGGGCAGGGCGGCGGGGTAGCCGTCGGGCAGCCGGGTGCGCAGGCCCTCGGCCAGCACCAGCACGCGGTCCTTCAACTCCTTGCCCGGCACGCGCCGTTCGACCTCGGCGGCGTAGCCCTCGACGTCGAAGCCGGGGTGGGCGGCGCGGATCCTGCCTCCGATCAGGCGGGCCGCCTCGCCGTTGAAGTGTCGCTTGAGTCCGTACTCGCTAGCCATGGTGCTCGGCCCTCTTCGTGTGCTCGGTGTGCTCGTCGGGGTTCGGTGCGGCCGCGGTGATCCAGTACCGCTGCCGGTGGAAGGGGTAGGTCGGGAGGGTGGTGATCCGCTGGCCCTTGCCCTCGTGCAGGGCGCTCCAGCGCGGTTCGGCGCCGGTGCGGTCGTGCTGGGCCGCCAGGGCGGCGTGCAGCTGGGCCTGGTCGCCGCGGCCGCGCCGGAGGGTGGCGATCCACTCGGGGTGGTCGCCGGTGTGCGCGGCCCTGGCCAGCGGGAGCAGGTGCGGCTGGGGGCCGATCTCCCACACCGTGTCCGGGGACTCCTGGCCCAGGGTGGCCGCCGCCTCGGCGAAGCGGACCGGGCGGCGGATGGCCCGGGCCCAGTACTGCGGGTCGGTCGCCGTCCCGGCGGTGTGCCAGGTGCCGGTGAGGGTCGAGACGAACGGCAGGACCGGCGGCGCGAGTTGGACGCCGGCCACCGCCTCGGCGAACGGGGCCACCGCGCCGTCCATCAGCGCGCTGTGGAAGGCGTGGCTGACCGTCAGCGGCTGCACGCGCTCGGTGCTCTCGGCCCGGAGCCGCTCGACGGCCCCGGCCGGGCCGCTGACGGTGTGCTGGCGCGGCGCGTTGTGGGCGGCGAGCTCCAGGCCCGGGTAGCGGGCGAGCAGGCCGCTGAGGGTGTCCGCGTCGGTGTGCACGACCGCCATCGCCCCGCCCCGGGGCTGGTCCTGCATCAGCCGGCCGCGCAGCGCGGTCAGCCGCAGCAGGTCGGGCAGGGTGAGCACGCCCGCCGCCCACGCCGCGGTCAGCTCGCCCAGGCTGTGCCCGGCGACCGCGTCGGGCCGTACGCCCGCCGCCGCCAGCCAGCGCACCAGGGCGACCTGCACGCTCACGATGCCGATCTGGGCGTAGCGGGTCTCGTCCAGCAGGTGCCGGGCGTCGCCGTGGAGCAGGTCGAGCAGCGGGACGTCGGTGTGCGGGGCGAGGAGTGCGGCGCACTCGTCCAGCGCCGCGCGGAACCCCGGCTCGGTGGCGTACAGGCCCTCGCCCATGCCGGGGTACTGCGAGCCCTGACCGGTGAACAGGAACGCGGTGCGGGCCGGGCCGCCGCTGTGCCGGGCCGCCGGGGCGCCGCCCTCCGCGACGGCGGCGAGCCGGGCGGCCAGCTCCGCGGGGGTGCCGCCGTGCACGAGGGCGCGGTGGCGGTGCGCGGCCCGCGCGGTGTTCGCGGTGCGGGCGAAGTCGCCCAGGCCGGTGGCCGGGAGGGCGGCCACCTGCCCGGCGTAGGCGGCGGCCAGGGCGCGCAGCGCCGGTTCGCTCGCCGCGCCGAGGCGCACCAGGTGGCTGTCCTGGGCGAGCGGAGCGGGGGCGGCGGCGGCCGGCGCCTCCTCGACGATCACATGGGCGTTCACCCCGCCCATGCCGAAGGCGCTGACGGCGGCCCGGCGCGGGCGCTCGCCGCGCGGCCAGGGGCGGGCGCGGTCGACCAGGTGGAACGGGGTGGACTCGAAGCGGATGTGGTCGTTGGGCCGGGTGACGTGCAGGGTCGGCCACAGCTGCTCGTGCTCCAGGCCCAGCAGGACCTTGACCAGCCCGGTCAGGCCGGCGGCCGGCTCCAGGTGGCCGACGTTGGACTTCACCGAGCCGAGCGCGCAGAACTGCGCGCGGTCGGTGTGCTCGCGCCAGGCCCGGGTCAGCCCGTCCACCTCGATCGGGTCGCCCAGCCGGGTGCCGGTGCCGTGCGCCTCGACCAGGTCGATGGTCTCCGGGGAGACCTCGGCGTCCCGCAGGGCCGCGGAGACGACGTCGCGCTGGGCGGCCGGGCTGGGCGCGGAGTAGCGGGTGGTGCGGCCGCCGTGGTTGACCGCCGTGCCCCGGACCAGGCCGCGCACCCGGTCGCCGTCCCGCTCGGCGTCGGCGTGCCGGCGCAGCACCACGGCGACGGCGCCCTCGCCGGGCACGAAGCCGTCGGCGCCGTCGTCGAAGGAGCGGCAGCGGTGCCGGGGCGACAGGGCCATCAGGTCGCCCATGGAACGGAAGTACTCGGGGCTGATCCCGGCGTGCACGGCGCCGATCACCGCCGTGTCGACGTCCCCGGAGCGCAGGTGCTGCACGGCGGTGTGCAGGGCCACCAGGGAGGAGGAGCAGAGGGTGTTGACGAGGGTGCTGGGGCCGTGCCAGTCCATCAGGTAGGAGAGGCGGTTGGCGATCATCGCCTCCAGGCCGAGCCCGCGCCCGTCGGCGACCCCGTGGCGCACCCGCTCCTCGTGGTAGTGGTCGTGGCTGTAGGCGATCCACAGCCCGGTGGTGGCGCCCTCGGCCCGGGCGCCGGAGCGGCCGCCGTCCTCCAGGGCCTCCCAGATCGTCTCGTAGACGATCCGGGCCTGGGGGTCGATCAGCGGCGCCTCCCGGGGCGAGATCCGGAACGGCGCGGGGTCGAAGCCGTCCACCCGGTCGAGGAACGAGGCCTCGGGGACCGGGGCGCCCGGGTGGCGGCGGTCCGCGGGCAGCGGGCGGACGGTGTCGCGGCCCTCGCGCAGCAGCTCGGCGAACTCGGCCAGACCGGCGGCGGTGGGCAGCCGGACGGCCGCGCCGACGACGGCGATGTCGCGCGGGCGGGGGGTGTTCGCCGTGGCGGCGCGGGCGGGGGCGGCGGGCGCGGGGCGAGCGGGTGCGGGGCGAGCGGGTGCGGGGCGGGGGCGGTGCTGTTCGGCGGCGGGCGTGTCGGTGGCCGGGGCCGGGCCGGTCGGGGCGGGGCCGGTCGGGGCGGGCAGCGTCGCGGCCAGCTCCGGGGCCTCCTCGGCCAGGAAGGCGGCGAAGCGGCGCGGGGTGGGGTACTCGAAGAACACCGTCGGGTAGAGCGAGAGGCCCTGCTCCCGGGAGATCCGCTCGCTCAGCGACACCAGGCCGACGGAGTCGGATCCGGCGGACAGGAACTCGGTGTCGGCGTCGGCCTCCGCGGTCCCGGTCAGCTCCAGGAACCAGGCGAGGATCCGCACGGCCGGGTCCACCGGACGGGCGGGGGCCGGGGCGGTCGACTGCGGTACGGCCACCGGCGCGGGCTCGGGCTCAAGTGCGGGCGCCGACGCGGCGTCAGGCGTCGGACGGGCCTCGGGTGCCGCGTCGTCCGAATGACGCCCGGCCGGCTCCGGGTGCTCCTCGAAGGCCGCCGTGGGAACCCGCTTGGAGGAGATGTCCGCCAGCACCAGCAGCGGCCGGCCCGCCGCGTCGGTGACTGTCTGGGTGACCCGGCAGGCCTCGTCGTTCCAGAACGTGGTCTCGGTACGGACGTACGCCGCCTCCGCCAGCGGGCCGTGGACCTCCAGTCGGCCGACCGAGAGCGGGATGAAGGCCGAGGCCTCGGCGGCGCCGAACACCGGGTTGTCGGGCGCGATCGCGGCGATCGTCACGCTGTCCAGCAGCCCGGGGTACAGCTCGACCCCGCCGGGGTTCAGCTCCCGCTGACGCTCGCCCTCGATGCGGGCCAGCGTGCCGCCGTCGGGCAGGCCGGCCACCCAGGAGATGTTCCGGTAGTAGCGGCCGTGGTGGTAGCCGATCCGGCGCAGCCAGCGGTACAGCCGCGAGCCGGCGTGCAGTTCGGCCGAGCAGGTGTCCAGGAGCGCGGCGAGCGGGACGGCGGCGGGCTGCGGCGCCCGGCGCGCGAGGTAGCGGCCGGTGACGAACGGCTCGCCGCTCTCGCCGTCCTGGACGGTGAAACGGCCCTCGCCGTCCACCCGGCACACCACCCGGCGGGCGGCCGTGGGGATCAGCGGGCGGTGGAAGAGGACGTCGCCGAGCCCGTGGAAGGCCTCGCCGCGCACGGTCGCGCCCTCGCGCAGGAAGTCGAACCAGGCCACGCCCGGCAGCATCGTGCGCCGGTAGACCGCGTGCTGGGCGATCGGGGCCTCGCCGGGGCCGAAGACCCGGGAGAAGGTGTAGCCGGCGGTGCCCTCGTCGGAGTCCAGCACGGTGGGCGTGCCGGGCTCGGCCGAGCGCAGCGGTTCGCGCAGGTCCAGGGCCGGGCCGGTGGACTGGGCCGCGGGCAGCGGCCGCTTGCGCCAGGCGCGCCCGCCCTGGAAGGCCGCCCAGTCGATCTCCCGCCCCGCCGCGAAGAGTTCGGCCACGGTCGCGGCGAGCGTCCCGGCCACCTCCTGCTCGCCCTGGGCCCGGTCGAGCCGGGCGCAGAGCTCCGCCGTGTCCGTGTCGGGGTCGGCCGCCGCCTCGGCGTCGGCCTCCTGCCGCAGGACGTCGGCCAGCGCCTGTTCCAGCGGCGTGCTCCCCCAGGCGAACTCCCGGACGGCCTCCCAGCCCGCCGGCAGGTCCACCGCCTCGGCGGGCAGGCCGAGACCGCGCAGCGCCACCGCGAGCGCGACGCCCTCGCTGATCCTGAGCAACTCGCCCGAGAACGAGGCCAGTTCGGTGCCGGTCGCGGCCTCGAAGAGGTCGAGCACCTCCCGCACGGCGGGCAGCGTCCGGTCCAGGGCGGCCAGCCAGGCGGGCGGGGTCGGCGCCGCCACCGGGCGGATCCGGACGGTCGTCCGGGGCTGCGGTGCGCCGCCCAGCAGCCACGTCCGCAGGGCGGCGGCCAGTTCTGCGGCGTCGGCGCCCGTGACGGCGGTGCGCTCCGCGCGGTGCGGCCGGGCCAGTCGCGCCGTGGCGCAGGCGTCCGCCGGGTCCGCCGGGTCCGCAGTCAGGAGGCCGAGCCACTGCGCCGCGAGCTCGCGCAGCGCGTACGGGGTGCCGGCGGACAGCGGCAGGACGTGGACGGCCCGTCCCGGAGCCGGGGGGTGAGGCTCCGGGACGGAGTCGGGGACGGCCTCGGCGACCACGTGGGCGTTGGTGCCGCCGAAGCCGAAGCCGCTCACCGCGGCCCGGCGCACCGGCGCCTCGGGCCAGGGGGCGGCGGCGGTGGGCAGGTGGAAGGGGCCGGTGTCCAGGCCCAGGCGCGGGTTGGGCGCCGGCACGCCCGCCGCCGGGATGACGCCCTCGCGCAGCAGGACGAGGACCTTGGCGAGCGCGGCGAGGCCCGAGGCCGAGTGGAGGTGGCCGATGCGGCGCTTGAGCGAGCCCAGGGCCACCGCGTTGCGCGGCACACCGTGCCGGCCGAAGACCTCGGTGAGCGCCCGGGTCTCGATCGGGTCCCCGATGGCGGTGCCCGTGCCGTGCGCCTCGACGTACTGGACGGTGGCCGGGTCCACGCTCCGGTAGACCCGGTCCAGCAGCTCCACCTGGGCGTCCAGGTTGGGCGTGGTGACGCCCATGGTGGCGCCGTCGTTGTTGACGGCGCTCGCGCTGATCGCGCCGAGGACGTGATCGCCGTCGGCCAGCGCGGCCGCCATCGGCTTGAGGACCAGCGCGACGGCGCCCTCCCCCGGGACGTAGCCGTTGGCCCGGCCGTCGAAGGTGTGGCAGAGGCCGTCCGGGGACAGCGCTCCGGTGCGGGAGAGCAGCACGAAGGTCAGCGGGTCGATCAGCAGGTCGACGCCGCCGACGACGGCCAGGTCGCAGGCGTCGGCGGTCAGGCTCTGGCAGGCGAGCCAGAGCGCCGTCAGCGAGGACGAGCAGGCCGTGTCGACGACCAGGCTCGGGCCCGAGAGGTCGAGGCGGTCGGAGAGCCAGGCCGCCAGGAAGTTCTGCGACCGCCCCCACAGCGCCGCCGGGCGGGCGGCCTCGGGGAGCCGGGCGGGCAGGCCGCGGCCGTGGTCGAAGCCGTAGGAGTTCATCCGCGCGCCGATGAAGACGCCCGCGTTCAGCCTCCGCCGCCCGGCCCCGAGCTGGCCGGAGTCCTCCAGGGCCCGGGCGCCGACCTCCAGCATGGTCCGCTGCTGCGGGTCCAGGTGGAGCGCGTCCTCGGCGCTGAGGCCGAAGGCGGCGTGGTCGAAGGAGTAGGGGTCGAGCAGGAACGCCCCGCGGTGGTGGGAGCCCTGGTGGGGGCCGTCGCCGAGGTAGAGCTCGCGGCGCCACCGGCCGGGCGGGACCTCGCCGACCTCGGTGCCGTCCTGGTGCAGGAAGTGCGCCAGGTCGACGGCGTCCTCGGCGCCGGGGAGGCGTACCGCGAGGCCGATGACGGCGATGCGGCGGTCCGGGCGGTCCACGCTGGTCCTTTCGTCGGCGGGTCTGTCGGTGGTTCTGTCGCAGGGGCGGTCGGTGGGGCGGTCGGTGGAGGTCACGGCGTCACCGGGCCCGGTCCGGCGCCGACCAGGGGCCGCAGCAGGGCCCGCAGCGCGGTGCTGCGGCCGTCGGCGTCGGGGGCGGGGACCGGGCGGTCCGGTCCCGGCTGGGCGGGGACGGTCACCGCGAGCTCGGCGGCGAGCACGGCGGCGAGGTCGTCGGCCGTACGGGTGCGCATCAGCAGCGACGGGTCGACGGTGCGTCCGGTGTGCCGTTCCAGGGCGGTGGCCAGTTCGGCGATCGCCAGCGAGTCGAGCCCGAGGCCGGGCAGGGCCCGCTCACCGGGGTCCTCGCCGAGGACCTGGACGAACGCCGCGCGGACGGCCTCGCGGGCTGCCGTGCGGTCCCGGCCGGTGACCGGCGCGGGGGCGGCGGGCACCGTCGCGGGGACGGCGGCGGGGATGACGACGCGGATCGGGGCCGGTTCCGGTGCCAGTGCCGGTGCCGGTGTCGGTGCCGGTACGGGCTGCGCGGTGGCGGTGGCGCGGCCGGGGAAGAGCACGGCGCCGCCGGTCAGTGCGTGGTCGAGGAAGGCGGCCTCCGCCTCCCCGGCATCGATGGCGTGGGCGGCGGCGAAGGAGGCGTCCGCGGCCATGCCGACCCCCGTCCAGTCCGGCCAGGCGTGGGCCGTGACGGTGGTTCCGGCAGTGCCGTTCTCCCGTTCGGCCAGGGCGAGTTGGTAGGCGTTGGCGAGGGCGTAGTCGACCAGTCCGCGCCCGGCCCGGGCCTGGGCACCGGCGATCGAGGACACCAGAACGGCGAAGTCCGCGCCGCGCTGCTGGGCGAGCCGGACGGCGTTCAGCGAACCGGCGACCTTCGGGGCCAGCACCCGGGCGGCGTCGCCCCAGGGGCGGCGGTGCATCGCGCCGAACGGGTTGACGCCGCCGGCTCCGTGCACCACACCGCGCAACCGGCCCCAACGGGCGCCCAGTTCGTCGGCGACGGCCGCGAGCGCCGAGGCGTCGGCCGTGTCGCACGGCCGGTACGCCACCTCCGCCGGGCCCGCCAGCTCGCGCAGCGCGGCGGAGCGCCCGGGGTCGAGCGGGGACCGGCCGACGATGCCGATGCGGCGGGCGCCGCGCTCGATCAGCCGGGCGACCAGGCGTCGGCCGACGGCACCGAGCCCGCCGGTGACCAGCAGGTAACCGTCCCCGGACAGGCCGCAGTTCGGCCCGGGCGCCGCGTCGGCGGACTGCGGGGCGTAGCGGACACCGCCGCGGTACGCCACGACCGTGGCAGCGCCGTGCTCGCCGTGCTCGCCGTTCGGGGCGTCCGGGCCGTGGCCCAGGGCCGCGTACTCGTCGGCGAGTTGCCGGGCCCACGCCTCGGCCGGATCGGCCGCGTCCAGGTGGACGATCGCGCCGGACCTCCGGCTCTCGGCGCAGGCCGCGGCCACCGCCGCGGCCTCGGCGGCCCGTACCGGGCGCAGCGCGGCACGCTCCCCGGGGTGCACGGCGGCGCTGTGGCAGCCGGCCCACAGGATGCGGCCGTGTGGCGGCAGCTCCCGGATCTGGTCGCCGAGTTCCTTCCAGAAGGGCCCCAGCTCCTCGCCGTCGCCACCGTCGGCGTCGTCGGAGGCGTCGATCATGAGGACGGTGTCGGCGGCCCGGCCGGGCTCGGCCAGGCGCGCGCCGCGGGCACGGAGTTCGGCCTCGATCAGCTGCCCGAGGGCTCGGTCGGCGCCGACCAGCCGGACGGTACCGGAGGCCACCGTCGGGGCGGCCGTCGCGGCGGCCGGCTCCTGGGAGTGCCACGCGGTGCGCAGGGCCCGGGCGCCGGTGGGCCGGGGGGCTTCGCCGGTGCGGGGTTCGCCCGTGCGGGTCCGCCAGTAGGTGTCCGGGGCGAACGGGTAGGTCGGCAGGTCAGTGGTGCGGGCCCCGGGGATACCGAGCGCGGACCGCTCGGCGGCGGCGGCCGGTTCCTGGTCGGCGTGGGTGACGGGCACCCGGCCGGCGGCGACGGCGCGCAGGGCGGTGGCGAGTTCGGCGGCGTCACGGCCGTGAACGGCCGTCCGCCATTCCTGCGGGGAGCGGCCGGTGTTGGCCGTGCGGCACAGGTCGGCGGTCTCCCACGGGTCGCGGACCGCCTCGAACCGCTCGGCGTAGGCGGCGGCCAGGGTGCGGACGGTGTTCTCGTTGGCGGCCGTCACCCGCACCAGGTGGCTGCCGGGCGGCAGCGGCGCGCGGACGGGGAGGGCGGGCGGCTCCTCGACGATGACGTGGGCGTTGACGCCTCCCATCCCGAAGGAGCTCACGGCCGCCCGGCGGGCCTGCTCCCCGCGCGGCCAGGGGCGGGCGCGGTCGGCCAGGTAGAACGGCGAACTCTCGAACGTCACATGGTCGTTGGGCCGCCGGACGTGCAACGAGGGCGGGATCGTGCCGTGTTCCATCGCGAGCAGGACCTTGACCAGGCCGGCCAGTCCGGCGGCCGGCTCCAGGTGCCCGATGTTGGACTTCACCGAGCCGAGCGCGCAGAACTGCGCGCGGTCGGTGTGCTCGCGCCAGGCCCGGGTCAGCCCCTCGACCTCGATCGGGTCACCCAGCTTGGTGCCGGTGCCGTGCGCCTCGACCAGGCCGATCGACTCGGGCGACACCCCCGCCTCGCGCAGCGCCGAGGCCACCACGTCCTCCTGTCCCGAACTGCTCGGCACCGTCAGGCCGCTGGTGCGGCCGCCGTGGTTGACGGCACTGCCGCGGATGACCCCGCGGATCCGGTCGCCGTCGCGCAGCGCCGCCGCCAGCGGTTTCAGCACCACCGACACCACGCCCTCGCCCGGCACGAAGCCGTCGGCGGTCGCGTCGAACGCCCGCACCAGGCCGGTCGGGGAGAGTGCGCGCAGACTGGTCATCGCGGTGTAGTGCAGCGGCGACAGCCCGACCCGCACCCCGGCGACGATCGCCTGCCCGCACTCGCCCACCCGCAGCGAGCGCACGGCGGTGTGCAGGGCGACCAGCGAGGAGGAGCACAAGGTGTCGATCGTCATGCTCGGACCGCGCAGGTCCAGGAAGTGGCTCAGCCGGTTGGCCAGGAAGGCGTTGTGGTTGCCCAGGCCGCTGTGGGTGTCCAGCTCCGGCGCGAGGTTGTACTCGCGGTAGTGCTGGTAGCTGGCGCCCACGAACACGCCGGTGTCGCGGTCGAGGCCGCGCGGCGGCAGACCGGCCGACTCCAGCGCCTCCCAGGTCGTCCGCAGCAGCCAGCGGACCTGGGGGTCCAGGACCTCGGCCTGCTTGGGGAAGAAGTCGAAGAACCGGGCGTCGAACTCCTCGACGTTGTCGAGGAATCCGCCCACGTCGCCCGTCCGCACGGCCGCGGAGCCGTTCCAGCGGTGGGCGGGAGCCGGGCCGAGGGCGCTGCCCGCATCGGCGAGCAGCGACCAGAGCGCGTCCTCGTCCCGGGCGCCGGGCAGCGCGAGGGCGAAGCCGATGACGGCGATGTCCTTCGAGTCCGCCTCCGGCTCCGTGACGGCCGGCGCCTCCGCCGGTTCAGCGGTGCCGTCAGCGCCCTGCCCGGCGACCGGCACGGCGGGGAACTGCCCGGCCAGGTAGGCCGCCAGGGAGCGGCAGTCGGGGTGTTCCAGCACCTCACCGGGGCTCAGCCGCAACCCGTGGGCCGCCTCCAGGTCCGCCGCGACGGCCGTCGCCAGCAGGGAGTCGAGCCCGACCGTGGAGAGCGGGGTGGTCGCGGTGATCGCCGGATCGCGGAAGGCGTCCCGGACGATGGCGAGGACGGCGGCCTCGACGGCCGCACCGTGCCCGTCCGGTACGGTCCGGACCGGCACCGGCGCTTCGGAGCCGGCCACGGCGGTCCCGGCCGCAGCAGTCCCGGCCGCAGCGGTCTCAGCCGCAGCGGTCTCGGCTGACGCCCCCGGCCCCTGCGCCGTCCGGTACTCGACGCCGGTGAGCCGGGCCAGCGCGGCGCCGTCGGCGGCGAGCAGCGTCGCGTCGCCCCGGCGGACCCGGTCCGTCCCGGTGTCCTCGGCCTCCAGCAGCACGTAGGCGGTCCGGGCGGGGTCGCCCCACCGCTCGACCCGCCGGACGGACTCCGGCAGGTACGTCTCCGCGGCGGCGGACGGGTCCGCCAGGGTGAGCACGGCCATGCTCTGCAGGGCCGCGTCCAGCGCGACCACCGTCCGCTCCAGCGGCCCGGCCTCCGGCAGGTCGACGCGGGCGAGCACGCGGTCCGGTCCGTAGCGGACCTCGCCGAGCGAGCGCAGCGGCGCGTCGAGGTCCATGCCCTTCGCCGCGAACCAGGCGTACAGGCCGTCCGGTTCGAGGGTGCGGCCGAGGCGGGCGCGCAGGGCGTCGAGGTCCGCCGCGCGGGGGGCGCGGGCGGGTGCGGTGTCCGGGCCGGCCGGCTCGATGCGGGCGATGGTCCGCCCGCCGTGGCGGAAGGTGGCCGCGCCGGTGCGTGCCGGGTCGTCCAGGTCGCTGCCGAGCGGGCCCTCGCCGGTGCCCCGGCCGAGGAAGGCCGCCCGGTGCAGGAGGTGGGCCCGGTGCAGGGCGAGTGCCAGCGGCAGCGCGCCGGGCACGGTCGGTTCGCCGAAGACGCGGTGGGCGCGGGTCAGCCGGCGGGCGGTCTCGGCGGGGGCCCGGAAGGGGTAGGGCGGCAGGTCGGTGCGCCGGGCGGGCGCGCCCTGGTGGACGGCGCGCCAGTCGACGGTTCCGCCGCCGACGTGGTGCAGGGCCAGCGCGGTGCTCAGCCGCTGCTCGGGCAGGGGCAGCCGGGCCCGCAGGCGCTCGGCGCTCACGGTGGTGAACCGCGCGACCAGGTCGAGGAAGGCCTCGTCGGCGGGTGTCGCGGCGCCTTCCAGTGGCGCGTCGCCGCGCAAGGCCTGCGCCTGCCCGTCGCGCAGGTGGCGGGCCAGCCCGGCGGCCAGCTCTCCGGCGGTGGCGCCGAGGACGGCCAGCCGGTGGCGCCGGTGGTCGCGTCCCACGGCGGCCGAGCGGCAGAGCGCGGCGAGGTCGGTCGGGGTGTCGCCGCGCAGCAGGCGGAGCACGTCCGCGGCGCGGTGGGCCAGGGCCTCGGGGGTGTGCCCGGACAGCACGAGCAGGTGCTCGCCGAGCGCCTCGGGCGCCCCGCCCGGGGCGGCGGTCCGGTCGGCGGGCTGCGGCAGGTACTCCTCCACCACGAGGTGCGCGTTGGTGCCGCCCATGCCGAAGGCGCTGATCCCGGCCCGGCGCGGCCCCTCCCCGGACCACTCCACCGGCCCGGTCGGGATGACGAACGTCCCGTCGGCCAGGTCGAGTTGGGCGCTCGGGGTGTCGAAGCCGGCCAGCGGCGGGATCTCCCGATGGCGCAGGCAGAGCAGCACCTTGAGCAGGCCGGCCAGGCCGGCGGCCGGCTCCAGGTGGCCGATGTTGGCCTTGACGGAGCCGAGGTGGCAGGGGGCGCGGCGGTCCGGGTCGGCGCCGAACACGGCGGCCAGCGCGGCCGTCTCGATCGGATCGCCCAGCTGGGTGGCGGTGCCGTGCGCCTCGATCAGGGTGATCTCCGCCGGGGCCACCCCGGCGTCCGCCAGGGCCGCCCGGATCACCTCCGTCTGGGCCTCGCTGCGCGGCACCGGCAGGGCGCCGGCCCGGCCGCCGTGGTTGACGGCCGCGCCGCGGATGACGCCCAGGACCCGGTCGCCGTCCCGCTCGGCGTCGGCCAGCGGCTTGAGCATGACGGCCACCGCGCCCTCGCCCGGGACGAAGCCGTCGGCCCGGGCGTCGAACGGACGGGGCAGGCCCTCGGACAGGGCGCCCAGCTGGCTGAGGCTGCGGTAGTACCACGGGGTCAGGCCGACGTGGCAGGCCGCGACGATCGCGGCGCCGCAGTGGCCGGCGCGCAGGGCGGCGACCGCCTGCTGGACGGCGACGAGGGCGGAGGAGCAGAGCGTGTCGACGGTCTGCGAGGGGCCCCGCAGGTCCAGGGCGTAGGAGATCCGGTTGGCCAGCAGGGCGTTCAGGGAGCCGAGCGCGCTGTAGGGGCCGACGCTGTCCAGGCCCTGGGCGTCACGGTGGTGGGTGTAGGTGGCGCCGACGAACACCCCGATGTCGCGGCGGTCGGCCAGGCCGCTCTCGTCGCGCACCGCCCAGGCGTGCTCCAGCAGCAGCTTCTGCTGGACGTCCAGTTCCTCGGCCTCGCGGACGGAGACGCCGAAGAACGCCGGGTCGAAGCGGTCGATGCCGGTGAGGAAGGCTCCGGTGCGGCAGTAGGTGCCGGTCTGGCGCGGGGCGCGCGGGCCGAAGTGGGCGTCGATGTCCCAGCGGTCGGCGGGGATCTCGGTGAAGGCGTGGCCGCCGGCGCGCAGCAGGGCCCACAGGCCGTCCTGGTCGGCGGCGCCGGGCAGGTCGCCGGAGGCGGCGACCACGGCGATGTCCCCGGGGCGAACGGCGGGGCGGTCGACGGGGCGGGCGGCGGGCGACGCCTCGGCCGTTTCCAGGACGGGAGCGGCGGCGGGAGCCGGTCCGGGGTCCGGCGCCGGGTCCGGCCCGGGGTCAGGATCGGCGGTCGGCGCGGTCGGAGCGGGCAGCGCCTCGGCCGCCCCGTACCGCTCGGTCAGCGCCTGCGCCAGCTCGGCGAAGCCGCCGTACTCCAGGAACAGGGTGGCGGGCAGGTGGATCCCCCACCGGCGGGACAGCTCCTCCGAGAGCTCGACGCTCGTGATGGAGCTCATCCCGTAGTCCGACAGCGGCGCGTCGCGGTCGAGGCGGGCCAGGCCGAGGCGCTCCGTCAGGAAGCCCTCCAGGGCCTGTTCGACGCGCTCGGGGCCGGCGCCCCCGGCGTGCAGCGGGTCGGGCGCGGGCAGTTCGTCGGCGGGTTCGGCACCCGGCAGCCGCGCGCCCGCGGGCTCGTCCTCGGGGAGGACCACCGAGGCGTCGGGGTGGGCGATGACGACCTGCCGGGTGTCCTCGCCCAGCACCGCCAGCAGGGCGTCCAGGGCCTCGGCGGTGCCCAGCGGCCGGACGCCGCGCCGACGCAGCTGGTCGGCGACGGCGGTGCCCATGCCGACCTCGCCCCACAGGCCCCAGTCGACGCTCAGCCAGGGGCGGCCGTGCGCATGGGCGAAGGCGTCCAGGTAGGCGTTGGCGGCGGCGTACCCGGCCTGGCCGAGGTTGCCGAAGGTCCCGGAGACCGAGGCGAACAGCACGGCGAAGTCCAGGTCCGTTCCGGCGAGGGCGGCGGCGAGTTCGTGGACGCCGTCCACCTTGGGCCGCAGCACCGCGGCGAGGTCGGCGGGCGTGGCGGAGCGGATCAGGCCGTCCTTGAGGGTGCCGGCGGCGTGCACGACGCCGTGCAGTTCGCCGAACTCCGTACGGATCCGGTCGACGACGGCGCCGAGTTCGCCCGGGGCGGTGATGTCGGCCGCGTACGAGACGACCGTGCAGCCGGGGAGGTCGGCGGCGGGGGCACCGGCGCCGCCGGAGCGGCTGACCAGCGCGACCAGGCCGGCGCCCTCCCGGGCGAGGCGGGCGGCCAGCTCGCGGCCCAGCCCGCCGTGCCCGCCCAGCAGCAGGTAGCGGCCGCCGGGCCGGACCGGCCGCCCGCCCGGACGGGCCGGGCGGGTGCGCACCCGCACCGGTTCGTGGCGCACGCCCCGCCGGTAGGCGACCTCGGTGGGGCCGTCGCCGAGCTCGCCCGCCAACGCGTCGGCGGAGGCGCCGTCCAGGTCGATCAGGCGCGGGCGCAGCCCCGGGTACTCGATCGCGGCGGTGCGCACCAGGCCCCACAGCGCGGCGCGGGCGGGCACCGGGACGTCGCCGTCCACCACCGGCTGGCCGGACGCGGTCACCGCGAAGAAGCGGGCGTTGCGCCGGCGTTCGCCGAGGGTCCTGAGCGCGGCCAGGCAGCCGTGCAGGCCCTGGTCGAGTTCGGCCTGCCGCTCGCGCGCGGGCCCGGTGTTCCACAGGTGCACGACCCCGGTCACCGGCTCGCCCAGCGACTCCCACAGCCGGCGGAAGGACTCCTCGTCGGCGGCGGGCAGCAGGACGCGGTCGGCTCCGCCGGTGGCGGTGTCCGTGCCGAGGACGGCCTCCACCACGCGGGCGCCCTCCGCCCGCAGTCGGCGGGCGGTGCGCTCGGCGGGGCCGTCCCCGGCGGCGCCGTCGGCGGCGCCGTGGTGCAGCAGCACCCAGGTGCCCCCGGCCGGCTCGCGGACCGGGCCGGGCGTCTCGCGCCAGCGGATCCGGGAGAGCGGGTGGGCGGGGCCCGCCGCCCGCCCGGTGGTGCGGCGCATCCGCAGGCCGGTGAACTCGACGAGGACCTCGCCGGAGGGGCCGAGCAGCAGGGCGTCCGCCGTCGCGTACGCGCCCTCGTCGCCGGTGCGGCGCACCAGCACGGTCGCGCCGCCCGTCCGTCCGGACAGTTCGGCGTGCACGGCGATCCGGGCGAGGCCGATCGGCAGCACGGGCCGCGGGCCGTCGGCGAGGTCCTGGAGCGCGCAGGCGGCAGCCTGGAACACGCCGTCCACCAGCAGCGGGTGGGCGTGCCAGGGCAGCGGTTCGGCGTCGGTGGCCAGTACGGCGCGGGCCGTGCCGTCCCCGACGGCCAGCTCGCGGACGGTGCGGAAGTCGGGCCCGTAGGCGAGGCCCTCGCGGGCCCAGCCCCGGTACAGCTCGGCCGGGTCGACCGTGCGCGGCGCGGTGACCTGCCAGGCCGTCGGGCCGGGGCTCCCGGCGCCGAGCAGGCGCCCCGTGCCGGTGGACAGGGCCTTGCGCTCACCCGCCAGGACGGTGCTCAGCTCGAAGCCGGTCCGGTCGGTCCCGGTGCGCCGCACGTCGAGGCGCACGGCGGCCGAGGCGTCCTCGGCGAGGGTGAGCGGGCGCAGGAAGGCCACGTCGGTGAGTTCCGACGGTGCGAAGGGGCGCAGCCCGGCGATGCCCGCGAGGGCCATCTCCAGCTGCACGGCGGCCGGCAGCAGGCCGAGGCCGTCGGCGCGGTGCTGGGCGATGAGGGGCTCGCGCCCGGCGAAGGTCTTCTCGTAGGTCTCGCGCGTCGCGTGGATGTCGTGCGTCCCGTGCGTCCCTCGGGTGTCGTTCGTCCCGTGGGTCGCGTGGGTGTCGGCTCGATGCGTCGTCACTGGCCCTCGTTCCCGTTCTCGTAACGGCGGTCGAACAGCGGGTGGCCGACGGCGCTCGCCGCGAGGCGGCGGGCGGGGGGCGCGGTCAGCTCCTGCCGGTGGAAGGGGTAGCCGGGGATGGTGGTGGTGCGCCGGTCCCGGCCGGCGTGCAGGGCGCTCCAGTCCAGGTCGGCACCGGTGCGGTTGTGGTGGGTGGTCAGGGCCGCGTGCAGCTGGGCCTGGTCGTCGCGGTCGCGGTGGAGGGTGGGGATCCAGGCCGGGTGCGGTTCGGCGAGGACGGTCCGGGCCAGCGGCAGCAGCTGGGGGTGCGGGCCGACCTCCCAGACGGTGTCCGGGGCGCCCTCGCCGAGCACGGCGAGGGCCTGGGCGAAGCGCACGGGCTCGCGGATCGCCGCCGCCCAGTGCTCGGGGTCGGTGGCGGTGGTGTCGGTGTGCCAGCGGCCGGTGAGGGTGGAGGCGAACGGGAGGGCCGGTGCCTTGAGCGGCGTCCGCGCGACGGCCTCCGCGAACGGCCGGACGGCCGGCTCCATCGCGGCGGAGTGGAAGGCGTGGCCGACGGCGAGCCGCTGGGTGCGGTGCGGGGTCCGCTCGCAGTACCGCGCGACGGCCTCGGCCGGGCCGGTGACCGTGTGCACCCGCGGCGCGTTGTACGCCGCGATCTCGACGCCGGGGTGGGCTCGCAGCTCCTCGACGAGGGTGTCCGCGTCGGTGTGGACGACGGCCATCGCCCCGCCCGCGCCGTGGCACTCCTGCATCAGGGCCCCGCGCAGCGCGGTCAGGCGCAGCAGGTCGGGCAGGTCGAGGACGCCGGCGGCCCAGCCCGCGGTGAGTTCGCCGAGGCTGTGGCCCGCGACGGCGTCGGGGTGCACGCCCGTTCCGGCGAGCAGCCGGACCAGGGCGACCTGGACGCTGACGATGGCGGGCTGCGCGTAGCGGGTCTCGTCCAGCAGGTGCCGGGCGTCGCCGTGGAGCAGGTCGGACAGCGGGACGTCGAGGTGCGGGCGCAGCAGGTCGGCGCATTCGTTCAGTGCGTCGCGGAAGGCCGGTTCGGTGGCGAGCAGGCCGCTCGCCATGGACCGGTACTGCGAGCCCTGGCCGGTGAACAGGAAGGCCGTGGTGGGCCGGCCGGTGGGCCGGACCGCCGGGGTGCGGCCGTCGGCGACCTCGGTGAGGCGCTCGGCCAGTTCGCGGGCGGTGCCGCCGTGCACGGCGACCCGCCAGCGGTGGGCGGCCCGGCCGGTGTTGGCGGTGTAGGCGATGTCGCCGAGTTCGTCGGCGGTCGCGGAGCCCAGGCGGTCGGCGTAGGCGGCGGCCAGGGTGCGGACGGCGTCCTGGTCGGCGGCCGTCACCCGGATCAGGTGGCTCTGCCGGGCCTCCGGGGTGCGGGCCGGGACGGCCGGCGGTTCCTCCACGATGACGTGGGCGTTGACGCCGCCCATGCCGAAGGCGCTGACCGCCGCCCGGCGCACCCGCCCGCCGCCGCGCGGCCAGTCGAGGGCGCGGTCGGCCAGGTAGAACGGCGAACCCTCGAACTTCACGTGGTCGTTGGGGCGGCGCAGGTGCAGCGAGGGCGGGATCGTGCCGTGTTCCATCGCGAGCAGGACCTTGACCAGGCCGGCCAGTCCGGCGGCCGGCTCCAGGTGCCCGATGTTGGACTTCACCGACCCGAGCGCGCAGAACTGCGCGCGGTCGGTGTACCGCCGCCAGGCCCGGGTCAGCCCCTCGACCTCGATCGGGTCGCCCAGGCCGGTTCCGGTGCCGTGGGCCTCCATCAGGTCGATCGTGTCCGGGGACACGCCGGCGTCCCGCAGCGCCGCCAGCACCACGTCCTCCTGGGCGCCGCTGCTCGGCACCGTCAGGCCGCTGGTGCGGCCGCCGTGGTTGACGGCGCTGCCGCGGATGACGCCCCGGATCCGGTCGCCGTCGCGCAGCGCCGCCGCCAGCGGTTTCAGCACCACCGACACCACGCCCTCGCCCGGCACGAAGCCGTCGGCGGCCGCGTCGAACGGCCGGATCGCGTCCGAGGGCGAGAACGACCGCAGCCGGGAGCCCAGTTGGAAGTACTGCGGCGACATGCCCAGGTGCACCCCGGCGACGATGGCCTGCTCGCACTCGCCCGCGCGCAGCGAGCGCACGGCGGTGTGCAGGGCGACCAGCGAGGAGGAGCACAAGGTGTCGATCGTCATGCTCGGACCGCGCAGGTCCAGGAAGTGGCTCAGCCGGTTGGCCAGGATCGCGTTGTGGTTGCCCAGCCCGGCGGCCGTCTCGACGACCTCGCCGACGACCATGTCCCGGTAGTGCTGGTAGCTGGCCCCCACGAACACGCCGGTGGAGGTCTGCTCCCGGCCGGCCGGGCCGGCGTCCTCCAGGGCGCGCCAGGCCGACTGGATCAGGTGGCGCTGCTGGGGGTCGATCCACTGGGCCTCGGCGGGCGAGAGGCGGAAGAACCCGGCGTCGAAGTCGGTCAGTCCGTCGACGAAGCCGGCCCGCCGCAGGTACACGGTGCCGGGCTCGCCCTCGGTGCCGTAGTACGCGTCGATGTCCCAGCGGGAGGCGGGCACTTCGCGCAGGCAGTCCTGGCCGTCGGTCAGGACGCGCCAGAGCTCGGCGGGGTTCGCGGCGTTCGGGAAGACGCCGTCGACGCCGATGACGGCGATGTCGTGGCGCTCGTCGTCGTGGCGGGGGCCGTCGTCACGGGGACCGTCGTCCTGGTGGTCGTCGCGCGGAGCGGCAGTAGCCGCGGGGGTCACGGGGACCTCCCTGGCCGCGGGGGCCTCGGTGCGCTCCGGCGGGGCAGCGGGGTCCGGCTCGGCCGGGCCGTCGGCGACGCCGTACTCCTCGCGCAGCGCGGCGGACAGCCGGTCGACCGTGCCGACCTCCAGCAGCAGCGTGATCGGGATGTCCACGTCCAGCCGGGACCGGATGTCCTGGGCCAGCGAGACGGCCAGGACCGAGTCGAGCCCCAGCTCCTGGAGCGGCCGGTCGCCTTCGAGGGTGTCGGCGTCCAGTTCCAGGGCGGACGCCACCCACTGGGCGAGCGTCGCTCGGAGGGCGCCGCCGGTCCGCCGGGGCGGGGGCGGCGGTGCGGTGGGCCGGGTGCCGCCGGTGGGCGCGGTCGCGGGTGCGCCGTGGGCGCTCTCCCGCCGCGGGTCGGGCTCGGGTGCCGGCCCCGGCGGGGTCGGCGAGATCCGCTTCCAGGTGATCCCGCGGGCCTCCAGCACGGGCTGGTCGCCGTCCAGGATCACCAGGCTCGCGCTGAGCAGCCCGGCGTCGGGGCCGGCCTCCCGGTCGCGTCGGGCGTGCACCCGGGCGGTGGCGGGCAGCGGGCCGCGGACGGTGAGCCGCTCGACGGCGAAGGGGACGTACAGTCCCCGCGCGCCGCAGGCGGCGAGCGCGACCTGGAAGGCGCCGTCGAGCAGCCGGGCGTCCAGCGGCCCGTACGGCCGGTCGTCGGCGCGGAGGGTGCCGACGGCCTGTCCGGGGGTGGTGGACAGCGCGGTGACGGTGCGGTAGCCGGGGCCGTAGTGCAGCCCGGCCTGTTCGTGGGCCCGGTACATCGCGTCGAGGTCCACGGGTGCCAGGCCGTGGGCGGCGGGCGGGGCGAGGGGGGACGGCGCCTCGGCGGCGGCCACCTCGCCGTCGCAGACCAGTGCCCCGGCGGCGTTGCGGAACCGGACGGAGGGTCCGTCCTGCTCGGCCGTGAGGGTGTCGGCGCCTTCGACGGGCATCCGGAAGGTCAGGTCGCGCAGGGTGAAGCCGTCCCGGCCGAGGAGTTCGGCGACCCGGCCGGGGTACGCGGCGCCGGGCAGGGTCGGCCGCCCGAGCACGAGGTGCTCGGCGGCCTCGGGCTGCCCGTCCCAGCGGCGGACGGACGGACCGGTCGGCGCTGGCGGCGCGGCCGGCGCGGGCGCGGCAACGGGGACCGCTGCGGCCACGGGGGCGGGGGCCGGGGCCGGCCACAGGAAGCGCTCCTCGTGCGGTGCGGTCGGGAACCGCACGCCCGCCCGACCCGGGCCGGTGGACAGGTCCACCCCGGTGATGAACTGCCTTGCGGCGTCGTCGAGTTGCTCCCTGGAGGCGCCGGGGTCGAGCGGCTCCCGGCCGGCCCTGGCCGTGCCGGAGACCACGCCGGTGTGCAGCGAGCGCGAGGTGCCCGCCCCGGCCAGGAACAGCCGGAGCTTGTCGTCGAGCTGCTCCACGCCGTTCACCACGCAGGCGAGTCGGTGCGCCTGGGCCGGGCGGCGCAGGGCGGCCTCGCTCAGCGCGGCCAGCGGCGGGCAGTGCGGGGAGTCCAGCATCAGGACGAGCCGCTCGGCGAGGGTGCGCAAGGCCGCCTCCGAGCCGGCCGACAGGACGACCAGCCGGGGCCCGCCGTCCTGCACCGGGGCGGTGTCCGGCGCGGCCTCCAGCACGACGTGCGCGTTCACGCCGCCGAAGCCGAAGCTGCTGACGCCCGCCGCCTTCGGCCCGTCCCACGGCAGTGCCCGGTCGGCGACGACCAGCGGGGAGCCGGCGAAGTCGAACGCCCGGTTCGGGGTGCGGTAGTTGAGCGAGGGCGGGATGGTCGCCGCCTGGAGCGCGAGGACGGTCTTGATCAGGCCGGCGATGCCGGCGGCGGGCTCCAGGTGGCCGAGGTTGGTCTTCACCGATCCGACCGGGAGCGGCCGGGCCTCCTCCCGGCCCCGGCCGAGGACGGCGTGCAGGGCCTCCAGCTCGATCAGGTCGCCCAGCGGGGTGCCGGTGCCGTGCGCCTCGATGTAGCCGATGTCCTCGGCGGTGCGGCCGGCGGCGGCGAGGGCCTTGCGCAGCACCGCCTCCTGGGCGGGCTTGCTGGGCGCGGTGAGGAATCCGGCGCTGCCGCCGGTGTGGTTGACGGCGGTGCCGCGGATCACCGCGAGCACCGGGTCCCCGTCGCGCTCGGCGTCGGCGAGCCGCTTGAGGACGACGACGCCGCAGCCCTCACCCCGTACGTAGCCGTCCGCCGCCTCGTCGAAGGTGCGGCACCGCCCCTGCGGGGACAGCATGCCGGTGCGCGCGTAGGAGCGGGACTTGTCCGGGGTGAGCACCAGGTTGGCCGCGCCGACCACGGCGGCGTCGACGTCGCCCGCGCGCAGGTGCATGGCGGCCTGGTGCAGGGCGACCAGGGAGGAGGAGCAGGCGGTGTCCACCACGATGCTCGGCCCCGACCAGTCGAACACGTGCGACAGCCGGTTGGCGATCATCGACATGGCGGTGCCGGTGGCCGCGTGCGGGTCGGCGTGGCCGGTGCTGCGGGCGACAAGTTCGGGGAAGTCGCTGGCGATCGTGCCGACGAAGACTCCGGTGTCCGCGCCGAGCGAGGTGTGGTCGTGGCCGCAGCTCTCCAGCGCCTCGGCCGTGACGCTGAGCAGCAGGCGCTGGAGCGGGTCCATCCGCCGGGCCTCGCGGTCGGTGAGGCCGAAGCGCGCGGGGTCGAAGTACTCGACGCCGTCGAGCCAGCCGGTCGGCACGTCGTCGGTGTCGGACCACAGCTCGGCCCAGCCGCGCCGCCCGGCCGGGGCCGGGCCGACACCAGAGGCGCCGTCCATCAGGTTGCGCCAGAACTCGTCCGGGGTGGCGGCGCCGGGGAAGCGGCAGGCCATGCCGACGACGGCCAGCGCACCGTCCTCGGCCGGGCGCGGGGCGGGCTGCGGCCGCGCGGCGGCGGGCGCCGGGGCCACGGGCGGGGCCTGCTCCCGGACGACGACCGGGGCCGGTACGGGGGCCGCAACGGCCTCGACCTCGGTCTCGACCACCGGTACGGCCTCGACCACCGGTACGGCCGCGGCCACGGGTGCGGGCACGGTCGGTGCCGGTTCCCCCTCCCCCGCGCCCAGCAGCCGGGCCAGCTTGGCCGGCGTGCCGGTCGCGAAGACGTCCGCCGCGCTGATCCGCAGGCCCAGCGCCGTGCTCAGCTGCGCCGCGGCCACCGTGACGCTGGCCGAGTCGCCGCCGAGGTCGAAGAAGTTGTCGTCCGCGGTGAACTCGGTGTGCCCGAGCGTGGCGGCGAAGACCCGGGCGATCCCGGCGGTGCGGTCCTGCACCGCCGGGCGCGCCGGCTCCGCCCCGTCGGCCGCGCGGACGATGTTGTCCCGCTTCGGCTCGGGCAGCCGGGTGCGCGCGACCTTGCCGTTGTCGGTGAGCGGGAGGGCGTCGATGCGCACGTAGGCGTCGGGGACCATGTAGTCCGGCAGCGCGGCGCGCACGAAGGCGTCCAGCCGGGACTTGGTGGCCGTCGCTCCGCCGACCAGGTAGGCCGTCAGGCGCGGTTCGCCGCGCCCCTCGAAGCGGGCGGCGCCGACGACGGCCGCGGTGATGCCGTCGAAACGCTCCAGCACCCGCTCGATCTCGGCCGGTTCGATCCGGTTGCCGCGCACCTTCACCTGGGCGTCGGCCCGGCCCAGCCATTCGACGGCGCCGTCCGGGTGCAGCCGCACCTCGTCCCCGGTGCGGTACAGGCGTACGCCGCTGGTGGGGTGGACGACGAAGGCGTCCGCCGTGAGGTCCGGGCGGTGGGCGTAGCCGCGGGCGAGCCCGGCGCCGGAGAGGTGGAGGGCGCCGGTGCCGCCGGCCGGGACGGGCTCCGAGCGCTCGTCCAGGACGTGCAGGCGGAGGTTCGGCAGGGGTTCGCCGAGCGGCAGCAGGGCGTCGGTGTCGGTGACCCGGTGGCAGGAGACCCAGATGGTGGCCTCGGTGGGGCCGTAGAGGTTCCACAGTTCCCGGGCGGAGGCGTGCAGTTGCCGGGCGACGCTCGCCGGCAGCGCCTCGCCGCCGGACAGGACGGTGAGCGAGGCGGGCGGGGTCCAGCCGGTCTCCAGCAGCAGGCGCCACAGGCTCGGGGTCGCCTGGGCGACGGTCACCTCGCCGGTCAGTTCGGCCAGCCGGTGCGGGTCGCGCGCGGTCTCGCGGGAGGCGAGGACGACGGTGGCACCGAGCGTCAGCGGCAGGAGCAGCTCCAGCAGGGAGATGTCGAAGGCCACCGTGGTGTGCGCGAGCACCCGGGCGTCGGCCGGTACGGCCAGGCGGGTGCCGATGCCGGTGAGGAAGTTGGCCAGGGCGCCGTGCTCGACCTCGACGCCCTTGGGGTCGCCGGTGGATCCGCTGGTGAACAGCACGTACGCGAGGTCGCGGCCACCGACCGGGGCCGGCACGGCCATCGCGGCGCCGTCCGCCTCCGGCACGCGCAGGGCGGCGCCGAGCGACTGCCCGAGGGCGTGGGTGCGGTCGTCGGTGAGGACCAGGTCGCAGCGGGCGACCTCGGTGTAGCGGCGCAGCCGGTTGGCCGGGTAGCCCGGGTCCAGCGGCAGGAAGGCGGCGCCGGCCCGCAGGACGCCGAGCAGGGCGGGCAGCAGGTGGGGGCCGCGTTCGGTCAGGATGCCGACCACCGAGCCGGGTTCGATGCCGTGGTCGTGGAGGCGGGCGGCGATCGCGTCCGCCCAGGCGTCGAGCCGGGCGTAGTCGAGGGTGCGGTCGCCGCAGCGCACGGCGACGGCGCGGGGCCGCTCGGCGACGGCGGCGGCCACCAGGTCGAGCACGGTCGGGCCCTCGGCGGCGTCCGATTCGGCCCCGGTCGCCGGAGCATCGGTGCTCGCACGTGCCGAGGCGTCCTCGGTGCGACCGCTCGCCGTGGGCGTCCCGTCCTCGCCGTGGAACAGCGCGGCCAGGAAGAGGTCCTCGACCCGCTCGGTGAAGGCCAGCGCCTCCTCGGAGTCCATGGCGGTCTCCCGGACGAACACCGTGGGCGGGCCGTCCTGCACGCACAGCAGCGCGACCTCGGTGTGCGGTTCGGCGGAGGCCTCCTCGCCCGCGCCGCGCTCCAGGACCATGACCCGGGTGAAGGCCGGCTCCCGCTCGCCCAGCGGGCGCCCGGCCAGGCCGAGCCGGGCCTCCAGGTCGGCGGCGTAGCCGGCCTTCTCGGCGGCCCGGTCGAGCTTGCGGCGCAGCGTCGCGGCGGTGTCCTCGGTGTCGAAGCGGACGGGGTGGCGGGCGGCGACGAGTCCGTGGGTGCGCTCGGCGCGGTCCCGCGCGGCGGACGGCGACCAGGCGAAGTCGAAGCCCCCGGGGGCGTCCTGACCGGCCGGGGCGTCCGTGCGCTCGGCGTCCGTGCGCTCGGCGTCCGTGCGCTCGGCGACCGCGCGCAGGAAGGCGCGGACGACCTCCGCGGTGTCCTCGCGCGAGGCGGGGGTGAACGCCAGCTCGTAGCGGCCGTAGTGGGCCGTGGCGGCGGTGAAGTCCCCGGCGGGCAGCCGGGCCGGGCGCAGGTCCGTCAGGCGGGCGCGCCACCAGGGCTCGTGGGGTCGCAGCTGCTCCTGGGCGGCGGCGAGGGCGGCGAGCAGGTCCTGCGGGGCGGGCGGCACCGGGGCGCCCTCGACGATGCCGAGGCACTGGGCGGCGGCCTGCCCGCTGAGGGCGGTGCCGTCGACGGCGGTGAAGTCGCTGAGCACGAGGTCGGCGTCCGGTCCGGCCAGGGTCAGCGCGGAGGTGGTCACGGAGAGCGCGGTGGTGCCGGTGCGGGCGTCGGCGCGGGGGATCGAGCGGACCTGCCGGGTGAACACCGCGCCCTGCCCGGTGAGGTACACGGGCAGCCCGAGCGGGTTGGGGAAGGAGCCGTAGTCGAGGGCCTTGGCGGTGCGGACGGCTTCGGCGGCGGTGGTGCCGGCGTGGATGACGCCGCCGTCGGCCATCCGGGCGGAGCGGCGGTAGAAGCGGCGTTCGCGGCCGGCCGTGTCGACCGGTTCGGGCAGGGTGCCGGCCACCAGGTGCGGGACGAGGTCGCCGAACAGTTCGATGCCGGTCTCGGCCGTCTCGTAGGTCAGCGACAGGGCGGTGGAGTGCTCGCGGATCGGGAACCAGCGCTCCAGCAGCACGCTTCCGGCGTCGACGGTCTCCGTCATGCGGTGCCAGGTGGCGGCGTGGCGGGTGGCGCCCTCGTACAGCGCCCAGGCCGGGACGTGGCTGCCGGCGTAGCGGGGCAGCGGGCCGTCGTGGAAGTTGACGGCGGCGATCCTGGGCAGCGCGAGCACGTCCGCGGGCAGGATCCGGAAGTTGACGGTGCTGAGCAGGTAGTCGAACGGCCGTCGGGAGAGCAGCTCCCGGAGGTCGCCGCGCGGGTCGAGCAGCGGTATCCGGTGTTCGGCGGCCCAGGCGGCCGCGGCCGGGTCGTCGCTGAGGACGCCCTCGATGTGCACGCCGGCGTCGAGGAGCCGGGCGGCGCACGCGGTCAGGACCCGGGTGCCGCCGATGAGGTAGCAGTTCGTCGTCATGCGCGGGCCTCGGCGGCCGGGGCGGCGTCGGAGCTGACGGGAGGAGTTGTCGGGTCCATCTCAGCTGTCTGTTCCGCGACCCAGGCGTCGATCTGGGAGACCACCTCCTCGTCGAGGGAGAGCTGCCCGGGGGCCCAGTGCGGGTTCGCCAGGCCCCGGTGGGTGCGCTCGCACATCGCCCAGTCCTCGTAGTTGGCCTTGTCCCACAGCGCGAAGACGGCCTCGTGGGAGAAGTCCTCCTTGGCGGTCTCGGAGGGGTGGAAGAGCCAGAAGTGCCGGACCAGGCAGGTGCCGGGGCTCTCCGGCCAGACCCACTGCATCATCACGTAGTCGGCGGTGAAGCCGAACAGCAGGTTGGGCAGGATGGTGATCCAGTTGATCCGCTGCCGGTCGGCCTCGGGCACCAGCGGCATCGGTTCGCGGCGGCTGCGGCCGGTCATGGAGACGGAGTTGAAGCCGCCGCGGATCGACTGCCAGGCGCCGACGATGTCGCCCTGGAGGTCGTAGGTGCCGGCGTCGTCGAAGTCGGTGATCCGGTGCAGGTCCTTGTGGGCGGTCGGGAAGTGCAGGCTCTCGTTGACGTTGTGCGCGACGAGCTTCCAGTTGGAGGCGACCGGGTAGTCCTTGGCCTCCATGCACTCCAGTTCGTCCAGGTGGTAGACGCGGGCGAACTCGCCGAACTCGCCGAGGGATTCGTCCAGGTCCGGGGCGTCGTCGGAGAAGGCGATGAAGACGACGCCGTGCCGGATCTCGGTGCGGATCGGCAGCAGCCCGTTCTTCTCCTTGGCGAAGAAGTGGTCGAGGTAGGTGCCGTTGAGGCTCTTGAGCGCGCCGTTGCGGTCGTACACCCAGCAGTGGTAGAGGCAGACCAGGCTCTGCCGCCTGCCGGAGGCCTCCTCGACCAGCTTGTAGCCGCGGTGGCGACAGTAGTTGTGGTAGGCCTGGATACCGTCGTCGCCGTGCAGCAGCAGGACGGATCCGGTACCGATGTTCAGGGTGCTGAACGCGCCCTTCTCCTTGAGTCGGGAGACGTGGTCCACGGGCAGCCAGCGGCGGCCGTAGATCCGCTCCATCTCCCTGCGGTGCTGCTCCTCGCCGGTGTAGAACTCGTGCGACCGGCCGGTCCCGCCGGTCTCGAAGTACGGTCTCTGCTCGGGCTGTTCGCTGATCAGGTCGTACATGCTGGCGGCGTTGGTCATCTGCTGGCTCCCTCGGCGGACTGGAACGACTGCTGCGGCAGTGCTGTGACGGACCATCGGACGGGCGGGGCGGCTCAGCCCGCGGGGTCGTAGATCCGCTGGTCCTGCGGCACTCCGGCGCTGTCGTAGAGGCGCTCCAGGGCGTCCGGCGCGTAGATCTCGTACCCCTCGACGATGCCGCCGATCAGGCCGAGCATCCGGTCGGTCCACTCCTGGGTGGCGCTCATCGCGGACATCGTGGCGCGGAAGAAGGGCGGCAGTTCGGTGAGTTCGCCGAGGGTGGTGGTGAAGTCGTAGACGTCGCCGCTCTCCTCGTCGCGGAGCTTGTTGTACTCCGCGAGCGCCTCCTCCATCGGCCGCTCCCCGGCCAGCCCCTGGTGGAGCCGGTCGGCCAGCAGCTGGCCGTGCAGGAAGGCGTCGGTGATGCCCCACCCGGTGTACGGGTCCTTGTGGTAGCCGGCGTCGCCGACCAGGGCCCAGCCCGGACCGTAGGCGCGGCGGTAGTAGTTGTCCGGGTAGCGCATCGGCTTGAAGTCCTCCACGCGCCGCCCCTGGTCCCGCAGTTGGACGCCCATCTCGGGGGACACGTCGTCGAACACGGCCTGGAAGCGGCCCTCGACGTCCTGGCGGAACTCCTTGAGCTGGCGGCGGGTGCAGATGGTCGCCAGCATCTGGAGCCCGTCGTTGGTCGGCCAGGTACCGAACCAGCGCTCGTTCATGCCGGTCTTGTGGTGCAGGCCCCAGTCCTCCAGCCCGGTGTAGTAGGAGTAGTAGATGAACCCGGCGGCCGGGCGCACGTTGTAGAGCTCGGCTCCGGTGCGCTTGGCCACCGTCGAGTGGAAGCCGTCGGCGCCGACCACCACGGTCGAGCGGAACTCCCGCTCCGGGCCGTCGCCTTCGCGGCCGCGGATGCCGACCACCTGGTCGCCGTCGAAGACCAGGTCGGTCAGGGTGAAGCCCTCCAGCACCTCCGCGCCCGCCCGGCGGGCCGCGTTGACGAGGATCTCGTCGAGCACGGTGCGGCGCGGGCAGTAGACGGCGTCCACGCCGTCGACCGGCTCGGCGAAGCCGTTGAGCTCGATCCCGCGGTAGGCGTAGTGCATCGTGCGCAGCGCCGGCGTTCCGGCGCCGACGATCTCGTCGAGCAGCCCCCATTCCTTGAGCTTCAACAGCCCGGCCTGATGGATGTAGTGCGTCGACACGGAGTCGCTGGGAAACGAGGCCCGGTCCACCACCAGCACCCGGTGGCCCTGCCGGGACAGCAGCATGGCCAGCGGCGATCCGGCGCAGCGGGCACCGACAACAATGACGTCGTACACGAGATCCCCCACGGATTCGAATTGGTCACCCCACGGCGGCAACTGGCTCGCTCGAACACCCCGGCGACCGGCCCTCCGTATTGATCAGGAGGCTACGTAATCCCCTAGGGAAGGTCAAGAGTTGGTAGTGCCCAGGCAATTCCCCGGCTGTCTACGCGCCTCACCACCGGTGACTTGTCCGACCAAAGGCGGACATACCAGGGCACACATCTTGCTCACATTCCTGAGACATGTCATTTCTCTGATTACCCCGGTAATCACCGCCGGAAGGACCCCGGAATCACTGGGGTGAAGTAACTCGTGAAGTTCGCAGGGGAATCCGGCCGCGACGTGGCCGAAAATCACCGGAGCCGCCGGGCGACCGGCCGCTACGCCGACCCGGCCCCCCACCGCTCCTCCAACCGGGCCACGTGCCGGAGGGAGTACCTGCTGCCCAGCGCCGCGGACCGGCGGTACCAGGCGAGCGCCTCCGGGAGCCTGCCGACCTCACGGAGCAGGTCGCCCATCTCGCGCAGCGCCCGGCGGTCGCCGTTGTCGACGCGGCCCTCCAGCCACGCGTAGGCGTCGTCGAGCCGCCCCGCGTCCCAGAGCATCCAGACGGCCTCCCGGTAGGCGTCCCGGATCCGGCTGTCGGCCGCCCTCGCGTACCAGGTCAGCGCGGTGTCGATCCGCCCGGCCTCCTGGTGGAGGGCGGCGATGTGCAGCAGCGCGGAGTCGTCCCCGTGCCGGGAGGCCTCCCGGTACCAGTGCAGCGCCCGGGCCGGCTGCTTCCCCAGGCGGTAGAGCGCGGCCGCCTGGTGCATGGCCAGCACGTCGGACAGCTCCGCCGCCCGCAGGTAGTACGGCAGGGCGCCGTCGAGGTCGCCCTCGGCCTTCAACAGGTCGGCCAGCGGCCGCAGGGCCACCTTGTCGCCGCCGCGCACGGCGCGCCGGTACCACTCGATCGCCTCCTCGACCCGGTCCGCGGCCTGGAGGTGCTCCGCCGCCTCGCGCAGGGCGGTGGTGTCTCCGGCGGCCACCGCCTCCTCGTAGGAGCGCAGTCCGCCCTCCCGGTCACCGGTGGTCCAGCGCAGGTGGGCGGCCTCGCGGTACGCCTTCTCGTCGCCGTCCCGCGCCCGGCCCTGCAACCACGCCAGGGCCTCGGGCGCCCGGCCGTGCCGACGCAGCACGGCCGCCGCCGAGCGCAGCGCCTGGCTCTTGCCACCCGTCTGGGCGGCGCGCTGGTAGAGGGTGATCGCCTCCTCGTCCTGCCCGTCGTGCTCCAGCTGGCGCGCCGCTTCCAGCGCGGCGTGGGTGTCGCCGGCGTCGGCGCGCTCGCGCAGCCAGGAGATCGCCTCGGCCAGGTCGCCGCTCTCGCTGAGCAGGCTCGCCGCCGACCGGACGGCCTGGCTGTCGCCGGCCTCCGCCGCGGCCTGGTACCAGGCCACCGCCTCCCGCGGGCGGCCGGTCTCGTGCAGGAGCCGCGCGCCCACCACGAGCGTGTCGGTGTCCCCGGTGGTCACGGCCGTGTGGAAGGAGTACGCGTTGACCACGGGGTGGGCGCCGTGGTTGCTGGCCAGGAACTGCACGGCCGTCTCCTTGGCGGTGGCCTGGGCCAGCGACAGCCGGGGGTCCCGGTGCGCCAGGGCGGCCAGCCCGAGCAGCTCACTGCCCGTCAGGGAGTTGGGGACGTTGACGCCCGCCTCCTCGATCAGCATCAGCGCGGCGGCGTTCGGGAGCTCCTCGCCCCCCTCCCCCGTCAGCATCCGGGCGGAGTCGGACACCGTCCCGATCACCAGGACCGGGGCGCGGCGGGTGTCGGACAGCGCCTGCCTGATCTCGTCGTGGATCCGCTGGGCCGTCACCCCCTGGACGGCGTCCAGGTAGCGGTCGATCCGGTCCAGCCACACCACCGTCCGCGGCCCGGCCCCCGCCAGCGCCTGGAGCACCTGCCCGGTGTCGGAGGGATTGGCCGGGTACCACAGCCGCCAGTCGGCGGGCAGCGACCGCACCGCCTCCCAGCAGCTGCGCGTCTTGCCGGTCGACGGTGCACCGCGCGCGATGACGATGCCGCTGTGCCCGCCGACCCCCAGCCGCACCACGTCCAGCAGCGCCCGGTCGTGCAGACGGTCCACGTACGGGGTCAGGGTCGGCAGGGTGGCGGGCATGTCCGGGAACGCGAAGGTCGGACGGACGCCGAGGGCGATCGGATCGAGCAGGTCCGCGACGGCGTGCCCGTACGGGGGCTCCGCCGCCGCCGCGATCCACAGGTTCCGGGCGCGCAGGGCGGCCTCCCCCGCCGCGACCGCCGCCCCGCCCCCCGCCATCCGGGCCAGCACCGACGCCACCGCCACCGCGTCGTGCGGGTTGGGCGGCAGCTGGGGCGAGCGCAGCAGGCGGCGGACGCTGTCCCGCTCCGGTGCGGCGGCGAGCGAGTCGTCCAGCCGGACGGCGCCCGCGATGTCCGCCAGGGACGGCGCGCCGGCCGCGAGGTACAGGTCGTGCAGGGCGTCCTTGAGGTCCCGCAGCGGCCCCGGCGGCGCCCACGGACGGGTCAGCAGCCGCGGGCGCCGCCGCCCCTCCCCGGTCGACGGCGCGCGACCGCGCGCCGCCGACGGACGCCCCGGCCCGACCGCGGGCGCCGCCGCCCCGCCGCCCCCCTCCTGCACCCGGTGCCAGGCCTCGGCCCACACCCGGGCCGGGTAACCGGCGGCCGGCGACCCCGGATAGTCCGCGATCACCCGCATGAAGACGCAGAACGTCCGCAACTGCGGCCCGCCGCGCTTGCGCAGCGCGTCGCTGAGCGTACTGCGGGAGAGCTGTTCACCCAGCTGCGCCGCCCGCACCTCCAGGCCGCGCAAGGACGGGTCGCCGCACGCCTTCCGCGCGATCCGCATGACCTCGCCGAGCTGGTGGGGCTCCACCAGGGTGTCCGGTTCGGGCCAGGCGTCGGCGCCGTCGGCCGGGGCGTCCGCCGCCGGCTGGCTCGCGGGCGTCTCCTGCCACAGCCGGCCGGCCTTGCGCAGCTCCGACGGCCGTCCGCCGCAGGCCCGTACGTAGGCCTCCACGACGCGCCAACTCGGCCTGGAAGCACCGGAGTCCGCACGCGAGAAGGTCGCGACGGAGAAGGGTTCCATGGCCTCGTAGGTCTTGCCGCTGCGCTCCCGCAGGCCGCGCAGGTACACGGCGAGCCGTTCCGCGAACGCACCGTCCGGCACTGCCTTCTTGTGCCGTCCCATGGCGCACGCTCACCTGCGCCGGCGTCCGCGGGCGACGGCGGCGACCAGCCGTCTGGTCAGCTCGGCCGCGGCGAAGACCGCCGCGCTCGACAGGGCGATGATCGTCTCGGTGGACACCCCGGCCAGGGCGAGAACGACGACCGCGGTCAGAACACCCAACGCCAGGACGACGGCCGAAACGGGCAGCACGCTGCTGCTCGCCGTCGTCCGCCGCGGACGCGGCACACTCATACGAAGTCCCTACAATCGAATTGACGTTCAATCGAGTCTTGAAGACCCGGACCGGAGATTGCAGCTCCCGCCCGGCACCCGCCGTTCATTCTCGGGTACGACGTGCCCCGCGAATTCCCCGAACGGCCCAACCGGCATTCCGCTCCGAAAGAACATCGCATGATCGACGGAGGTATCCGCAGCTCGCGGCCACTGTGAGCGCCCCCGCACACGCCGGATCGCGCCCCTGTCCGGGTTTTCCGTCCCGACGGACGGCACCCCCCGGATTTCTTGCGCGCGAGTCCGGAACCCGCCGCAACAATCACGCCCGGTGGAACGGGAAAAGGCCCAGGTCATCCTCCACCGAAGCGACCCCGTCCAGCGCCGCCGCCATCCCGCCGTCCGGCCCCGCAGCACGCAACTGGGCGTTCCGGCCCCGCTCCCCGCCAGCCTTGAACCCGAAGTCCCGGTCGCGAGCAATCGACACCCAGGGACCGCGGCCGCCCTCCGATGCAGCGGAGCCGGCCACCACCCGGACCCAGCGTCCGGCCCTTCGGGGGCGCCCGGTGGGCGCCCCCGAAACGTCGCACGACAGCGAAGTCCTGGACGGCAGGCAGGAGTTGCCGAACCGTCGGACGGCACGACGGGCGGCACGACGGTCTGCCGCGTTCAGGCCGTGGTACCGGCCTGTGCGGCGCCCGCGCGGCCGCGCAGTGCGAGGGCCGCGCGGCGGATCCACCAGGCGGCGGTGTACAGCACCAGGGCCGCGATCAGGCCGGCGCCCGCGCCCTTCGCCGCGTCGGACAGCACGCCTTCCAGCAGGGCGTCCAACGGCCGCCCGTCGGCCACCGCCTGCGGGCCGGCCAGCCACCACCAGGCATGCGCGACGGCCCCGGCGGCCGCGCACAGGGCCAGCGCGACCAGGATGTGGCGGCGCCGGCCGGTGAAGGGCCGGGCGCCGGTGCGCAGCCGGTCCCGTCGGCGCCAGACGAAGACCGCGATGGCGGCCAGGCCGCCGATGGTGCTGGCGTGTTGCAGGGCCCGGGCCCAGGTGAGGCTGCCGGCCAAGGTGGTGTTCAGCCACGGCGCGCGGGTGACCACGAAGCCGTCGTAGTGGGTGAAGGAGTCCCAGACCAGGTGGGTGGCGAGCCCGATCACCGCGGACAGCAGGACCCAGCCGACCCGCCGCACCACCGCCCCGGCCGTACCGCCCGTACCACCTGTACCGCCCGACGACTGCCGCGCGGCGGGCGCCGGGAGCGGCAGCAGCGCGGCCAGCGGCCGCCACCCGGCCAGGAGGAGCGCCCACAGCGCGAGGGTGTACGGAAGGCCGACGGTGAGGGCGCCGGGCAGGGTGTGGGTGGTGGTGGCGTTGGCGAAGGGCTCGTACCAGGACTGGGCGCTGACCGGCAGTCCGGTGGTGACCAGAAAGTACGGCAGGTCCGGCGCGACGGCCCCGGCCACCAGCGCGACCCGGCTGAACGGCGTCCGCAGCAGGGGCAGGACGGCTGCGGGGTGGGACAGGGTGAACGGCATGGGCATCCTCTCGCGCGGGCCCGCCGGATCCGGTGGAGTCGACGGCCCGATAGTCCGTTGAACGGAATGCTACGTCAAACGGAGTAATACGTGCGCGACGAACCCCGCCGCTCGGCCGGGGGGCCGCTCGGCGGGGTCGGGTCGTTCAGCGCCGGGACCGTCCGAGGCGGCCGGCGAGCGGGACGGCCGCCAGGGCTGCCGTGAGGACGGTCGCCAGGACGGCGAGCGCGGTCGGGTCGCCCCAGGCCACCGTGCCGGCCTGGGCGAGCAGCAACGGGGAGGCCAGGGCCAGGGCGGCCAGTTCGCGGACGGCCAGCTCGCGGGCGCCCCGGGAGTCGCCGCCCCGGGAGCCGTTGCGCCAGGCCGTCACCGCCGCCGCCGCGGCGAGCACCAGCAGCGGCCAGCACCCGTAGTCGGTGCTGATCCAGGGCACGGCGTGCGCGGCGACGGCCGCCCGGGGCACCAGGACCAGCGCGACCGCCACCCCGGCCGTGCCCGCGCGGCCGACCGCCAGGGCCTCCGTGCGCCGGTCCGGCGGGCAGCCGAGCAGCGCGGCCGCCGCCAGCACGGCGGCGGCCGGACCGGCGACCGGGTCGCCGAGGGCCGGCCCGCTGGCCACGGCGGCCGTGGCGAAGGCGAGCAGGCCGGCCACGGTGCAGGGCACGCCCGCCCGCCACCGTCCGGCCAGGGCGGCCGCCGCCCCCGCGAAGACCAGCAGCGAGGAGAGCAGCAGTACGCCCCACACGCCGGACAGGTCCGACCGGAGCTGCACCCCCAGCGGGGCCGGCGAGGCGGCCACGGCGGCGTACCAGCGCAGCAGGTGCAGCCCGCTGGCGGCGGCCGAGGCGACCAGGACGAGCGGGTACGCCGTCCCGAGCATCCGTGCGGCGGCGGTGCCCGGCCCCAGTCCGGCGCGCAGCCGCAGTGCGTGCCCCGCCAGTTCCGCCGCGTCCCGCAGGCGTGGGCCCAGCGGCTCGCCGGCGGTCAGCTCGCGGTACGTCGCGGCGATCTCCGCACCGTGGGCCCGGCGGTAGGCGGCGGGGTAGAGGCGCAGCAGGTGGTCGATCATGTGCCGGTCGCCGCCGGTCGGGCGGCGGACAGCCGGCGGGTGGCCTCCCGGGCCGTCGCGGCCAGTCGGTCGGCCTCCACGGCCAGCCGCTCGCGGCCGGTCGGGGAGAGGGTGAAGATCCGTCGGGCACGCCCGTCGACGACCTCCTCGCGCTCGACCTCGATCAGGCCGTCGGCCAGCAGGCGGTCCAGTGCCCCGTACAGGGCTCCGGTGCGCAGGGCGACCCGGCCGTCGGTCATCGCCTTGATCTCCTGGGAGATGGCGTAGCCGTGCCGGGGGGCGTCCGCGAGGGCGGTCAGGACCATCACGGTGGGTTCTTGCATCACACGCTCACTCACCCCATGACGATAGTCACTCCGTCGGACCATCTCAACGAAGCCCGAGGTCGGCCATGCCCCGGAGCGTTTCCCGTGGCGTCCGCACCGGATTCACGGCCCTCCCGTGTGCCGGGCCCGATCGGGGTGGGCAACCTCCGATCATGGCAGCAGCCACCCCGGGCTCCCCCCGGTCCGTCCACCCCTGGAGGTCCCCCGTGTCCGACCTGCCCAGCGCCACCCCCGGCGCACCCGGCGCGCCCGCCGCACCGTGGGAGCGGCTCGACCTGCCCGAGCTGCTCCGCTCGGCCGCCCTCCTGCAACCCGAACTCGCGCTGCTACGACGAGAGTTGCACCGCAGTCCGGAACTCGAACTGGACCTCCCCCGCACCCAGGCCCGGCTGCTCGCCGCGCTCGACGGCCTCCCCCTGGAACTCACCCTCGGCAAGGGACTGAGCTCGATCACCGCCGTCCTGCGCGGCGGGCGACCGGGCCCGAACGTGCTGCTGCGGGCCGACCTGGACGCCCTGCCGGTGCAGGAGGGCACCGAGCTGCCGTACGCCTCCGAGACCCCCGGGGTGATGCACGCCTGCGGGCACGACCTGCACGCGGCCGCACTGGTCGGCGCCGCCCGGCTGCTGTCCGAGCGGCGCGCGGAGCTGGCCGGGAACGTGGTGCTGATGTTCCAGCCGGGCGAGGAGGGGGCGGACGGCGCCCGGCTGATGGTCGAGGCGGGCGTGCTGGACGCGGCCGGGGAGCGGGTGGTGGCCGCGTACGCCCTGCACGTGGCCGCCGCCATCCTGCCCAACGGGGTGGTCGCCACCCGCCCCGGGCCGGTGCTCGCCGCCTCCGACACCCTGCGGGTCACCCTGCGCGGGCGCGGCGGGCACGGCTCCAGCCCGCACTCGGCGCTCGACCCCGTCCCGGCGCTCTGCGAGGCGGTCCTGGCGCTCCAGTCGATGGTGACCCGCCGGATCGACGCCTTCGACCCGGTGGTGCTCACCGTGGGCCTGCTGGGCGCCGGTACGGCGGCCAACGTGATCCCCGACGAGGCGCGGTTCGAGGCCACCGTCCGCTCCTTCTCGCCGCGTTCGCGCGAGCTGGTGCGCACCGAGTCCCTGCGGGTGGTGCACGGGATCGCGGCGGCCCACGGGCTGGAGGTGACGGCCGAGGTGGAGCCCGGCTACCCGGTGACCGTCAACGACCCGGGGGAGACGGAGTTCGCGTCCGGCCTGGCGGCCCGGCTGTTCGGGTCGGGGCGGTTCCTGGAGATGCCCCAGCCGATCGCCGGCTCCGAGGACTTCGGCGTGCTGGGCGAACTGGTCCCGTCGGCGTACCTGCTGCTCGGCGCCGTCCCGGACGACGGGCGCGACCCGTTCACCGCACCCTACAACCACTCCCCGGAGGCCGAGTTCGACGACGGCGTGCTCGGCGACGGCGCCGCGCTGCTGGCGGGTCTGGCCCTGGGGCGGCTGGCCCGGGGGTAGCGGCCCCGCGCACAACCGGTGCAGGGGGAGCAACTCCCGTCGCCGGACTCCCATTTCCGCGGCCCTTGCCGGAGCCCTCGTTAAAGGCTTCGGCAAGGGCCGCGGCGCGGGCGCGGAGGTCCGGTGGCCCAACCGTGTCGCAGCTGTGCAGGCTTCCGGCGAAAGGCCCGAGGGCGCACTGATGAGCCGTTTCGTCGCGTTCCGTTCAAGCGCCGATTACCCCATCATGGGACCGTGCCACTGCGCCTACGCGCGTAGCTCTCCCCTGCATCCCCACGACCCAAGGGACTTGACCCATGCTCAGACGCGTCAACGTGACACGCCCGCTCGCCCTGGGTGCCGCCGTCCTGACCGTGCTCGCCGTCGCGAGCACCGCCCCCCACCCGGCCGCGGCGGCCACCACCGCGACCGCGACGACGGCCACCACGACGGCCCCCGCCGCCGCGACCGCCACCCAGCACCGCGTCCTGTTCGACAACAGCAAGGCGGAGACCGCCGGCAACGCGGACTGGATCATCAGCACCAGCCAGCCGGACCCGCTCGCCGAGAACGCCAACCCCCAGTCCGGGACGGACTGGACCGGCGCCATCTCCAGCTGGGGCGTCGCCCTCCAGAAGACCGGCCAGTACAGCCTCAAGACCCTGCCGAGCGGCTCCAGCATCACCTACGGCACCGGCGGCGCGCTGGACCTCGCCAACTTCGACGAGTTCGTCCTGCCCGAGCCCAACGTCCGGCTCAGCGACGCCGAGAAGACCGCGGTCATGACGTTCGTCCAGAACGGCGGCGGGCTGTTCCTGATCTCCGACCACACCGGCAGCGACCGCAACAACGACGGCTGGGACTCCCCCGCCGTCATCAACGACCTGATGACCACCAACTCGGTCAACAGCAAGGACCCGTTCGGGCTCTCCGTCGACCTGCTCAACATCCAGACCGACAACCCCACCGCCGTCAACGACGCCACCGACCCCGTCCTGCACGGCCCCTTCGGCACCGTCACCGGCAGCATCATCCGCAACGGCACCACCTTCACCCTCAAGCCCGCCGACAACCCCGCCGTCAAGGGCATCGTCTACCGCACGGGCTCCTCCGGCACCACCGGCGCCTTCTTCGCCACCAGCAGCTTCGGCAAGGGCCGGGTCGCCGTCTGGGGCGACAGCTCCGCCATCGACGACGGCACCGGCGAGCCCGGCAAGACCGTCTACAACGGCTGGGACGACCCGGCCGGCACCGACGCCGCCCTCGGCCTCAACGCCACCGCCTGGCTCGCCGGCGGCGGCAGCGGCAGCACCACCGGCAGCGTCACCCTCACCAACCCCGGCGCCCGCACCGCCACCGCCGGCACCGCCACCAGCCTCCAGCTCTCCGCCACCGACACCGCCGGCGGCACCCTGGGCTACAGCGCCTCCGGCCTGCCCGCCGGACTGAGCGTCAACGCCACGAGCGGCCTGATCAGCGGCACGCCGACCACCGCCGGGACGTACTCCGTGACGGCCACCGCGACCGACTCCACCGGCCCGTCCTCCTCCGTCACCTTCACCTGGACCGTCCAGCCCACCGGCGGCGGCAGCGGCTGCACCGCCGCCCAGCTGCTCACCAACCCCGGTTTCGAGGCCGGTTCGACGACCGGCTGGACGGAGACCAACACCAGCGGCACCAGCACCATCAACAGCAGCTCCAACGAGCCGCCGCACTCCGGCAGCTACGACGCCTGGCTCGACGGGTACGGCAGCACCAACACCGACACCCTCGCCCAGACCGTGACCCTCCCGGCCGGCTGCAGCACCTACACGTTCAGCTTCTGGCTGCACATCGACACCGCGGCCAGCAACACCACCGCCTTCGACAAGCTGACCGTGACCGCCAACGGCACCACCCTGGCGACCTACTCCAACGTCAACGCGGCCACCGGCTACCAGCAGCACAGCTTCAACCTGTCCGGCTACGCCGGCCAGAGCGTCACCCTCAAGTTCTCCGGCTCCGAGGACTACACCAAGCAGACCTCCTTCGTCCTCGACGACACCGCCGTCAACGTCTCCTGAGCCACGGCCGGGGGGCCCCCCCCCCCGCGGGGGGGGGGGCCCCGCGCCCGCCCCCCCGCCCCCCCCCCCACCCCCCCCCCGCCCCCCCGGGCGCCCCCCCCCCCGCGGGGGGGGGGGCGCCCCCCCGCCACGCCCCGCCACCACCCGCGACCGCGCCGCCACCCGCGGCCGTGCCGACACCTCCCGGTCCGGAAGCCGCCAGCAGCAGGCAACGCCGCACCGCAGACTGGGCCCGTGAGCACCCGAACCACCACCGCCTCCCCCGCACCCGTACGGCAGCGCGTCGACTCGGCCGACTGGCCCGCCCTCGCCGAAGAGCTCGACGCCCACGGCTGCGCCCTCACCCCCCAGCTCCTCACCCCCATGGAATGCCGGGAACTGGCCGCCCACTACGACCGCGACGACCTGTTCCGCAGCACCGTCGACATGGCCCGCCACCGCTTCGGCTCCGGCCGGTACCGCTACTTCACCCACCAGCCGCCGCCACCCGTCGACGCCCTGCGCCGGGCCCTCTACCCGCACCTGCTCACCGTCGCCCGCGACTGGGCGGCGAAGCTCGGCCGCCCCGCGCCCTGGCCCGACTCCCTCGACGCGTGGCTGGAGCAGTGCCACGCGGCCGGCCAGGCCAAGTCCTCGCAGATCCTGCTCCGCTACGGAGCCGGCGACTGGAACGCGCTGCACCGCGACCTCTTCGGCGACCTCGTCTTCCCGCTCCAGGTGGTCATCGGCCTCGACCGGCACGGCACCGACTACACCGGCGGCGAGTTCCTCCTGGTCGAACAGCGCCCCCGCGCACAGTCCCGCGGCACCAGCACCGTCCTCCCCCAGGGCCACGCCCTGGTGTTCACCACCCGCGACCGGCCCGTGCGCTCCGCCCGGGGCCACTCCGCCGCCCCCGTCCGGCACGGCGTGAGCACCGTACGCTCGGGACGGCGCCACGCCCTCGGGCTCGTCTTCCACGACGCCTGAGCCGGGGACGCCGTGCCCACCCCCGTGCCCGCCCCGGAACCCGCCGACCGGCCGCTGCCCGTGCCCGCCCGGCACACCGAGGTCGAACTCGCCGCCCTGCTGCACCTGTTGACCACGAGCCGCCCCCGGGTGCACACCGTCGCCGTCGGCCACAGCCGCGACGAAGCCTCCCGCGCGACGGCCCTGGCCTTCACCGAGGCCTGGCAGGCCCGCGGCGGCACCGTCCTCACCGTCACCGACTGGCCCGAACACGCCGCCTCCTGGCTGCGCCCGGCCCGGCGCCTCACCGCCCAGGAGCCCGACGCCTGGGTGATCGCCGCCGCGCCCCTCGGCTGGGCCCGACTGGCCCGGCGGCTCCGGCACAGCACCGCCTGGACGGCCGAACGGACCTTCGGCTCCGCCGCCCTCGCCGAGCCGCACATGATCGCCCTCGCGGGCCCCGACACCCTGCACGGCCTGCGCGGCGCCACCGCGGACGGCGGCACCTGGGAGGTCCGCGACGGGTGGCTCACCACTGCCCGCCCCCGGAGCCGTCCGGGGCCGTTCGGGTCCTGACGGTCCGTTCCCGGGGCGAATCGCGTCCGGACGCTCGCCAACGAAGTGTCCCGGTGCGCAGGCTGGTTCCCGACCGCGTCCACGCGGACGCGGCGTGAGCGGAAGGACCCCGGACGCCCATGACGAACCTGGCGAACCTGGCGAACGCGACGAACAAGACGGGCAGGACCAGCAGGCGCGGCCGCATCGCCGCCCTGCTGGGCGCCGTCGCGGTGGCGGCCGCCACCACCCTGGCCGGCCCCGCCCTCGCCGCCCCGGCCGAGCCACCGGGCCACGGCGGCGGCGTGACCGGGCAGGCACCCTGCCCGGACGCACCCGAATTCACCTGCGGAACCCTCACCGTCCCGCTCGACCACAGCGGCCGGACCCCCGGCACCCTCGACCTGGCGGTCGCCCTCAGCAACAACAGCAGTCCGCCCAAGGGCGACCTGCTGTTCCTCTCCGGCGGCCCCGGCCAGTCCAGCGTCCCGTCGATCCGGCAGATGGCGGGCAAGCTGGAGCCCGTCCTCAAGGACTACCGCCTGGTGATGTTCGACCAGCGCGGCACCGGCCGGGGCGCGCTCCAGTGTCCGGGCCTCCAGAAGGACATGGGCTCCTCCGACCTCGCCGTACCCCGCAAGCAGTCCATCGCCGACTGCGCCACCGCCCTCGGCCCGAACGCCCGCTACTACGGCACGGCGGACACCGTCGCCGACATCGACCTGCTGCGCCGCGCCCTCGGCGACCGCCGGCTCACCCTGGACGGCGTCTCCTACGGCACCATCGTCGCCGAGCGCTACGCCCTCGCCCACCCCTCCCGGGTGGCCCGCCTGGTGCTCGACTCGGTGGCGCCGCAGAGCGGTTTCGACCCGCTCGACCTGGCCGCGATGCCCGCCACCGCCCGGGTGCTGCGCGCCGCCTGCCGGGCCACCGGCTGCACCACCGACCCGGCCGCCGACCTCGCCGCCACCGTCCGGCGCTACGGCAACGGCGCGCAGATCCTCGGCGCGCTCACCGGCTACGAGTTCATCGACCCGGACTTCGGCGCCGTCCCGGAGATCCTGCACGAGGCCGCCGCCGGGCAGCCCGCGAAGCTCCAGGACTTCTTCGCCCTCGTCCACCAGGTGGTCGACGCCGCCCCGGCCGAGGACCTCAGCCAGGGCCTGCACTCCGCCACCGTGTGCGCCGACGGGCGCTTCCCCTGGGGCAGCACCGACACCCCGGTGGCGGGCCGCGCCGCCGCGCTGGAGCGCACCCGGCAGCGGCTGACCGCCGAACAGACCTGGCCGTTCGACCCGGCGACCGCGACCGGCCTCGGCAGCCTGTTGGTCTGCCTGGACTGGCCGCGCGAGCAGGTGCCGCCGCTGCCCCCGGCCCACCGCAAGCTGCCCGACGTGCCGGTCCTGCTGCTCGGCGGCGACCGGGACATCGCCACGCCGTACGAACTGCTCTACGAGCAGGCCCAGTTGGTGCACCACCCGGAGATCGTGATCGTCCCCGGAGCGGCCCACTCCGTGCAGAACCGCGCGGCCGACCCGGTCGGACGGCAGGCGGTCTACGACTTCCTGCTCAGGTAGCGCCCGGCACGGTCGGCGCGGGCAGGTCGAGGGCCCGGGCAACGGCGGCGATGACGGGGCCCCGGCGACCGGGCGGCAGGTGCTGACGGGCCCAGTCGCCGGCCAGCCCGAGGAAGGCGCCCAGGTCCCGTTCGACCCCGGCGAGCAGCCCGCCCAGGTCCGCGACCGGCAGCACGATCACGGGGCTGTCGGGCTGGTCGGCGTTGACCGTGAGCCGGACGGTGCTGCCGAACCGCTCCGCGAGCGGGGAGAGCGGCTCGTGCCCGTAGCCGACCAGCCCGCCGTGCTCCAACAGTCCGTGCCAGTCCCGCCAGTCCTCCAGGCCGTCGCAGCAGCCGGGCTGGAACTCGATGCCGGAGGCCCGGTCGGTGACCCGCAGCCCGCCCGCCGCGTACACCTGCTCGAAGGTCAGCAGCCCGTGCAGGAAGGAGTCCAGCGGATCGGCGGGCCGCGGCGGCCGCCCGCCGTCGGGGGCGACGTCGGGATCGACGTCGTTGCAGCGGGCGACCAGCATCACCGCCGTCCCGACCTCCGCGGGCGACAGCCCGCCGTCGAGGGCGAGGAACCCAGCGGACCCGGTCCCGGCGACGGGCCAGAGGTCGAAGCCGTCCAGGGGCCTCGCCTCCAGGACGGGCTGCATCACGATCATCCGGCCGAGTCTGCCATGTCCGGGGCGGCGGTCAGCGGCCGGTCTGGGTGAAGCGGCCGCCGAGGTAGCGGTGTTCCGGGTCCTCGGGGGACAACTCGCCCAGTTCGGCGATGAGTTCGGCGGCGAAGGACTCGGCGTCGTCCTGCGGCCGGTAGCCGAGCGCCCGGGCCGTCGAGAGGTCCCACCAGGCGCGGGTGTTGGCGGAGATCCCGTAGGCCACGGTGTGGCCGGTGACGGGGCCGGTGAGGGCGGCGTGCGCGAGGCGGGCCCAGTCGCCGGGGCTGAGCCAGGTGGCGAGCATCCGGATGCTGCGGGGGCGCTCGGTGAAGGAGCCGATGCGCAGGGAGACGGTCTCGATGCCGTGCCGGTCGGCGTACAGCGAGGCGAGGCTCTCGCCGAAGCACTTGGAGACCCCGTAGTACGTGTCGGGCCGCTGCGGCGCGTCCACCGGCACGGTGCCGCCGTCGGCGGGCCGCTCGGTGAAGCCCGTCGCGTGGTTGCTGCTGGCGTACACGATCCGGCGGACGCCGGCCGCCCGGGCCGCGTCGTACAGCCGGTAGGTGCCCTCGATGTTGGCGGCCAGGATGTCGGCGAACGGCGCCTCCCCCGGGATCCCGGCCAGGTGGACCACGGCGTCGACCCCGTCCATCGCCGCCGCCAGCGCCTCGACGTCCAGCAGGTCGGCGGTGACGGCCCCGGGATCGCCGGGCACGGGCAGCCGGTCGAAGCCGCGCAGCCGGTGGCCGTGCCCGGGCAGCAACTCCCGCAGGCAGCTGCCCATCCGGCCGGCGGCTCCGGTGATCAGGACCTGACCGGGCTGGTTGACCGTCATTCGTTCCCCCTGGGTTCCGCGTCGCGCGTCGCCGGGCCGAAGGGCCCGGTCCGACGACGCGCGACGATACCTGACGGGACGCCGGGGATCAGGTGATTATCCGCGGCCCGGCGGGCCGCCCCGGCCCACCGCCGGCGGTTCAGCGGACGGGCAGCACCCGGGTGTGCTCGGCGCGCACGGCCTGGAGGTCGTGCGGCTGGAGGCCGAGCAGATCGAGGACGGTCGGGGCGATCTGCTTGGTCTCGACCTTCTCCTCCCGGCGGACGCCGCCCGGGGTGGCCGCGCCGGAGACGACGAGCGGGACGTTCAGGTCGTCGGCGTGGGCGCCGCCATGCTCGGCGATCTTGCTGCCGCCGGTGTAGACGACGCCGTACTGCGCGACGCCGAAGACGTCCGGCACCCGCGGGTCGCCCGGGGCGACGCCGAAATGGTCGGCGGCAGCGGCCCCGGCGTAGACCTTCTGGACGCCACTACCGGTGAACGGCCGGGCCTTGCCGTCGATGCCGACGCCGGTGCCGTTCTGCGCCAGCAGGTAGGCCTTGGCGAAGGAGGTGGCGGCCGGGGAGCGGTCGTTGAGCCAGAGCAGCACGCCGTCGTCGTCGACCGCGTGGGCGACCAGGGCGCCCGCACCCGGGTGGGCGGCCTTCCAGGCGGCGTCGAGGCCGTCGAGCAGCGGGCCGTCGTCGATCCGGTTGAGCGCGGCCGGGTCGATCGGGGACTGGCCGTGCTTGGCGGAGAGGATGACGGTGGTGGAGCGGTCGAGGTGCTGCTTGCGCAGTTCGGCGGTCAGCGCGCCGATCTGCTGGTCGACGTACGCCAGGTTCTTCTCCACCAGCGGGCCGGGCACGCCGTTGGCGACGTAGCCGCCCTGGAGGCCGTCGGAGCTCGCCAGCTTCTGCGCGGTGGAGACGGACTGGAAGTTCAGGCCGAAGACGGCCGGGGTGCCGACCCGCTGCGCACGGCTGTGGTCGTAGCCGTCGATCTCGTTGAGGACGGCCTGCACCTTGTACGAGTCGTACTGCTCGGTGGCCTGGTTGTCCTTGGTCCAGTCGCCCTTGTAGCCGGTGGCGTTGCTGTTCACCTCGGGGGTGAAGAGGTCCTGGATGCCGGTGCCGGAGGGGCCGTTGAGGATGTCGTAGGCGGCGTGCTTGTCCGACCAGGCGGTGCGCAGGCCGGCCTGGCGGGCCACCTCGAAGACGGTGTTCACCTGGAGGTAGGAGTGCGGGTAGACCGGCTTGCAGGTCCGCGGGTCGACCGGCAGCTTGGCCGGGTCGATCAGGGTCTGCGGGTTGCCGGTCATCCGCAGGATGGAGCCGGGCAGGCCGGGCAGGCCCTGGCCGGCGTCGAGCGCGTCCTTGTTCTTGTCCAGGTCCTCGGTGAGGTCGACCTCGACGCCCGGCTTCGCGTGGGCGCAGTCGGTGGTGCCGGCCGGGAGCAGCGCGGCGTTGTAGGTGTCGTCGTAGTAGACGCCGGTGGTGCCGGGGCCGCCGCCGGTCAGCTGGGCGACCATGCCGGGGAAGGAGTCGGACGGGTCGGTGGTGGCGGCGTGGGTGTACTCGACGCCGCCACGGACCAGCCGGGCCAGCGCCGACTGCGGGTGCGCGGCCACGAAGCGGGCGAGGTCCGACTGGTGCAGGCCGTCCACCGACACCAGCAGGACGTGCTGGGCCCGGTGGGCGCCGCGGCCCTCCTCGGCGGCGGCGGCCTGGGCGACGGTGGATCCGGCCAGCACACCGGCGGCGCCGAGGGTGGCGGCCAGTCGGACGTAACGACGGGTCACGGAGGTCTCCTGTGGAAGGGGGGAGGGGAGGTGACTGCGGCGGTGCGGCCCCCAGGGTGGGAGGCCCCGGTGTACCGGTGGCGGACGGGACGTGAACAGCACCGGTCCGCTGCGCCGGGCGGCCCGGGATTTTACCCGGGGCCCACCAACGCCTTGCCCTGCCATGGGACTTGACGCGGGGGTAGGGTCGGTGCGGCGGGGTCGGCGGGCGCCCCCGGGCACCTGAACGGCCCAACCCCCCGGGCGGGCGGCACCGTCCGCCGGTGATCCTGGACTCCGACCGCCCACGGCGGTCCTTCGCGTGCGCGGCACGCGGCCGGCGCGCTCCCCTCCGTCGGCCGGCCCCGAGGAAGGAAGCAGGGCTCATGGACGCAGCCGCGATCGGCTCGGCACAGATCGGCGTGACGGGCCTGGCGGTCATGGGCCGCAACCTGGCGCGGAACTTCGCCCGCAACGGCTACACGGTCGCGGTGCACAACCGCACCCCGGCCCGGACCAGGGCCCTGGTCGAGGAGTTCGGCCACGAAGGCACCTTCGTCCCCGCCGAGTCGCCGCGGGACTTCGTGGCCGCGTTGGAACGTCCGCGCCGTCTGCTGATCATGGTGAAGGCCGGCGGGCCCACCGACGAGGTCATCGAGGAGTTCGCGCCGCTGCTGGAACCCGGCGACATGATCATCGACGGCGGCAACGCCCACTTCGCCGACACCCGCCGGCGGGAGAGGGCGCTGCGCGAGCAGGGCATCCACTTCGTCGGCAGCGGCGTCTCCGGCGGGGAGGAGGGCGCGCTGCTCGGCCCCTCGGTCATGCCCGGCGGCTCCGCCGAGTCGTACACCGTGCTCGGCCCCATGCTGGAGCGGATCAGCGCCCACGTGGACGGCGAGCCGTGCTGCACCCACATCGGCAGCGACGGGGCCGGCCACTTCGTGAAGATGGTCCACAACGGCATCGAGTACGCCGACATGCAGCTCATCGCCGAGACCTACCACCTGCTGCGGGACGTCGGCGGGTACTCCCCCGCCGAGATCGCCGGCGTCTTCGAGCGCTGGAACCGGGGGCGGCTCGACTCCTACCTGATCGGGATCACGGCCGAGGTCCTCGCCCACACCGACGCCGACACCGGCAGGCCCTTCGTCGACATCGTCCAGGACGCCGCCGAGCAGAAGGGCACCGGGCGCTGGACCGTCCAGACCGCCCTCGACCTCGGCTCCCCGGTCACCGCCATCGCCCAGGCCACCTTCGCCCGGGTCGCCTCGGCCCGGACGGCGCTGCGCGAGGCCTACCGGCCGCTGCCCGGCGGCACCGTCCACCCGCTGCACCCGCACGAGGCCGAGCGCTTCACCCGGGACGTCGAACAGGCCCTCTACGCCTCCAAGGTCATCGCCTACGACCAGGGCTGGACGATGATCCGCGACGCCGCGGCCGAGTACGGCTGGGACATCGACCTCGGCGCGGTGGCGCGGATCTGGCGCGGCGGCTGCATCATCCGGGCCGCTTTCCTCGACCGGATCCGCGCCGCCCACGCCGCCGACCCCGACCTGGTCAGCCTGCTCGCGGAACCGCAGTTCGCCACCGAGGTCGCCGACGCCCAGGCCGCCTGGCGCACGGTCGTCGCCGGGGCCGCCCAGCACGGCATCCCGGTGCCGGCCTTCTCCGCCGCGCTGGCCTACTTCGACACCCTGCGCAGCGAGCGGCTGCCCGCCGCACTGATCCAGGGCCAGCGCGACTTCTTCGGCGCCCACACCTACCGCCGCACCGACCGGCCCGGCAGCTACCACACCCGCTGGGCCGAGCCCGGCCGGCCGGAGGAACGCACGGACACCGGGGCGTAGGTTCTCGCCCGGGCGACGGTACCGGACCGGGCCGTCAGGACGGGCGGCCGCCGAACTGCCACCGGTGCACCTCGACGTCGGCGTAGCCGTCCGCGGTCAGCACCGCCCGCGCCGCGTCCGGATCCGGCGCCCGGAGCAGGACGGCCGTGCCCAGCCAGGCCGTCCCGTCGTCGGAGAGCAGCGGCCCGTAGGCGATGAGCTCCTCCCGGTCGGCCGGCACCGCGAGGTCGACGGGCTGCCCGCCGCCGAGGCCGAGCACGAGGTAGCGGGTGCCCCCGGTCCGGCCGCCGGGGAAGTCCCACATGGTGCGCCCCAGCAGGTTGCGCCACCGCCGCAGCAGCACGTCCCGGTAGACCCCGGCCTGGTAGCCCGGCTCCTCGAAGGCGAACGCCCGGGCGGCGGCCGGGCCGGGCAGGTCGAGGACGTGCACGCTGCCGGTAGGCAGGGCCCCGTCGGCGGTGAGCGTCGGCCCCCGGGCGATCATCTCCTGCGCGAACCCGTCCATGTAGGACCGGTGCGCTTCGAGCAGTTCGTCGCGCAGCGGCAGGGACCCGGGCCGGTCGCGGTGGTAGCAGAGGAACTCCATCCCCGTAGCATCCCGTCCGGCGGCCGCCCCGGTCGAATCGATTTCCGCCCCGGCCGCCCGGCCGCCTGGGGCCGCCGCGTCACCGCTGGAGGACGCGCCGGAGCCAGCGGGTGCGGGCCTCCTGGGCGTCCCGGGCCAGGGCGGAGTGCGGGGCGAGGGTGTCGAAGCCGTGGCACGCGCCGGGCCAGACGTGGAGTTCGGCCTCGCCCCCGGCCTTCCAGAGCGCGTCGGCGTAGGCGACGGCCTCGTCCCGGAAGGTCTCGGCGGAGCCCACGTCGAGGTACGCGGCGGGCAGCCCGGTGAGGTCGGTGGCGCGGGCCGGGGCCGCGTACGGGGAGAGGTCGGCGGCGCCGTGGCGGTCGCCGAGCACGGCCTGCCAGGCGGTGGCGTTGGAGCCGCGGTCCCAGGTGTCGTGACCGACCATCTGGTGGCTGGAGAAGGTGTCGCCGCGGTCGTCGAGCATCGGGCTGAGCAGCAGCTGGCCGATCGGCGCCGGTCCGCCGCGGTCGCGGACCAGGTGGGCGAGGGCGGCGGCGAGCCCGCCGCCGGCGCTCTTGCCGCCGATGACCAGGCGCCCGGCGTCCACGGCCAGTTCGTCCGCGTGCTCGGCGACCCAGCCGAGCCCGGCGTAGCAGTCCTCGACGGCCCCGGGAAAGCGGGTGCGCGGCGCCAGCGGGTACTCGACGGAGACCACGGCCAGCCGCAGGGGCAGCGCCCAGGAGCGCAGCACCCGGGGCAGGACGGACCACGCGTTGCCCGTCACCATCCCGCCGCCGTGCAGGTAGTAGAGCAGCGGCAGCGGCTCCCGGATCCCGGCGGGTCGCGCGCTGACCAGGGTGAGCGCGCCGTCGCCGTCGGCCCGCGGCACCTGCAGCTCCGTCACCTCGAACCGGCCGCCGTCGCTCAGCCGGTCGAGCGTCGGCCGGGGCCGGACGCGCGCGTCCCGCTCCTGCCAGGCCGCCAGACCCTCCGTGGTGAGCACCTCCCGCGCCCGCGCCCCGGCGGCCTCCACGGCCGCCCGCACCTCCGGATCCAACGGAGGCACCCGTCGGCCCACCGATCCACCCACCACCAGCACCCCCCTCACCGGACGGACACCCGAGCGGCATCCCGTCCCACCCCACCCTGCCAGGCCCGCCCTCCACGCCGGCGTGGAGGGGCTCGCATCCTGGATCGGCCCGGACGGAAAACCGCTGGCGCGGTGGCCGGGCGGGGAGTTGACTGGCCTGCCGAGGCCGGGAACACCGCTTGGCAGAGGGGGAGTTGTGGAGGATCCGCAGTTCACCGTACGGCTCGCCGGCCCCTCGCCCCGGGGCGCGGTGCGGCTCAAGGCGGTCCGCACGGTGAACGGGCTGAGCCTCTGGCAGGCCGGCCTGGCGCTGGACGCCGGGACGGCCGTCCTGCTGGCGGACGTCCCCTTCGAGCTCGCCGCGCCCGCCGCACGGAACCTGCGCCGAGCGGGCGTCGCAGTCGCCGTCCGCTGCGGCGCCTGCCGCCGCACGCTGCCCGAGGACGGCGCCCCGGTCGCCCCCGAACCCTGCGCCGGGCGCTACTTCGCCACCGCCCACTGCCAGGCGAACTCGCTGACCACCTGCGACTGCGAGTTCTGCACCGAGTTCGGCCCCCTGCCCGGGCTCACGGCTCCCTGAGCTCGCGCTGAGCGGTGGGGCGGGGCGGGCGGTGGCGCCGCCCCGCCGCAGGGGAAGAGGGGTGGGTCAGAACGGCTTGGTCGGCAGGTACTTGCCGTCCAGGGTGATGACGGCGCGCTCGCCGCCCTCGGGGTCGGCGACCTTGCGGACGTCGAGCTTGAAGTTGATCGCGGAGATGATGCCGTCGCCGAGCTGCTCGTGGACGAGGGCCTTGAGGGTGGTGCCGTAGACCTGGAGCATCTCGTAGAAGCGGTAGACGGTCGGGTCGGTGGGGATGCCGCCGGGGATCGAGCCGCGGGTGGGGATGGTCTGCAGCAGCACGGCCGCGTCGGCGTCCAGGCCCAGGATCTCGGTGACGGCCTCGGCGGCCTCCTTCGGCAGGGCGTGCTGGCCGAGGACGGCGGCGGTGGTGAAGGCCACCGACAGGCCGGAGACGTCGGCGATCTGCTGCCAGGTGAGGTCCTTGCGGGTCTTGGCCTCGACGGCGGCGACGGCGAGCAGCTGGCGGGCGGTGGGGTCGAACTGGGCGTGCACCATGGGAGGTTCCTTCTCGTGGTCGGTGGGGCTACGGGTGGCGCCGCGGGGACGCTCCGGGGGCTGGGGGTCGGTCAGGCCGCGCGTGCGGCAGCCCGGCCGGTGGTGGCGGTGAGGTCCTCGACGCCGCCGGTGGCGATGTCGAAGACCCAGCCGCGCAGGGTGAGTGCCCGCGCGCTCAGGGCGCGGGCGACGGACGGGTGGGTGGCCAGGTTCGCCAGCTGGGCGAGCACGTTCTGCCGCACCAGGGCCGGGACGTCCCCCGCGGTGGCGGTGCGCGCCACCGAGGCGTCGGCGAGCCGCAACCAGTCGGCGACGGCCGGGGCTCCGCTGAGGTCGTGGCCGTGGGCGAGGGCGGTCATCGCGCCGCATCCGGAGTGCCCGCAGACCACGATGTCCCGGACGCCCAGGGCGGCGACGGCGTACTCGATGCTCGCGGTGACGCCGTCGGCCCCGGGGGTGTAGGCGGGCACCAGGTTGCCCGCGGTGCGGATCACGAACAGCTCACCCGGGTCGGAGCCGGTGATCAGCTCCGGCACGACGCGGGCGTCGGAGCAGCCGATGAACAGCGTGTGCGGGCTGTGGTCGGCGGCGAGCCGGGCGAAGAGCTCCTCCTTTGCGGGGAACACGTCCCGCTGGAAGTGCGCGATGCCCTCGGTGAAGTCACGCATGGGGTCACTCCCTCTCGTGGCGCCGGGCCGGTGCGGCCTGGCGGGATCCACAGTGCACGACCTGGGGCTATAGCGTCCAAGAGCTGTTACCGATCGTTCTCATCGATGGGGTCTATAGTTCGGTCCATGGCCCTGGAACTGCGCCATCTGCGCTATCTGCTCGCCGTGGCCGACCACGGCAACTTCACCCGCGCCGCCGAGGAGCTGAACATCTCCCAGCCGACGCTGTCCCAGCAGGTCAAGCAGCTCGAACGGACCCTGGGCGCCCAGCTGCTGGACCGCACCGGCCGCACCGTGCGCCTCACCGACGCCGGCCGGGCGTACGCCCACCACGCCCGCGGCGCGCTGCGGGACCTCGCCGCCGCCGAACGCGCCGTCCACGACGTCCAGGACCTCTCGCGCGGGCGGCTGCGCCTGGCCGTCACCCCGACCTTCACCGCCTACCTCGTCGGCCCGCTCGCCGCCGAGCTCCACACCCGCCACCCCGGCATCGCCCTGACCGTCCGGGAGACCAGCCAGGACCGCATCGAAACCGGGCTGCTCACCGACGAGTTCGACCTCGGCATCGCCTTCCAGAGGCCCCACCTGCCCGGCGTCACCGCCACCGCCCTGTTCACCGAGCACCTCACCCTGGTCACCCGCGCCGGCGACGACCCGCCCGCCTGTGCGGCCCTCCCCGTGCGGGAGCTCGCCGACCGCCGACTGGCCCTGCTCAGCGGCGACTTCGCCACCCGCGGCCACATCGACGACCACCTCGCCCGGCACGGCGTCAGCCCGCGGATCGCGGTCGAGGCCAACTCCGTCCAGGCCCTCACCGAGATCGTCCAGCGCACCCCGCTCGCCACCGTGCTCCCGGACGCCGTCACCCACGACCACCCGCGGCTCGCCCGCGTCCCGCTCGAACCGCCCCTCCCCACCCGCACCGTCGCCCTGCTGCACCGCGCCGAGGCCTACCGGAGCGCCGCCACCGGGGCCTTCACCGCACTCGTGCACGACCTGGTCCGCGCCCGCGGCTACCCGCCGCCGACCTCGTGAACCGTTGCGCCCCCGGACGACCGGGAACGGTCCGGGGGCGCTGCGAGACTGACGGTGCGTCAGGCCACCTGGCGCGGGGCACCGAACCAGCGGATCAGGGACGGCCGGAGGGTTTCCGGGGTGCCCACCCAGCAGACGTGGCCGTCCGGACGGATCAGCATCGGTTCGACGCGGGCTCCCCCGTCGAACCGGTCCACCCGGTCCACCCGGTCGGACCAGGGGGCGAGGGCCTCGGCGAGGGCGCCCTGCGGGTCGAGCAGCACGCCCCGGCCGGAGCGCAGGAGTTGGTGCAGCCGCACCGGGCCGAGGTCGGCGTCCGGCACCGGCCCGCCGAGCAGCGGGTGGGGGCCGGTGTCCGGCATCGGGTAGCGGGTGGCCGTTCCGGACATCACCTCGCTCAGCCGGCGGTGGACCTCCGGCAGGGCGATCAGCTCGGTGAAGAGGTCCCGGGTGGCCAGCACGTCCGGGTCGCGGCTGCCCGCCCAGTCCATCAGCAGGCCCTGAGCCTGGACGTTGCGCAGCACGGTCGTCCCGGTCAGGTGGCGTTCGGTGTGGTAGCTGTCGAGCAGGCCCTCCGGTGCCCAGCCCCGGACCGCGGCGCCGAGCTTCCAGCCGAGGTTGAAGGCGTCCTGCATCCCCCCGTTCATGCCCTGGGCGCCGAGCGGGAGGTGGACGTGGGCCGCGTCGCCGGCCAGGAACACCCTCCCGTGCCGGTACCGGGCGACCTGCCGGGCCGCGTCGGTGATGCGGCGGGCGTGGCACAGTTCGAGCAGCTGCACCCGCTCGCCGAACACGGCCCGCAGCCCCTCGCGGATCTCCTCCTCGGTGATCGGGACGTCCCTGGGCAGCGAGCGGCCCGGCCCGCCCATGGCGAGGCGGCGCAGCGGGCGGCCCCGGTCGTCGGTGCCGAGCGGGAAGATCCCCGTCCAGTGGCCGTCCGGGCCGCGGTGGTGGGTGGGCAGACCGTCGGCGCCGCTCAGCCGGACGTCCGCGGCGATCGTGGTCACGGTGCCTGCCCGGCCCGGGAATTCGGCCTTGAGCAGGGACCGTACGGTGCTGTGGCCGCCGTCGGCGGCGACCAGGTGGCGGGCCCGGAGCACCCGGCCGCCGGCGAAGGTCGCGGTGACGGCCTCCTCGTCCTGGGCGAGGGCGACCAGTTCGTGGTCGCGCCGGACCGTGAGGCCCTGCCCGGCGAGGTGCTCCTCCAGGAAGGCCTCCAGCACGACCTGGGGGACGGAGCGCCAGGGCCGGCGCGGGCGGAACGCGCCCGGCCCGGGGTCGTCGGCGGGGGCGTCCGGCAGCGGGATGCCCGCGAAGTGGCTCCCGCCGACCGGGTGGTCCCCGCCGGCCAGCAGCGGGTCCAGCAGGCCGCGCTGGTCGAGCAGTTCCAGGGTGCGGGTCTGCACGCCGCCCGCCCTGGAGAGGGTGCTGCGCCCGGGCAGGCGATCGACGAGTACGGTCGACACGCCCGCCAGCAGCAGTTCGTTGGCCGCCGTCAGGCCGGTCGGGCCGGCTCCGACGACGAGTACCTCGGTGTCCACGGTGCTTCTCCTCGGGTCTCTCGGACGGTTCCGCCCGGCGCGTCCTCCCGCGACCGGCCGGGTTCCGTCGACGGGGTCAACGCTCGCTCCACCAAGGGCCGTTGGCCCAGTGACCGGCGCGATGGTGACGGAATCCGACACCCGCTACCCTCAGCACGGTGGAATCCGACTACGACGAGCTGGACCGCCGCCTCGTCCACGCCCTGCAGATCGACGGCCGGGCCCCGTTCAGCACCATCGCCGCCGCCCTCGGGGTGTCGGACCGCACCGTCGCCCGCCGGTACGCCAGGCTGCGCTCGACCGGCGCGGTACGGGTGCTCGGCGGGGTCGACCCGCTCGCGCTGGGCGCCGAACTGTGGCTGCTGCGGGTGCGCTGCGCGCCCGCCGCGGCGGGCGCGGTCGCCGAGGCGCTGGCCCGCCGCCCCGACACCTCCTGGGTCAGCCTGACCTCCGGCGGCACCGAGATCACCTGCACCGTCCGGGCCGAGACCGAGGCCGACAGCGAGGCCCTGCTGCTGGCCCGGCTCCCCCGCACCCCGCGGGTGGAGGGGGTGAGCGCGCACTCGGTGCTGCACTCCTTCTACGGCGGCCCGGACAGCCTCATCGCCAAGCTCGGGCCGCTGGACGGAGCCACCGTCGCGGCCCTGAGCCCGCCCGCGTCGGCCGCATCGCCCGCACCGCCCGCGCCGGCCCACCCGCGCGGACCGGTGCGGCTGGACGACGGCGACCGCCGGCTGCTCGCCGCCCTCGAAACGGACGGCCGGGCCGGGTTCGAGGAGCTCGCCGCCGCCACCGGCTGGTCACCCACGACCGTCCGGCGCCGGATGGCGGAGCTGCGCGAACGCGGGGTGCTCTACCTGGACATCGACTGCGACCCCCACCTGCTCGGTGTCGGCACCCGCACCCTGCTGTGGATCTCGGTCGCTCCCCCGTACCTGGAGGAGGCGGGCCGGGCGCTGGCCGGGCACCCGGAGGTCGCCTTCGCCTGCGCCACCACCGGGCCGACCAATCTGTACGCCACCGTGGTGTGCGCGGACCGGCGCGCGCTGTACCGCTACCTGACCACCAGGGTGGCCGCGCTCCCGGCGGTCGGCCACGTCGAGACGGCGCCGTCGATCAGGACCGTCAAGCAGGCCGCGAACCGGAGGTAGGGCCCGGCCCGGCGGCCGGCGGCAGCGCCAGGTGGCTCAGCTCCGCGGACAGCCGGCGCAGCGTCGGTTCGTCCGCGACGGCCTCCAGCACCGCCAGCAGCACGTCCACGGCGGCGCCGTCGCCCTCGGCGACAGCGCGCACGATCCGCGCCACCAGGTCGTCGCGGCGACCGTCGGGGGGCCTTGCGAGGCGGGTGGGAGCCATGGTGGGAAGCCTCCGCTCGTACCGAAGGGGCGTCTCGCGGGCCGGCCCGGTGCCGGGCGGACCGCCTTCCGCCCAGGGATTCGTCGCCCGCTCCCGGACGGATTGGGCGCGTCCCCGATGGATCGGGGCGGCTCCGCCGCGCCGGGGCGATCCCGGACCAATCCGGCGCGCCGCCCGCACCGAAGAGCGGGTGTCAGCCGTACTGTCCACCCGGCCGGGCTCCACTCCGGCCACGACCCGGGAGGCCCGTCATGCCCGCCCTCCGCCCGTGCGGCCCGCCGCCCACCCGCCGTACCGCAGGAGCGGCCGGATGAGCGCCGTCGTGCACCTGTCCGGGCCGGCCCTGCCCGGCCCGAACCTGCGGGAACTCGTCGCCCGGGTCGCCCGGGGCGACCAGGACGCCTTCTCCCGCCTGTACGACGCGGTGGCCGGCCCGGTGCTGGGCCTGGTGCGCCGGGTACTGCGGGACCCGGCGCAGTCCGAGGAGGTGGCCCAGGAGGTGCTGCTGGAGGTGTGGCGCACCGCCGCCCGCTACCGGGCCGAGCGCGGCGAGGTCATGCCCTGGGTGCTGACCATCGCCCACCGGCGCGCGGTGGACCGGGTCCGGGCCGCGCAGGCCGCCGCCGACCGCGACCAGCGGGCGGCCGCCGCCGCCCACGCCCCGGTGTTCGACGAGGTCGCCGAGCAGGTCGAGGGCCGGCTGGAGCGCGAACAGGTGCGGCGCTGCATGAGGACGCTCACCGATCTGCAGCGGGAGGCGTTGACACTCGCCTACTACCGCGGCTACACCTACCCCCAGGTGGCCGAGGTCCTCGGCGCACCGCTGGGCACGATCAAGACCCGGATGCGCGACGGACTGATCCGGCTGCGCGACTGCCTGGGGGTGGGAGCATGACCGTCGCCGACCTGCACACCCTGACCGGCGCCTACGCCACCCACGCCCTGGAGCCGGCCGAGAGCGCCGAGTTCGAACGCCACCTGGCCGGCTGCCCGGCCTGCGCCCTGGAGGTCGCGGAGTTCGCCGCGACCCTGGCCAGGCTCGCCGCCGCGGACTCCGTCGTCGCGCCGGAGGCCCTCAAGGCCAGGGTGCTGGCCGCGCTGCCCACCCTCCGCCAGGAGGCCCCGCGCACCGCTCCCCCCGCCGTGGACGCCCGCCGGCCCGGGCCGCTGCGCCGCGGCCTTCCGAGGCTGGCGCTCGCCGCCTGCCTGGCCCTGGCGGTCGGCGCCGGGGGCGTCGCCGTCCAGCAGCACCAGGAGGCCGACCGGGCCCGGGCCCGCGCCACCGCGCTCCAGCAGGCGCAGGACCAGGTCGCGGGCCTGCTCGCCGCGCCCGACGCCCGCACCGCCACCGGGGCGGCGGCGGGCGGGGCGGGCGTGGGGACGGTGGTGTGGTCGCCCAGCCGGGACCGGGCCGCGTTCCTGGCCTCCGGGATGCCCGCGCCGGGCGCGGGCAGCACCTACCAGCTGTGGTTCAACGACTCCGGGACGATGCGTCCGGCCGGACTGCTGCCGGGCAGCGACGGGGCGCTGCTGCTGTCCGGGCCGCTGGACGGGGCCAGCGGCATCGGCGTGACGGTCGAACCGGCGGGCGGCTCGGCGCACCCGAGTTCGGCCCCGGTGATGCTGCTGTCCTTCGGCTGACCCGGCTCGCCGCGCCCACCCCGTGGTCCCGGCGCAGGCTCCGGACCGACCTCCGGACTGACCCCCGGACCGACCCGGAACCGGTTCGGAACCGGTTCCGGGCCTGCCGCGGTCGGCCGCCCAGCGGTTACCATCCGGTAACCCCGGTCGGCCGACCGCGGCGCCACCGACTCGCACTCCCCGGGAGCAGCATGTCCGCCGACCGATCCGCCCGTCTGCTGAGCAGCCTCCTGCTGGGCGCCGGGGTGGCGCACTTCGCCGTGCCGCGCCCCTTCGACGCGATCGTCCCGCGCGCCCTGCCGGGCCGCCCGCGGGACTGGACCCACCTCAGCGGACTGGCCGAGCTCGCCGTCGGCGCGGCCGTCGCCCACCCCCGCACCCGGCGCGCCGGGGCCCTGGCCGCGGCCGCCCTGTTCACGGCGGTGCTCCCGGCGAACGTGCGGATGGCCCGCGACTGGCGCACCCGGCCCGCCCCGCTGCGGGCGGCGGCCGTCGCCCGGGTGCCGCTCCAGGTGCCGCTGGTGCTCTGGGCCCTGCGGGTGGCACGGGACTGACGGCCCACCGGACGGGCCCGCCGACACCGGCGGGCCGGTTCGGCTGCGGACGGGTTCAGCCGCGCACGGGTTCAGCTGGGGCGGGTTCAGCTGTCGTAGCGGTGGGTGAACGGGCGGCCCGGGCAGGTGCGGCACTCGAACAGGTACACCCCGCCCAGGTCGCCGAGGCTGAGTCCCGCGCCCTCCCAGCGGTGGTCGCGGTCCTCGACCGGCGTCCAGGCCTGCCCGGGGCCGTGCTCCTCGGTGCTCTCCACCGTGAGCAGGTGGTCCATCGCCGTTCCGCAGCCCGGGCAGTCCGGCCACTGCGCGTCCTGGCTCCAGCCCGGGTAGCCGCCCAGCTTGATCCCCGGCGCGGTGGACAGGTGGTACTGGTAGTCCCAGCCCGTCTCCTGGTCCACCTGCGCGAAGCGGGGTTCCAGGGCGTCCCAGAGCTCGTCCGACAGGTCCCAGCTCGGGTACTCGGCGACCAGCTCCGGGTGCACGACGCACGGCCTCGGCTCCGGGGTCGGCCGCACCTCGCCCACCTCCCCGGCGGTCCGCCAGTGGAGCAGCGGGACGACCCACTGGCCTTCGTGCCGCAGCGGGCACCAGAGCAGCTGGAGCAGGTCCCGCCCCTCCGGGAACGGCACCGGGTCCGGCAGGTCGGCGCGGTGGAGCTGGACGACCGCGACCATGGGCGAGCCCGGGTGGCGCGGGCACTCCGGCCACGGTTCCTCCGCCGGCCAGAGCAGCGGACCGCCGACCGAGCTGTCCCCCGGCGCCGGCCGGCCCGCGCGCGGGTGCAGCCGCACCGCCTCGCGGCGCAGGGGCACGACTTCGGGGAACAGCTCTTCGACGTTCAGCGGGCGCGGCGGGGTTCGACGGGTCACCCGGGGACGGTACCGGCGCCGGCGGCCGGGGCGCACCGGGATTTCGGGGCGGACGACGGCCATGGCCTGCGGGGAGTACGGGCGACGGAAGCTACCGACGACGGCGCGGCGGCAGCGGGAGGAAGCCGCTGGTGCGGGCGGTGTACTCGGCCCAGCCGGGGCGGTCGGCCCCCAAGTGCCTTTCCAGCATGGGCTTTCCGCTGCCGAAGGCCAGCAGGTACGTCATCAGCAGCGGGCTGAGCACGAACGCCCAGCCGGTCGGGGTGTCGGCGCCGAGCAGGAAGAGGCCCCACCAGACGCAGGCGTCGCCGAAGTAGTTGGGGTGGCGGGTGTAGCGCCACAGGCCGTGGTCCATGATCCGGCCCCGGTTGCCGGGGTCGGCCTTGAACCGTGCCAACTGCCGGTCCCCGACGGCCTCGAAGCCGAGTCCGACCGCCCACACCGCCGCGCCCGCCCAGGCGAGCGCCCCGGGCGGGCCGGGCAGGTACTGGGCGGCCTGGACGGGCAGCGAGACGAACCAGACGATGGCCGCCTGGAGCAGGAAGACGATGCGCAGCGCGTACCGGGTGCGGGCCGGGCCGGCCGGTGCGCGGGCGAGCATCCGGGCGTAGCGCGGGTCCTCGGGGGCGCCCCGGGCGCGCCACCACAGGTGGGCGGAGAGCCGTACGCCCCACACCGTGACGAGGACGGTGACCAGCAGTCGGCGCCCGGTGTCGCCGTGCCCGGCGGACAGCGCCAGGCCGGTCAGCGCGATCGCGGCGAAGGCCAGGCCCCAGGCGACGTCCACGCCCCGGTACCGCCCGGAGCGCAGGCCGACGACGAAGGCGGCGAGCATGACGGCGAGGGCGACACCGGCGGTGACGGCGAGGTTGAGGCCGAAGGCCGCGGCGTTCACGCCCGCGCCCCGTACGGGCCCGGCACGGTGCCGCCGTCGCGGGTCAGCAGCAGCTGGTGCACGTTCAGGTAGCCGGTGCGGAAGCCGGCTTCGGAGTAGCCGAGGTAGAGCTCCCAGGTGCGGCGGAACACCTCGTCGAAGCCGAGGGCGGCGACCTCCGGCCACCGTTCGGTGAAGCGCTCGCGCCACAGCCGCAGGGTCTCGGCGTAGTGCGGGCCGTACGCGTCGACACGGTCCACCCGGAGTCCGGTGCGGGCGGCGGTGTCGGTGATCGCCCGCAGCGAGGGGATCTGGCCGCCGGGGAACACGTACTTGAGGATCCAGGTGTAGGTGCGGCTGCTGGCGAGCATCCGGTCGTGGGGCATGGTGATGGCCTGGAGGGCGATCCGGCCGCCGGGGGCGAGGACCCGGTCGAGGGTGGCGAAGTACTCGGGCCAGAAGGGGCGGCCGACGGCCTCGATCATCTCCACGCTGACCACCGCGTCGTACCGGCCCCGGGCCGAGCGGTAGTCGCAGAGCCGGACCTCGGCCCGGTCGGCCTGTCCGGCGTCGGCGATCCGGCGGCGGGCGAGCGCGAGTTGCTCCTCGGAGAGGGTGAGGCTGACCACCCGGGCGCCGCGGGCGGCGGCGCGGACGGCGAGTTCGCCCCAGCCGGTGCCGATCTCCAGCAGCCGGGTGCCGGGGCCGACGGCGGCGAGGTCGAGCAGCCGGTCGATCTTGCGGTGCTGCGCGGCGGGCAGGCCTTCCCTGGTCGCGGTCGGCCGGGCGCCCGGGGCCTCGGGGGCGTCGGGGAAGAGGGCGGCGGAGTAGGTCATGGTCGGGTCGAGGAAGAGCGCGAACAGCTCGTTGGAGAGGTCGTAGTGGCGGTGGATGTTGCGCCGGGCGTTGCCGGGGGTGGACAGCTCCGCACGGGGCGGGCGCCGGACGTAGAACCGGCGCAGCCACCGGGTGCCCCTGGGCACCAGGGCTTCGGGGGCGGCGGCCAGCGCGGTGAGCAGCGCGACGGGGTCGGGGCTGTCCCAGTCACCGGCCTGGTAGGACTCGCCGAAGCCGATCAGGCCGCCGGTGCCGAGGCGGTGCAGGAAGGCCCTCGGGTGGTGCAGACGCAGCACCGGGACTCCGGTGGCTGGCTCGAACTCGTCCTTCGTGCCCGGCAGTTCGATCCGGATGCCCTGCCGGGAGGCGGCCCGGCGCAGCACGCGTGCGGCGACCGCGGCGCGCAGCGGGGCGTGCGGCACCCGGACGACGTCCGGCCAGCGGGCGGGGTCGACGACGGGGGTCGGCCGGGCAGTGGTGCCGGGCGGGGTGGTGCTCGTCGGGGTCGGGGTGGTGCTGGTCATGCGGTGGGCACCTCTTCCGTGGCCGGGTCCGGGTGGACGGGCAGGCCGCGCAGCCACAGCCGGATGCCCTGGTAGCGGATGTGCAGGCTGACGGCCCAGGTCGCGAACGGGTGCCGGAGCGCCGCCCGCAGCAGGGTGCGGGGGCCGGCCGGGCGGGCAGTGCCGTGCACGGTGGCGGTGAACGCGTGGCCGTCCGGCCGGTCGAGCCGGACGGTGAGGTCGAGGCGCTCGCCCGGCGGGGGCAGGGACATCCGGTAGTGGCCGTCGACCGGGAAGAACGGGGAGACGTGGAACTCCTTGGGCGTCCCGGCCCGGCCGGCCGCGTCCGGGTGGAGCAGGTAGCGGTGCCGGCCGCCGTAGGTGTTGTGCACCTCGGCGACGGCGCAGCGCACCCGGCCCTGCGGGTCGTGGCACCAGTAGACGGTCAGCGGGTTGAACACGTGCCCGAGGGAGCGGGCCTGGGTCAGCATCAGGACGCGGCCGTCGCCGAGCCGTACGCCGTGGCCGGCCAGGAAGTGTTCCAGGTCCTGACGTATCGTCAGGTCCCGTTCCGTGCGGTCGACCGCGTGGTCGCGGGCCCGGAAGGCGGCCAGCGGGCGCAGCGGCCACGGGATCGGCGGCAGGTGGTCCGGGTCGACCAGCCAGAGGTAGCCGCGGTGGCGGAAGACCCGTCGGGGTGCGGCGCGGACGTGGGTGGTCCGGGTCTCGTAGAGCACGGCGCCCCAGGGGCCGGGGAGGGGGTTCACGGCGCGACCGCCCCCAACAGGGCCCGGGCCGCCTCGACGCCGGAGCGGCAGCCGTCCTCGTGGAAGCCCCAGCCGTGGTAGGCGCCGGCGAACGCGGTGCGGCCGGTGGTGAGTTCGGGCAGTCGGCGCTGGGCGGCGACGGTCCGGGCGGTGTACACCGGGTGCTCGTAGACGGTGCGGGAGACGACCAGTTCCTCCGGGATCGGGTGCTGCCGGTCCTCGTTGAGGGTGACCAGGTAGTCCTCGGCGGTGTCCAGGCGCAGCAGCCGGTTGAGGTGGTAGCTGACCCGCACCCGGTCGGCGGGGGCGGCGCAGTGCGGCATCCGGTAGTTCCACGATCCGCGCGCCGAACGGGCCCGGGGCAGCACGGAGGGGTCGCGGTGCAGCACGGTGGGGTTGCGCGAGTAGCCGAAGGCGCCGAGGACCTCCAGTTCGGCGTCGGTCGGGTCGGCGAGGAGTTGCAGGGCCTGGTCGGCGTGGGTGGCGACGACCACGGCGTCGGCCTCGGTGCGGCGCCCGTTCCCGGAGACCACGGTGACGCCGTCCGGGTGCCGGCGCACCAGCCGGACGGGGGCGGAGCGGTGGACGGCGCCGAGCCGCTCGGCGATCCGCTCGACGTAGCTGCGGGAGCCGCCGACGACGGTGCGCCAGGTCGGCGAGCCGGTCACCCCGAGCAGGCCGTGGTTGTCGAGGAAGGCGAACAGGTACCGGGCCGGGTAGTCGCCCGCCAGGTCGGGGGCGCAGGACCACACGGCGGAGACCAGCGGGGTCGTGAAGTGGTTGACGAAGTACGGCGCGAACCGCCCGGCGGCGAGGAACTCCCGCAGGCTCGGGTCGCCCGCCGCCGGGTCGGCGAGGAGCCGGCGGGCGAGCCGGTGGAAGCGCGGCACCTCGGCGAGCATCCGCAGGTACCGGCCGCGCACCACGGCGTCGGGGCGGGCGAACAGCCCGGCCGGCCCGCGCGCACCGGCGTACTCCAGGCCGCAGCCGTCGCAGTGCACGGACATGCTCATCTCGCTGTCCTGGGTGCGGACACCGAGTTCGGCGAACATCCGGACCAGGTGCGGGTACGTGCGCTCGTTGTGCACCAGGAAGCCGGTGTCCAGGGCCAGTTCACTGCCGTCCGGCCCGGTGGCGCGCTGGGTGTGGGCGTGGCCGCCGAGCCGCTCGTCGGCCTCGAAGAGCTCCACCTCCACCCCGGAGCGCGACAGCTCGTACGCGGCCGTGAGCCCGGCGACACCGGCCCCCACCACCGCCACCCGCCGCCCGGGCGGCCCGCCCCGCGTCACCCGGAACCGTCCGGAGGTGGTGTCGACCGTCGTCACGAGGGCCCCTCTCTGCCCAGGGCGCGCACCTGCGGCCCTGTCGGTGGTCTGCACCCGTTGTTCGGAGCCGGCGGCGGCCCGGATTGGTCGGCGGCGGTCCGCCGTCCCGAAGGGCCGTCCACGGCTTCGCCGTCACCTCGGGCAGGCCGGGGAGACGGCCGACGGCGGCACCGGCGCTACCGGTGGTGACCTTCCCTCACGCCCCCGGGCCGGACCCCGTCAGCGGCCCCAGAACTCCCGCAGGGCGGCGTTGACGGCCGCAGGCTCCTGGGTGTGCGGGTAGTAGCCGGGAACCCGCAGGAGCCGGCCCCCGAGGGAGTCCGTGAGGGCGTCGGCCACGGCCATCAGGGGCAGCCCCACGTGCTCGCGGTACGCGGCCGGGGCGTGCTCCCACGTCCCGCAGATCACCAGGACGGGCAGAGCCCCGCCCCGGAGCGCCGCGAGCGGGATCTCCGCCTCCCAGACGGGCCGCTCCCCCATCGAGGTGGCGACGGCACGCAGTCGGCGCGGCGTGGGCTCGGGCATCGCCATCCCCAGCCCCTCGGTGGACGCCCGCAGGTACTGCTCCGGCGTGACGTCCTCCGGGATGCCCGGGGCGGCGTCGCGCACCCGGTCGAGGAGTTCCGCGACGACCGGGTGGTGCGCGGCGGCGGTGAAGGCGGAGGGCTGGATCAGGGCGAGGGAGCGAACCAGGTCGGGTCGGCGCGCGGCGGCGATGAGCGCGGCGACCGCGCCGTTCCCGTGCGCCACCAGGTGGGCACCGCCGGGCCCCGTGGCCCCGTCCCGGCCGCCGAGCACCTCCACGATGTCCGCGGCGTCGACCTCGAAGTCGCTGCGCGCGGTGTCCGGGCTGTCGCCGTAGCCCCGGCGGTCCATCAGGAGGAGCCGCCGGCCGACCGCGAGGGGCCGCTGCCCGGCGAACCCGTAGGCGGGGTCGCTGCCCCAGGTGAAGATGGTGTGGACGAACACGGCGGGGGCGTCGCCCGGGGCCCCCGAGGGCCGGTCGCCGCCGACCCGGTCGTCCCACACGGTCACGTGCACGGCTGCCATGGGCCGTCCTCCCGAAGTCGAGGAGCGTCAACTCCCCTGAGACTAGACCGGGAAGGCGGCGGTCCCGCGCCGCGCTACGGCGTGCGACGGGCCTGGACCAGGACGCGGCCGGCCAGCGCGCCGGCGTACACGGTGTAGCCGACGCCGATGAGCCAGGACTGGACGATCAGCACGGTGCCCACCGTCCCGTAGGAGACGGCGTTGGACACCAGCAGGGGCGCGAAGACCAGCCGGGAGAAGAGCCGGAGCCCGGCCAGCGCCACCATGGTGGCGACGGCGCCCGGCAGCAGGTCCCTGGCCGGGACGCGTCCGGCGAGCAGCAGCCGCTGGAGCCACCAGAACAGCAGGATGCCGCCGATGGTCGTCGCGGCGATCCGGACGGTCGGCTGGACGGCCGAGTGGCGCCACGGCGTGCCGCTCAGGGCGGCGACCACGATGTAGCCGGTCAGTGCGGCCAGCCCGAGGGTCTGGCGCCAGACGGTGTGCCACGGCCCGCGGTCGAGCTCCCAGATGCGTTCGTAGACCCCTTGGATCGCGGCCATCAGCGAGACCCCGAAGACGGCCAGCGCGGCGAGGCCGAAACCCGTGGTGGTGCTGAGCACCTGGCCCCGGGAGACGAAGAGCCGGTGCACGGCGGCAGCGCCCTGGCCGGACAGGCCCAGGCCGTCCGTGATCCACTCGGCGATCCCGGTGCCGCGCGCCGGGAAGGCGGCGGCGATGACGATCAGCAGCGGGACGAGGGTCACGAAGAACAGCGCGGCGAAGGCCATCGAGCGCTGGAGCAGTTCGACCGTACGGCCCTGTTCCCACACGCTCCGGGCCACCAGCCGCGCCAGCTGCCACCAGGTACGGACGGGCGGTTCGGCCCGGCCGCGACGGGGCACCTCAGCCGCCCGGGGCGGCGGGCGGCGACGGTCGGTTCAGGCGCACTGGATCCTCCCTGTTCACGGCACCCGCTGATCTCGGCACCCGTTGGCGCATCCCGTCAGGATGCCACCGACGGGCCGCCCCGGCGCTCGACCGGGCCGTCGGTGGACCGGAGCAGGGGCGGGGTTACCCGGCGGCGCCCGCCGCCGCCCGCGCTACAGTCCCCCCATGAGCGATCCGGTGCACCCTCCCTTCGGAAACTTCACGGCCGTCCTCCCGGCGCTGGAGGTCCGCGAGCAGCTCGCCGCCCCCGTGGCCGACGCCCTCGAGAACTGGGACGCTCGGGCCGCAGCCGAGTCCGTGCTGTACGTGGACACCGACCCCGAGAAGGCGGACACCGCGGTGTTCTGCGAGTTCTACGCGGTACCGCCGGAGCTCTCCGCGAACTGCGTGGTGGTCGCGGCCAAACGCGGCGGGGAGGTCACCCTGGCTGCCTGCCTCGCCCTCGCCACCACCCGGGTGGACGTGAACAAGGCCGTCCGCACCCACCTGGGCGCGCGGAAGGCGTCGTTCGCCCCGATGGACACCGCGGTCGACCTGACCGGCATGGAGTACGGCGGCATCACCCCCGTCGGCCTGCCCGGCACCTGGCCGCTGCTCATCGACGAGGCGGTGGCCGCAGCCGACGCCGTCCTGATCGGCAGCGGCCGACGCCGGGGCAAGCTCATCCTCCCCGGTCGGGCCCTGGCCCAGCTCCCGGGCGCCGAGGTACTGGCAGGCCTGGCCACCTGAGAGCTCGCACCGCCACGCCCTCGCAGCGCACCGGTCGCCGAGCCCCGATCACAGCGTGCGCAGGGCCCGCTCGCACTCCTGGCACCGCCGGTCGGCGAGCACGGGCGGGTACCAGGGATCCCCGGGCCGGGTCGGCCGGTAGTGCGCGTGCTCCATCGGTCCGGTCTCCACCCCGCACAGCGTGTACGGCTGCGGGTCCTCCGGAACATCGGGATCGGCCCCGGCGGCGTGCACCGCGAACACGGCGGGCTCGACACCCTCCGCCCCGATGGCCCCGTCGGATTCCAGCTCGAAGAGCACAATGATCGATCCCATGCCCCGAGCCTCGATCATCCCTCCCGGCCCCACCTCCGGGGGTGGGCCGACGGTGGACCGATCACCAGCGATCCGATCACCACCGGTCCTTCCGCAGCGGGCAGCGCCCGGCGGCGGCCCGTCGGGCCCGGCGGGGCGGGCGGGGTGCAGGAACACCTCGTCGGTGTAGCACCAGGCCCAGTCGTCGCCGGGCTGGAGGGAACGGGCGATGTGGTGGCCGCCGGTGGTGCGGGCGTGGTGGTGGGCGTGCTGCCCCGGTGAGCTGTCGCAGCAGCCGACGTGTCCGCAGCTCAGACAGGCCCGTAGCTGCACCCAGGTCCGGCCGGTGCGCAGGCACTCCTCGCAGCCCGGGACGGGGTCGGCGGGGGCCTCCCGGAGCCCGTCCAGGTGGTCGCAGGTGCGCTGGACGACCAGGCCCGGGTCGACCGCGACCCGCCATGCGCGCCGGTCGTTCATGCCGGCCGGGTTCCCGGTCCGGCCAGGTCGGCCAGCACCTCCCGGGCCGCCCGGGCGCCCGAGGCGAGTGCCCCCTGCACCGAGCCGGTGGCCCGGTGGTCGCCGCACACGTAGCGCCCCGGCGCGAACCGGGTGGTCCGGCTGAGCCGGAGCGGCGCGGGCCCGGCCGGCAGCGCCTCGGCGATCCGGTACTCCTCCAGCTGCTCCCAGGCCGAGGTGTCCGCCCGGTACAGCGCACCGGCCCGGACCCGGGCCGCCCGCTCGTCCGCGTCCGTTCCCAGGACCGAGGTCGACACCAGCGCCCGCCCGTCCGGTGAGCAGCCGGGGACGACCTCCGACAGCACCACCGTGTTCAGCACCTGCCGTTCCGCGTCCACGACCAGCGTCGGCTCGGGCAAGGGGCTGACCGGCGCCGCGTGGTAGAAGGTCGTCACCGCCCGCGCCGTCGGCACTTCCAGGCCCGGCAGCAGCCGGGTGGCCTGCGCCATCCCGGTCGCCACCACGACCGCGCGGGTCCGCAGGACCGGGCCGCCCGCGAGCGCCACCCCGCCCGCCGTCACCCGTTCCACCCGGGTGCCGCACACCAGTCGGGCCGTCGGCAGCCGGGCCGCCAACTGCCGTGGCACTGCCCCGATTCCGTCCTGCGGCAGGCACAGGCTCCCGCGCAGCATGCTGCGCCACACCAGGTGGAACAGCCGGCTGGAGGTCTCCAGCCCCTCCTCCAGGAACACCCCGGCCAGGAACGGGCCGAGCACCTCGTCGACGGTGCGCCCCGACACCCCGGCCCGGCGCAGCGCGCGGCCGGTGCCGGTCTCCGGCAGGCGCTTGAGCAGGGCGGCGGGCAGCGCCGCGTCCCCCGCCCCCAGCAGCGCCAGTGCGGCCAGGTCGCGCAGCGGCAGCAGCCTGCCGGGCAGCAGGTCGCCGGCCTGGCCCGGGCGCCTGGTCGGATCGACCACCCGGCGCGCGCCCCGGGCGTCGGCCAGCAGGAACCCGGGGGTGAACGGGCGCAGCCCCAGCGCGCCCAGCTCCAGTCGCCGCCTGACCTGCGGGTAGGCGGTGTTGAACACCTGGAAACCGCGGTCGAGGCGGAAGCCCCGGACCACGTGGGTGCGCATCCGTCCGCCCACCTCGTCGGCGGCCTCCACGACCAGGACGTCCCGTCCGGCCTCGGTCAGGTCCAGCGCGCAGGCCAGGCCGGCCAGGCCCGCGCCGACCACGACCACTTCCGCCGCTGCCTCTCCTCGCATCCCGCTCACCGGCTTCCTGTCGAGTACGGGCCGCGCCGCGGGCCGTAGTGGCCCGCCGGGCGCGGGGGTGCGCCATCGGCCGCCCTCCCGAGCCACCGGATCATCCCGGCCTCTCTTCGGAACCCGGTGGCCGAACGGATTGGATCCGGGCACTCCCTCCCCGGGTCCGTGGTGCCCGAGGGCCATCCGGAACGGTGCGGAGCACCGAATACCCGGTGCACCGACACCTCCTCGGCGGCGAACGGGAGGTCCCATGCCGCGCTCCTGGGAGCACCTACGGATCCACCACCGGCCTGCCGTGCCCGACGCCGGGGTGCTCCTGCTGCCGGGCGGCCGCGCGGACGGCCTCGCACCGCCCCGTCGCGTGAACCTGCCGGCCCTGCGGATGGTGCTGTTCGCCCGGGCCCTGCGCCGCGCCCTCCCGCGTGCCGTCGTCGCGTCCGTTCGCTACCGCCACCGCGGCTGGAACGGGTCCCGCGCCGATCCCGTGACCGACGCACGCTCCGCGCTGGTCGAGCTGGAGGGCCTCGCTCCGGGGGCTCCGCTGCTGCTGGTCGGCCACTCCATGGGGGCCAGGGCCGCCCTGGCCGCCGCCGGCCGCCCCTCGGTGGCCGGGGTGGTCGCGCTGGCCCCGTGGTGCCCGCCCGGCGATCCGGTGGGCCAGTTGAACGGCCGGCGGGTGCTCGTCCTGCACGACGGGGCGGACCGCGTCACCTCGGCCGCCCTGGCCTGGGAGTTCGCCCGTCGGGCCGCTGCCGCGGGGGCCGTCGTCGAGGCCGTTCCCATGGCCCGGGGCGGCCACACGATGGTGCGTGGCGCACGCGCCTGGCACCGGCTGACCGCGGCGTTCGCGGCCGCGGTCCTGGGCGGCGCGAAGGTGTCGTAGCCGCCGACCGAGCCCCGAGGGCCGCGCGGTGGAGACCCCGCATCGGCGCCACCGCGCGCCACCACCCGCCACCGTCCGCCACCACCCGCCACCGTCCGAAAACAGACGGTTGTCGGTAATGAACGGTTGTGTTCCCTATCTCCCCGGGGCTACGGTCGGTGGTAGCGAACGGACTCCGTTCACCCATCGTCGTTCGACCCCACGCCATTGGGGGACCCTGCCATGGCAACCTCGCGCTCCCTGGCGCTCGCCCCTCCCGCGTCCGCACGACGCGGCCAGCACCCGGGGATAGCCCTCACCGTCATCGCGGCCACCCAGCTGATGGTGGTCCTGGACATCACGATCGTGAACATCGCCCTGCCGCACATCCAGCAGGCCCTGAGCTTCTCCACGACCAACCTGTCCTGGGTGATCAACGCCTACACGCTGACCTTCGGCGGGCTGCTGCTGCTCGGCGGGCGCGCGGGCGACATCCTCGGGCGCCGGCGGGTGTTCATCGTCGGCGTGCTGGTGTTCAGCTTCGCCTCGCTGCTCGGCGGCGTCGCCCAGTCCTCGTCCTGGCTGCTGGCGGCCCGGGCGTTGCAGGGCGTGGGCGGGGCGATAGCGTCGCCGACGGCGCTGGCGCTGATCGCCACCAACTTCAAGGAGGGCCCGGAGCGCAACCGGGCCTTCGGCGTCTACTCGGCCGTCGCCGGTGCGGGCGGGGCGGTGGGCCTGCTGCTGGGCGGCATGCTGACCTCCTGGCTGTCCTGGCGGTGGGTGCTGTTCGTCAATGTGCCGATCGGCATCGCGATCGCGCTGCTGGCGCCGCTCTACATCAACGAGTCGGAACGCCACCCCGGGCGCTTCGACCTGCCCGGCGCGTTCACCGCCACGGCGGGCATGGTCTCCCTGGTGTACGGCTTCATCCGGGCCTCCGACCACGGCTGGACGGACGCCGTCACCCTCACCTCCTTCGCCCTCGCGGTGGTGCTGCTGTCCGCGTTCGTCGTCAACGAGCGGCGGGTCCCGCAGCCGATCACCCCGCTGCACCTGCTGCGCGACCGCAACCGCTCCGGCGCGTACGGGCTGATGCTGTGCGTGGCCGCGACGATGTTCAGCATCTTCTTCTTCATCACCCTGTTCGTGCAGGAGATCCTCGGATTCAGCCCGCTGCGGGCCGGGTTCGCCTTCCTGCCGATCAGCGTGGCCATCGTCGGCGCCGCCCAGTTCGCGGCGCGCAACCAGATCCGGTGGGGCCCGAAGCCGTTCCTGGTCGCCGGGTCGGTGCTGGTCCTCAGCGGGGTGTTCTGGGCGACCCGGATCGACATCCACAGCACCTACGTCGGCGGGATCCTCGGACCGACGCTGCTGTTCGGCTTCGGGATGGGCTCGATCTTCGTCCCGGTGATGCTCACCGTCGTCTCGCAGGTGGCCCCGCACGAGACCGGGGCGGCCACCGGCAGCCTCAACGCCATGCAGCAGGTGGGCGGTTCGCTCGGCCTGTCGATCCTGGTCACGGTGTACGGCACCGCCAGCCGCAACGAGGCCCGGCAGCAGGTCGGGGCGTTCCTGCGGCAGGCCACCCCGCAGCAGGCCCTCCGGTTCAGGGCGACCGGCACGCTCCCGGCGCCGTACTCCTCGAACGTCCTGGTGCACGGCATCACCAGCGCCTTCCAGATGGGCCTGGTCTTCGCGGCGCTGGCCGTCGTCATCGCGGTGTTCGTCATCAAGGTGCGGCCGGCCCCGGCGGCACCGGACGTCAGCCCTTCGGAGGGCGGTACTTGACAGGGCGTCGGGGCGTCCAGGACAGTCCTTAGCGCACATGGTTTTCATCTTCGTTAACCATTTCCCCGTGCGTGCCCCGGGCACGCCTCCGCGAAAGAGGACCCCCATGTCGCTCGACGTCTCCCCCGCCCTGCTCGACCAGGCCCGCGACGGCCGCGTCGACCAGGCCGACTTCCTCGACACCGTCCGCGCCTCGCTCCCGTACGCCTACCAGGTCGTCGCCGGACTCAGCACCGAACTCTCCGACGGCGAGGCCGAGTTCACCACCGACAACACCACCCCCAGCGACGAGGAGCGGGCCCAGCTGCTGCGCGCCCTGGCCAGCAACGCCATCCGCGGCAGCCTGGAGGAGCACTTCGGCGTGAAGCTCGCCTTCGTCAACTGCCACCGCGTCGGCGCCTTCCGGCCCGGCTCCGAGGACAGCGCGGCGTACCGCGAGTTCACCTCGCTGCACAACCAGATCCGCAACCAGAGCCCGGAGCTGCGCAGCTGCTGACCGGCGCGCGGCCGGGACGGGCGCCCACCCGCTGCCGGGTGGGCGCCCGTCCCGCGACGCACCGGCGCCCGTTGCGCCGTGTTGCCCCGCATTGCCCCGCGTTACGGCCCGTTGTCCGGATCCCGCGCCGATCTTGTGGCACCGCGCGCGGTCTGCGTACGGTCGACGGGCACCACCCGTCCGGCCCTCCGGGGCCGCAAGACCCCCGCGGAGCCGCCACCATGCCGCCCTCCCCCCGCCCGCTGCGGAAACTCGGCTTCCTCACCATCGGCCTCTTCGACGAGGCGGACCCGCGCCGGGGCCACGAGTCCACCCTCGACCTGATCACCCTCGGCGAACGGCTCGGCTTCGACAGCGCCTGGCTGCGCCACCGCCACCTCCAGTTCGGGATCTCCTCCCCGGTCGCGGTCCTCGCCGCCGCCACCCAGCGCACCAGCCGCATCCAGCTCGGCACCGCCGTCACCCCGCTGGGCTGGGAGAACCCGCTGCGGCTCGCCGAGGACCTCGCCACCGTCGACCTGCTCTCCGGCGGCCGGCTCAACCCCGGGTTCAGCGTCGGCCCGCCCGTCCACTACGAGCACGTGCGCGGCGCGCTCTACCCCGACACCGGGGAGCACGAGGACTTCTCCCCCACCCGCGCCGAACGCTTCCTCTCCCTGGTCCGCGGCGAGGACGCCTCCGACTTCGCCGGCACCGAGGGCATCGAGGTGTACTCACGCCGGGTCCAGCCGCACTCCCCCGGCCTCGCCGACCGGCTCTGGTACGGCGCGGGCAGCCTGCGCTCGGCCCGCTGGGCCGGCGAACAGGGGCTCAACCTGCTGACCAGCAGCGTGGTGAAGCCCGAACCCGGCGACGACGCGCCGGACTTCGCCGCCATCCAGGCCGAGCAGATCCGCGCCTTCCGGGCCCACCACCCCGACGGCGAGCGCGCCCGGGTCTCCCAGGGCCTGGTGGTCGTCCCCACCGACGGCGCCACCCCCGAACAGCGCGCCAGGTACCAGGCCTACGCGCTCTCCCGCACCCCGCGCACTCTCACCCCGCAGGGCCCGAACCGGCTGCTCTTCGCCCCCGACCTGGTCGGCAGCTCGGCCGAACTCGCCGAACGCCTGCACGCCCACGCCGGCTTCCGGGAGGTGGACGAGGTCGCCTTCGCGCTCCCGTTCGACTTCGAGCCCGAGGACTACACCCAGATCCTCACCGACCTCGCCACCCGCCTCGGCCCGGCCCTCGGCTGGACCCCGCCGACGGCCGGGTAGCACGGCCGGTCGGCACAGCCGGGCCGAGCGGCGGGTCCAGTGGGCCGGCCGGAGGTTCCACGACCTCCGGGAGGCGAGCCGCAACCGCCCCCCGGCCCGGCACGTCCCAGCGGATACGAACGGCCCACCGGCCGGACGACACCACTGGGGGGAACCATGATCGAACCACGGGACGCCGCACCCGCGCCGTCCGCCCTGCAGACCTGCCCCGGCTGCGCCCGGACCGACCAGGTCCGCAGTGTTCCGGCCGTCCACCTCGCGGGCCGGAAGACGGTCACCGTCCACTCCCGGGACAACGACGGCAAGCTCCGGACCGGCACCCGGGAGGTCACCAGCCCGCTCGCCCGGGCCCTGGCGCCCGCCCCGGAGAAGCGCCCCGAGCGCGTCCCGGCCGTCCTCGGCGTCCCCGCCCTGTTCGCGGCGGGGTTCCTGTACTTCGTCGCCGATTCGCAGAGCAGGTACGAGGACTCCAGCGCCAAGATGCTCGCCGGATCCTCCCTCGCCCACCTCTCGGACTCCTCCGGATCCGACTCCTTCTACCTGTTCTCCGGGATCGCGTTCTGCCTCGCGGTCGCGCTGTTCGCCACGGCCGCGCTGCTCTGGGCCAGGAGCAGCCGCGAACTCGCCGGCCGCCCGCAGGCCGAGCGGCTGTGGGCCACGGCCTGGTACTGCGCCCGCTGCGGGACCGCCCACTTCCCGCCCACCGCCGGACAGGGTGCGGGCGCGGTCACCCTCCCGGAGTTCCGGCGCCGGGTCTGGACGGCGGGCGGGTACGGCCACCTGGTGGACCGGTACCGCGACTGACGTCGGCCCGGGGCCCGGAAGGGTGTGCGCGGGCGGGCGGACCAGCCGGGCCGACGCGGCGCCTGCGGCCGATCGGTTGATTCTGCGCTGCGCGTGACAGCCCTTCCCCGCCGGTGCCGAAGCGTTGCTGACATCTTGTTGGGCGGCGCTCCCGGTGCGCCGCTGCCGGTGCGCCGCTCGCGGTGCGTCGTCCGCGGTGCACCGGGAGCGGTTTCGGCAGCGGCCTCCGGAAGGTGTGATCATGCAGGCGCCTCTCACCGACAGCACCGTGGACCGTCCGCCGCGGCAGTCCGGCCCCGGGGAGCGGGCCACCCGCCCGTACCTGCTGCCGCCGGTCGTCGGCAGCGCGTGGTGGGTCTGGGGGCTGGCGGGAGCGCTCTTCGCCGTCTACACGACGCTGTCCGTGCGGATCCACGAACGGATGCTCTCCAACAGCTACGACCTGGGCATCTTCGAGCAGGTGGTCCGCTCCTACGCGGACGGGCACCTGCCCGTCTCCGAGTTGAAGGCGCCCGGCTTCCCCGTGCTGGGGGACCACTTCTCCCCCGTGCTGGCCCTGGTCGCCCCGTTCTACTGGGTCTGGCGCACCCCCGTGACGCTGCTCGTGGTGCAGGCCGCCCTGGTCGCCGTCGGCACGGTGCCGCTGGTCCTCTGGGCCCGGCGCAGGCTGGGCTCGGGGCCCGCCGCGGTGGTCGGGCTCTGCTACGGCCTGTCCTGGGGGGTCGCCAGCGCGATCGGCTTCGACTTCCACGAGGTGGCCTTCGCCGTCCCGCTGCTGGCCTTCTCGCTGGCCGCGCTCGCCGAGGGCCGGCTGCGCGCCGCGGCCTGCTGGGCGCTGCCGCTGCTGCTGGTGAAGGAGGACCTCGGGCTGACGGTGGCGGTGATCGGCCTGCTGATCGCCCGGCGGGGCGGCCGGCGGCTGGGGCTCGGCACGGCCGCCGCCGGGGTGGCCGGGTCGCTGCTCGCCGTGCTGGTGGTGCTGCCGGCCTTCAACCCGGGCGGGGACTTCGCCTACTGGTCGTACGTGAGCGGCCGGGGGGACGGCTCGGGCGGCGGTCCGGGCGGTGCGGACACCCTCGTGGCGGGCCTGCTGTACAAGGGGACGATCGGTCTGATCACCCCCGAGGCCAAGGCGACGACGCTGCTGTTCGTGCTGGCCGTCACGGTGTTCCTGGCGCTGCGGTCCTCGCTGGCCTGGGTCGCGGTGCCGACGCTGGTGTGGCGCTTCCTCTCGACCAACGCGTTCCACTGGGGCACGGGCTACCACTACTCGCTGGTGCTGATGCCGATCGTCTTCGCCGCCCTCGTCGAGGCCCTGGCCGCCCGGCGGGCGCGGCCGGGCAGCGTACGGCGCCACCTGCTGGGCACGGCGGCGGTCTGCCTGCTGCTGCTGCCGCAGTTCCCGTTCTGGCAGCTGGTCCAGCCGGCCACCTGGCGGAGCGACCCCCGGCTCGCCGTCGCCCACCGGCTGATCGACCGCATCCCGGACGGCGCCACCGTCCAGGCCTCCACGCTGCTGGTGCCCCAGCTCACCGACCGCACCACCGTCGGCCTGTTCGGCTGGGAACCCAGCCGGCCCGACCCGGAGTGGATCCTGGTGGACACCTGGACGCCGTGGAACAAGCGCTGGCCGCTGACGCCCGAGATCGAGCGGAACCGGCTGAACTGGCACCGCGCGCACGGCTACCGCGACGTCGCCGACCTGGACGGCTACGTGCTGCTCACCCGGACCGGCTGAGCACCCCCGGAGCGGACGCCGACACCGCCTGCTCCGCGAACCTCCGGTTGGCCACGGTCTGTTCGCGGTAGGGGCGGGGCAGCTCGGCGATCGCGAGCAGCCGGTCGCAGGCGGCCAGCGAGCCCCGCGCGTCGCCGACCCAGTACGCGGTGATCGAGTACTCGAAGAGCAGCCCCCAGCGGTACACCCAGGGCTCGGTGAACAGCCAGTCGTTCGGCAGGCCGCGGTCCAGCCCCGCCCGGGCGAACGCGTGCGCGGCCTGGTAGCGGCCCATCCGGCGCAGCCGGGACGCGAGTTGGTAGCAGGCCTCCAGGCGCCCCGGGCGGCTCTCCCAGGCGCGCAGCAGCGCGTCCATGGCGGACGGCCAGTCACCGCCGGTCTCCGCGGTCAGCACGCCGACCTGGAGCAGCGCGTAGTAGACCTCCTCCGGCCAGCCGCCCATCCCGGCCCGCCGCCGGTACAGCTCGATCGCCTCGGCGGTGCGTCCGAGGTCGCGCATGGTCTGGGCGAGGTAGAAGACCGCGCGGGAGTTGCCGGGGTCGCGCTCCAGGTCCGCCCGCAGCAGCCGGGCGTCGCGTTCGAACTTGTCGGACCGGGAGCCGCCGTCCGCGAAGTGCTCGATGACCAGCGCGTCGAGCTCGGCCGAGCGGTCCGGCTGGTCCGGCCGCTCCGTCGTCAGGTACTCGTGGGTCGCCCCCTCGTAACGCCAGTCGACGGTGCCGCGCACCAGCCGCTTGATCCGGTACTCCAGGTCGGCGGCGTGGCGTACCAGGTAGGAGTCGGCGGTCAGCTCGGGGAGCGGCCCTTCCTGCCGCACCACCATGTCGGCGTCGATCAGCAGCAGGTAGTCGGCCTTGCCGCGGGCGTGCCGGATGTTGAGCGTCCGGTTGTGGCCGAAGTCCGTCCAGGGCTCCTCGTGCAGCTCGCCGGGGATCCCGGCCAGCGCACGGCGGATCAGCTCCTGGGTCCCGTCGGTGGACCCGGTGTCGGAGATCACCCAGGTGTCGACCAGGCCGCGGACCGAGGCGAGACAGCGCTCGATGACCGCCGCCTCGTCCTTGACGATCATGCACAGGCAGACGGTGGGCCTCCGGCCGGGCGCCCGGGACGGGGCTGCACCGGAACGGGAAGCGTCGGATCGGGTCACAACGGCCTCTCGGAGTGGGCGGGAGGGCGGCGGGCCCGGTCGGGCACGCACCGGGACGCGCATCGCGGTGGTGATGCTATTTCGGGCCCGTTCGTCCCCCGTGCTCCCACACGGGTCAGGCCAACGGGTTCGGGCCGTCCGGGTGATCGCAGTGCGCCGCGTTGATGACATTCCGGTCCCGTCGACGCCGGAAGCGACTGCGCCGCCCGGATCAATGGCGGACACCGGGCGGGCCGCATCGTCCCGCCGTCCCCGACGAGTGAGGAGTACCGGGTGTCATCACGCGGATCACGGATCCCGAGACCGGCGGTGCCGCACCGCCGCAAACAACGCGCGGCGGGTGCCGCGCTGCTCATCACGGCCATCATGTCGACCAGCGGCACCACGTTCGCCGCCGGGATCCACAGCTACCTCCCGCAGCCGAGCCAGCAGAAGCACGGCGACCACGGCGAGGAGCACTGTCCGCCGGGCCAGCAGGAGGTGTGGGGCGAGGAGCAGCCTCAGGAGGGGGGCGAGCCGACGCCCGAGGGCGGCCGGCAGACGGGTGACGGCGTCCACGCGCCGGCGTTGCAGCAGTCCGGCCCGGGTCGGTCCCTCCGCGGCGACGGCGACGGCAACGGCGAGGAGCACGGAGACGGGGGCCACGACGGCCATCACGGCCACCTGATCGGGTGCGTGGGGCCGACCGGACCCACCGGCCCGACCGGTCCTGCGGGCGAAACCGGCCCGACCGGACCGACCGGCCCTGCGGGCGAGGGCGTCACCGGGCCGACGGGTCCGACCGGACCTACCGGACCGACGGGGCCGACGGGGCCGACCGGGCCGACCGGGCCGACCGGCGCCACGGGCAACACCGGCGCAACCGGGGCCACCGGGCCGACGGGAGCCACCGGCAACACCGGCGCCACGGGCGCCACCGGGCCGACGGGACCGACGGGGGCTGCGGGCAACACCGGGGCCACCGGACCGACCGGCGCCACGGGCAGCACCGGACCCACGGGACCGACCGGACCGACCGGAGCCACCGGGGCCACCGGGGCCACCGGCAACACCGGACCGACCGGGCCGACCGGAGCCACCGGCAACACCGGGGCCACCGGCCCGACCGGACCGACCGGAGCCACCGGCAACACCGGGGCCACCGGACCGACCGGACCGACCGGAGCCACCGGCAACACCGGGGCCACCGGCCCGACCGGCCCGTGCATGTCCATCGACACCGTCACCCACGGCATGGTGCTCTACACCGGCGTGGTCAAGAACGGCACCGTCCAGGTCGGCAGCGCGCCGCTCAACGGCCCGAACGCCGACCTGACCACCTGGTCGACCCCGCCCGCGCTCCCGCTGGGGGCCGCCCCCGCCTGCGGTGTGGCCGTGTCGGACCACGGCAACCAGATCTCCGTGGAGACCATCACCACCGACGGCACGGTGTACCGGACCTTCTGCCGGTTCGCGACCGCGGACGGCAGCACCCCGGTGGACTGCGTGACCGGCAACCCGGGGTGGACGGCGATCACCAACCAGCCGGCCAGACTCCAGTCCGGTGCCCCGCCGTTCGGCACCGAGGCGCAGCGGCGTTCCGGCGACACCGGGCCGACGCGGTCGATCAAGGTGCTCTGGGAGCCGTACGTCCGCCGTACCTCCTGACCCGACCGGTCCCCACCGCCTCCACCTGCACGCCCGTCCCCGCCCCCGTCCACCGGGTCGGGGACGGGCGTCGGGCTCCGGGCTCCGGGCTCCGGGCACAGCGGGAGGGCCGACCGAAGCCCCTCCCGGTGGACGGCGTCCGGGCGGCCTGCGGGATCATGGCGGCCGCTGCCCCGCCCCGCCCGCGAAGGACCACCGTGAAGAGACCGTTCGGCCCGCTGACCTACACCTCCGCGGAGTGCGCCGAGGAGTCCGAGGCGTTCGCCGCCACCGCGAGCGGCGGTGAGCGGCTCGATGCGCTCGTCGACGCGGCGGTGTACTGGACCGACGCGGGGTCCTGCGCCCGGGCGTTGGCCCTGCTCGACGAGGTGGCGGCGGCCCGCACCGGGGGCCTCGCCGCCGAGGACGACCCCGGGCTGGACCGGATGCCGGCGCTGTACGCCTTCACCCTCCACACCGCGGGCCGCGGCGAGGAAGCCCGGGACGCCTTCACCGCCGCCGAGGCCTACGCCCGCGGCTCCGGTGACTGGTACGCCTTCGAGGACCTCGCCGACCACTTGGCCGGGGCCGGGCAGGACGAACGGGCCGTCCGGCACTGGACCACCGCGCTCGACCTGCTGCTCCCGGAGGCCGCCGACCCGCCGGCCGCCCGGGACCACGGCGCCCAGGAACACGGCGGCTGGGACCACGCCGCCCGGGAGCGCGCCGTCCACCGGATCCGCGCCGAGCGCCGCGGGGCCCGCGCCCGGCTCGGCCTCCCCTCCGACGCGCACGACCTCGCCCCGTCGCCCGGGCCCCGGCGCGGACTGTTCGACCGGCTGCTCAGGCGCGGCAGTTGACGGGCGGTGGCCCGGAGCGGGTGCTCCGGGCCACCGTACGGAGTGCGGGTCAGTACTGGGTGGTGATGGTCACCCCGCTGAAATCGGTCTGGGCGTAGAGGCTGATGTAGCGGTAGCCGGCCGTGGTGTTGGTGACGGTCAGGCTCTGGTTGGTGGTGCCGTTGGTGGTCGAGCCGGTGGTGTAGGCGCTCGGGGTGGCCCAGGTGTCGGGGTTGTAGAGCAGGTACGCGGTGCCGGTGCCGCCGGAGCTGGACACCTTCAGCGTGGTGGTGCCGGCCGGCAGGTAGATGTAGTAGTAGGCCAGGTTGCCGGCGGTGGCGGACTGGTTGGTGCGGGAGCAGTTCTTGTCCAGCACCCGGGAGTCGGCGGCGGTGCAGCCGCTGAGGCTGCCGACGGTGACGGACTGGGTGACGGTGTTGGTCTTCCCGTTGCCGTCGGTCACCGTGAGGCTGACGTCGTAGCTGCCGGCCGCGGTGTAGCTGTGGGCGGGGTTGCGGCTGGTGGAGGTGGCGCCGTCGCCGAAGTTCCAGGCCCAGGAGGCGATGGAGCCGCCGGACTCGGTCGACTGGTCGGTGAACTGGACGGCCAGGCCGGTCGGGGCGGCGCTGAACGCGGCGGTCGGGGCGCCGCCGACCTCGCAGGCGCCGGCGGCGCAGGCGTCCAGCCAGGCGTTGAACTCGGCGTCGTAGGCGGTGCCGATCGAGTTGTAGGTCGCGTAGCCGCCGGTGTAGTCACCGGTGCGGAAGTGGCCCAGCATGTTCTGGATGACGTCCGGGTGCTTCTCGGCCATGAAGCGGACGGCCAGGTAGCCCCACGGGTAGGTGCGGGTGGTGTCGCTGTTGTCGTAGGTGTTCTGGAAGAGCGTGCTGAGCGCGTAGGTGTGCTTGGGCGCCTCGGCCATCGCCCCGGTGTCGGTGACGTTCCGGTAGCTGTAGGACACGTACTCGGCGACGCCCTCGATCCACCAGACGTCCGGTACGGATATCTGCTGGTTGAAGTCGCCCTTCATGTCGAGGCGGCCGTCGAGGGCGTGGGTGTACTCGTGGTTGAGGTTCCAGACGCCCGCGGTGAAGCCGTCGTCGCCGTTCTGGTAGGTCAGCGAGATCGGCTGGTTGCCGGGGGCGGTCGGGTCGCCGATCAGGGTGATGCCGCCGTTGTTGGTGCTGACGCCGTAGATGCCGCCCGCGTAGGTCTGGTAGTCCTGCGGGGAGGCGAACACCACCATCTGCAGCGAGTTCTCGTACTGGCCGGCGATCGGGCCGCTGTCCTTGACCAGCTTGTGGAAGAACGGGTCCTGGTTCTGCAGGCTGGCGCAGACGGCGGCCAGGTCGGCGGCGGTGAGGCTCTGCGCCAGGAGGGTGTGGGTGGCGTCGCAGGTGTGGCTGACCGGCAGGGCGGCGGCCTTGAGCTGGTCCGGCAGGTTGCAGACGCCGTAGTAGGAGCAGTTCGCCTTGTCGTAGAAGGCGGCCATGCCGGCGACGCCGACCCAGAGCGACGCGGTGGGGCCGGTGATCGAGGAGACGTCCATCAGGCCCTTGATCAGCGGGCGGACGGTGCCGACCAGGGCGGGGTGCTCGATGTACCGGGCCGTCTCCAGGCCCGCGTTGGAGGCCAGGAAGGAGTTGGTGCCGCCGAGCATGCTCCGGTGGTCGAGCGCGAAGCGGTCGAGGGTGTTGATGATGCCCGGGTCGGCGGTGACGGCCGCGACGTAGTCGGCGTTCTGGTGGCCGCGGAAGATCGGGGTGTACACGCTGTTGGCGAAGTTCACCATGTACCAGGACGCGTCCCACGAGCTGGTGTACGCGTTCAGCACCCGCTGGTAGGTGCCGAGGTAGTGGGCCTGGAGGTTGGCGCTGTCGGTGAGGATCATCGCCTGGCCCGCGACCTGGCCGTTGCCGTCGTTGACGTCCAGGAAGTGCGGGCTCGCCACCAGGGCGTCCAGCGCGGCCTGGACGGCGCCGGTGAGCGTCGCGTCGTAGCTGCCGACGTCGCCCGGGCGGTAGTACTGCACGTAGTAGCCGGCCTGGAGGAAGTAGCCCAGCTGGTAGATGCCGGTGGAGTTGTCACCGGTGTACGAGGCGGCGGCGCTCCTGAGCCCGTTGGCGACCGCGAGCATCTGGCTCTGCTGGAACACCCCGTGGGCGTCGCCGCCGGTGAGGCGGAAGAGCGAGCTGATGCAGTCGACGGACGAGCCCTGGATGAAGGCCACCAGGTCGGAGCCGCTCCGGCCGCTGAAGTCGGCGGGGGTGCAGGAGGTGGCGGCCAGGGCCTTGGCGAGCTTGGGAGCCGGGGCCTTGGGCGCTGCCGACTGCGGTGAGCGGGGCGGGAGTTGGGCGGGGGCGAGGCGGCCGGCCTGGGTCTGGGCGTGGGTGTCGAGACCGAAGGCGGTGCCGGTGGGGGGCGTCCCGTCGGGGTGGGTGGAACGGGTGGCCTGCCCGGGGGCCTGAGCGGCGGCGGGACTCGCCTGGGCACCGGCCTGCGCCGTGGGGGCGGCGAGGCTCGGGGCGGCGGCGAGGCCGGTGAGGGCGGTGCTCGCGGCGGCGAGCACCGCGAGCGCACGGGGTAGCCGGAGTCGGTGACGCATCGTCACTCCTTGCTGGGGGGTGTGGGGGTGGGCCTCGGGCAGCTGCTGCCGAGGCCGTCGCCTGGCACCGTGCCACGGTTGCCGCACCACAATCAATAGGGTGTGACATGTCACTTTGATTCGTGCACCCGAGCTTCGGACGCGAAGCACAGGAGCCGGTGGAACGGCTGACAGCGGCGGTTCGCGAGGCCCTGTGAGGACCCTTGCGATGACATATAACCTGTGACATTGTTCTGACCCTGATTCCGGTGACAGGTCACACGTCAACTCCCCCTCAGCCTCGTGGCCGACGCCGCGTCACCTCCCCCACCTCAGGACAAGGACACCGCAGTGCGTCTGCGCCAATCCCTTCCGCTCCTGGTGGCCGCCGCTCTCGCCGGCCCCGCCACCCTGCTCCCGACCCCGGCCCTCGCCGCCTCCCCGGCGCCGGTCGCCGCTGCGGCCCCCGCCTCGACCTCGGCGGTCCCGGGCCGGGCCCCGGCCGCGCCGAAGCCGTTCGGCGCCGAGACGGCCGCCCCGTCCGCCTCCGAGCAGCTCGGCCGCACGGCCGCCCCGCTCCCGGCGGACCAGCTCGGCCAGGCCCTCCAGCCGACCGGCACGGCCGTCCGGACCGCCCCGCAGCCGAAGTCCGCCGCCGCGGCCCAGCACGCGCTGACCGCCCAGGCGCCCGCCGCGGCCGGCTGCGCGCCCTCGGACTTCGGCAGCCGCAGCGGCGCCGGCCTGGTCTCCTTCGTCCAGGCCTCGACCACGGACTGCGTCAGCACGCTGTTCAACGTCACCGGCAGCGACGCGGCCGCCGTCTTCAAGCAGTCGCAGATGCTCGCCGTCGCCAACGCCTTCAAGGCCCAGGCCGCGAACTACTCCGGCGACAACTCCGCCAACCTCCTGCAGCTGGTGCTCTTCCTGCGGGCCGGCTACTACGTCCAGTCCAACAACGCGGGCACCGTCGGGCCCTACGACGCCTCGCTCACCGGCGCCGTCAAGGGCGGCCTCGACGCCTTCTTCGCGGGCTCGCACTGGAAGGACGTCAGCGACGCCAACGGCACCGTGCTCAACGAGGTGCTGGTCCTCACCGACAGCGCCAACATCCAGGGCCAGTACCTGAAGGTCTACCAGCAGGTCCTGAACGGCTACGACAACGGCTACAACGCCTTCCCGAAGATGGTGAAGGCCGTCAACGCCGTGCTGTACGCGCCGTTGTGGCGGGCCAACTGGAACCCGGACTACGTCAGCGCGATCGGCGCCGACCCGAGCGTGATCACCGCGCTGGCGAACTTCGCGCAGAAGCACAAGGACCTGCTCGGCACCGCCAACCAGTTCCTCGACGTCAACGCCGGCAACGACCTCGCCCGCACCGCCGGCGACGGCGGCTCCGTCGCGGCCTTCACCCGCCCGCTGGTCAAGCAGCTCCTCGACAGCACCCCGGTCACCGGCAGCACCGGCCCGCTGTACGTGTACACCGCGTACAACGCCAACCAGTACGACAGCACGCAGTGCTCCACCTACGGCACCTGCGACCTCCCCGGCAAGCTCACCGCCGCCGTGCTGCCCAACACCCTCGTCTGCGACAACCGCACCATCCGCACCGAGGACCTCACCCCCGCCGAGCTGGCCACCGTCTGCGCGAGCCTGCGCGGCGAGGACACCTTCTTCCACAACCTGGTCAAGGACGACGGCCCGATACCCGGCCAGTACGGCAAGAGCATCACCCTCGCCGTCTTCGCCAACCGGGACGACTACCTGACCTACTCCTGGGCGATCTACAACAACTCCACCGACAACGGCGGCCAGACCGTCATGGACGTCACCGACCCCAACAACAAGCCCGTGTCGGTGATGTACAAGAAGTCCTACATCGACGGCTTCCCGGCCAACGTGTGGAACCTCAACCACGAGTACACCCACTACCTCGACAACATCTACGACATGAAGGGCAACTTCGGCACCGAGATCTCCGTCCCGGACATCTGGTGGATCGAGGGCGTCGCCGAGTACGAGTCGTACACCTACCGCGGCACCACCGACACCCAGGCGATGGCCGAGGCCGCCACGCACCGGTACAAGCTGAGCACCGTCTTCCAGAACACCTACGACAACTCGGACACGGTGCGCACCTACCCGTGGGGCTACCTGGCCGTGCGGTACATGGTCGAGAAGCACCCGGACGTCATCCAGAACATGCTCGGCCACTTCCGCACCGGCGACTACCAGGGCGGCTACGCCGTCTACAACGGCCTCGGCACCTCCTACGACGCCGACTTCGACACCTGGCTGAACGCCTGCGCCGCCGGCGCCTGCTACGCGGACGGCCCGACCGCGCTCTTCGACCAGTCGGTCAACGGCGCCACCGTCACCCTCACCGACAAGTCCGTGGAGATCAACTCCCCGGCCTCGCTTGCTTCCTGGCACTGGACCTTCGGTGACGGCAGCAGCTCCGAGGACCGCAACCCGGTCCACACCTACGCGGCCGCCGGCACCTACACCGTCAACCTGACCGTGACCGACAGCGCCGGCAAGTCCACCAGCACCCCGACCTCGGTCACCGTCACCACCGGCGGCACCACCACCCTGCCGACCTGCACCGACCCGCGCACCGACGCCCTCGGCCAGAACTGCTCCCGGCCGAACCAGGCCCGCACCGCCGGGAACCTGGACTACTTCTACGTCTACCTGCCGGCCGGCACCAGCACCTTGAAGGTCTCCACCTCCGGCGGCACCGGCACGGCGGCCCTGTACTACAACGCCGACACCTGGGCCTCCCCCAGCGCCCACACGGCCGCCTCCACCAACCCGGGCACCACCCAGAGCCTGACCGTCACCAACCCGGCGGCCGGCTACCGGTACGTCAGCCTGTACGCCACCACCGACTTCAGCGGGGTGACGGTCAGCACCCAGTTCTGAGCCGGTACTTCGGCGAACCGCCCGAGCGGCGCACCCCTCACCGGGGGTGCGCCGCTCGGGCCGTCGGCGTCGGTCCTCAGACCGCGTAGCGCTTCGGGTCGAACAGGTGGAGGTGCTCGGCCACCCAGGCCGAGGTCTTGGCCAGCCCCTCCTCCAGCGGGACCTCCGGCCGCCAGCCCGACCAGGTACGGGCCCGGGAGTTGTCGGACAGCAGCCGGTGCACTTCGCTGCCGGCCGGGCGCAGCCGGGCCGGGTCGACCGTGATCTCGACGTCGGTACGGCCGGAGGCGGCGATCAGCGCACCCGCCAGGTCGCCGATCGAGACCTCGTGCCCGGTCCCGAGGTTCACCGCCTCGCCGACCGCGCGGTCGCAGTCGGCCAGGGCGAGGAAGCCCTCGGCGGTGTCCGTGACGTAGGTGAAGTCCCGGGTCGGGGTCAGCGAGCCCATCCGCAGCTCCCGTACCCCGGAGTGGAGTTGGGCGAGGATCGCGGGGATCACGGCGCGGGCGGACTGGCGCGGGCCGTAGGTGTTGAACGGCCGGACCACGGTGACCGGCAGGTCGAAGGCGTGGTGGAAGCTCAGCGCCATCATGTCGGCCCCGATCTTCGAGGCGGAGTACGGGGACTGGGGCTGCAACGGGTGGTCCTCGCCGATCGGCGCGCGCAGCGCCGTTCCGTAGACCTCGCTGGTCGAGGTGTGCAGGACGCGCCGCACGCCGTGCCGCCGCGCCGCCTCCAGGACGTTCTGGGTGCCGACGACGTTGGTGTGCACGTAGGCGCCCGGGGAGTCGTAGCTGTACGGGATCCCGATCAGCGCCGCCAGGTGGAACACCGTGTCGCAGCCCGCCACGGCGTCCGAGACCCGGCCCGCGTCGCGGACGTCGCCGGCCAGCATCTCGACCCGGTCGCTGCCCAAGTGGGCGGCGAGGTAGCCGCGTTCGGCGTACGGCTTGTAGTGGACCAGGGCGCGGACCCGGGCGCCGCGGGCGACGAGCAGGTCGACCAGGGTCGAGCCGATGAAGCCTTCGCCGCCGGTGACCAGGACGGTGCGGTCGGCCCAGGCGGTGGTGGTGTCGGTGGTGGCGCCGACGGTGGTCATGCCGGTGGTGGTGGCGGTCATTCGGCGAGCTCCGTTTCGATGGTGCGGATCGGGGTCGGGTTCGGGATCGGGGCCGGCATCCCGGCCGGGCCGCCGGAGCGGCCGGCCAGGCGGCGGACCCAGTCGGCCAGCAGGTCGGCGGCCCGCGCGTGGGTCCCCCCGGTGGCGGCGGCGCCCATGGCGGCCAGCCAGGAGGGGTCGGCCAGCAGCGGGTCGAGCACGGCGGCCAGGGAGTCCGCGTCGGTGGACTCGTCGCGCAGGATCCGCGCCGCCCCCGCGTCGGCGAGCACCTTGGCGTTGTGGAACTGGTGGTCGCCGGGCGCGTGCGGGTACGGCACCAGCACGGCGGGCACCCGGACGGTGGCGAGCTCGGCCACGGTCGCCGCCCCGGCCCGGCAGACCACGACGTCACTGGCGGCGTAGGCGAGGTCCATCCGGTCCAGGTACGGCACCGCCTCGGCGACGGCGTCCCCGCCGACGGCGGCGAGCCGCAGCCGGGTGTCGTCCAGGGCCTGCGGGCCGGTCTTGATCAGCAGCCGGACGTCCGTCCGGCCGCGCCAGCGTTCGGCCAGGCCGAGCGCGGCCTCGGTCAGCCGGCGCGCGCCGAGGCTGCCGCCGTTGAACAGCACCAGCCGCGCGCCGGGCGGAACACCCAGCCGGTGGCGGGCCTCGGCACGCTCGGCCTGCCGGTCCAGCCGGGCGACCGCACCGGTGAGCGGCATGCCGACGGTGACCGCCCGGTGCCGGCGCGCCTTCGGCAGGTGCTCCCTGGTCTCGTCGAAGGCGAGCGCGATCTGCGGGGTCAGCCGCGCGGCGAAGGCGTTGGCCCGTCCCGGTACGGCGTTCGACTCATGGATCAGGCTGGGCAGTCCGGCCATCCGGGCGGCCAGCACGGCCGGCGCGGAGGCGTACCCGCCCATCCCCACCACGACCTGCGCCCGCTGCTCCTCGACCGCCCGCTGCGCCTGCTTGGCGGCGCGGACCAGGTCCGCCGGCAGCAGGAAGCGCCGGGCACCGAGCGAGGGGTCGAAGGGAATCATGTCGACCGTGTGCAGCCGGTAGCCCGCCTCGGGGATCAGCCGGGTCTCCAGACCCCGCGTGGTGCCCACGAACGAGATCACGGCGTCGGGGTCGGTCTTCCGCAGGGCCTCCGCCAAGGCCAGGCCCGGGTAGATGTGGCCGCCGGTGCCGCCGGCACCGATCACGACCGAGAGTGGTGTGTCCATGGCTCACCACCGTGGCGGGCCGGCCTAAGAGGCCTTTAAGAGAATGCGCGCCTTCGCCCGCTATCTTTCGGTATGCCCCGAACGGGCAGGGGTCGTACGAGGAGCGGAGGGTCGGCGGTGCGGATTCTGGTGGCGGACGATGACCAGGAGGTGCGGGAGGCCGTGGCCGACGGACTGACCGTCGAGGGCTACGAGGTGGTCACCGCGGTCGACGGGCACGACGCCCTGGCAAAGATCGCCTCCCACGAGCCCGACGCGGTCGTCCTCGACGTGATGATGCCGGTCCTCGACGGCCTCGCCGTCTGCCGCCAGCTGCGGGCCCTGCACGACCGCACCCCGGTCCTGGTGCTGACCGCGCGGGACAACATCGACGACCGCGTCGACGGGCTGGACGCCGGCGCCGACGACTACCTCGTCAAGCCCTTCGCGCTGGCGGAGCTCACCGCCCGGCTGCGCGCACTGCTGCGCCGCGCCGCCCTCGACGCGCCCGGCGCCGAGGCCGACGCCGAACTGCGCTACGCCGACCTCGTCCTGGACCCGCGGACCCGCACCGGGCACCGCGGCTCCCGCCGGCTGGAGTTCAGCCGCACCGAGGCGACCCTGCTGGAACTGCTGCTGCGGCACGCCGGGCAGGTGCTCACCCGCGAGACCCTGCTGGAGCGGGTCTGGGGGCAGGACTTCGGCCCCGAGTCCAACTCCCTCGCTGTGTACGTCGGTTACCTGCGCCGCAAGCTGGAGGCGGGCGGCGAACCGCGCCTGGTGCACACCGTGCACGGCGTCGGCTACCGACTGGCCGCGGGCTCGTGACCCTCCGCGTCCGGCTCGCGGTGGCGACCGCCCTGGCCGTCGCCACCGTCGCCCTCGGCCTCAGCTGGGCCGCCTTCGCGGTGATCCGCTACGAACTGACCCACCAGCTGGAGCTGGAGCTCACCCAGGCCGCCACCGTCGCCGTCCAGCAGCAGGGCAACGAACCGCCGGGCGTGCTCTCCGGGCAGTGCCGCTACCTGGCCGCCCCGGCCTGCACCCAGGTCGTCCCGGCCGACCCGGCCCGCGACCCCCGCACGGCCGTCGCCCCGTACCTGTTCCCGGTCACCCCGGCCGTGCGCGAGGTCGCCGCCGGGCGGCGCTCCGCCTATTTCAGCACCGCCACCGTCGCCGGCTTCCCGGCCCGGATGCTGGTCACGCCGTTCCGGGGCGGCACCGCGCTCCAGGTCGTACTGCGCTCGGACGGCGTGGACCGCGCCGTACGGCAGTCCGCGGCCGCGTTCGCCGGGCTCGGCGGCGCCGGGGTGCTGGCGGCCGGGTTCCTCGGCTGGTGGGCCTCCCGGACCGGCCTGCGCCCGGTGACCCGGCTCACCGCCACGGTCGAACGGATCACCGCCACCGGCGACCCCCACCACCGGATCACCTCCCACGCGGCCACCGGCCGCCGCCGGGACGAGGTCACCCGGCTCGGCGAGAGCTTCGACACCATGCTCGACGCGCTGGAACGCTCGGTCACCGCCCAGCGCCGACTGGTCTCCGACGCCTCGCACGAGCTGCGCACCCCACTCACGGCGCTGCGCACCAACGCCGAACTGCTGGCCCGCGGCGACCGCCTCACCGACGCCCAGCGCGAACGGGCCGCCACCGCGCTGGGGCGGCAGCTGCGCGAGGTCACCGGCATGGTCAACGACCTGGTCGAACTCGCCCGGGACGAGGAGCCCCAGGCCCTGGTCGAGCGGTTCCGCCTGCTGCCGCTGGTCGAACACGCCGTCACCTCGGCGCGCGGGCACTGGCCGGGCCAGGAGTTCACCCTCACCGTCGGACCGGGCGCCGACGGGGCGGTCGTGCCGGGCGTCCCCGCCCGGCTGGTGCGGCTGCTGGGGAACCTGCTCGACAACGCCGCCAAGTTCGGCGCCGGACGCGGGCCGGTGGAGGTCCGGGTGGCCCTGGCCGGCGACGGCGCCGACACCCTGGAGGTGTCCGTCCGCGACCACGGCCCGGGCATCGCCGCCGAGGACCTCCCGTACGTCTTCGACCGCTTCTACCGCTCCGACACCGCCCGCCGCCTCCCCGGCTCCGGCCTCGGCCTCGCCATGGCCCGCCAGATCGCCCGCGCCCACGGCGCCGACCTCATCGCCCGCGAGGTCCCGCCGCACCACGGCACCGGCGCCTGCTTCGTCCTCACCGGCCTGCCGGTCGGCCCCTGAGGCGGGCAGGCCGGGTCAGAACCTGCTGGTGTCGAGGTCCACCTCGAAGGGCTCAGGAAGCCTCACCGGCACACCGAACGGGTGCGGGCCCTCCACCCGGGTGTAGCCCAACTCCCCTGGCTGGGAGAACAGCGTGCAGGCTCCCTCCTGACGGTCCACCAACAGATAGAGCGGAGCACCAAACTGCGCGTAACGACGGCGCTTCACAGTCCGGTCGGTGTCAGCGTTCGACGGCGAGGTCACCTCGACAACCAGCAGCGTCTGGTCCGGCAGCAGGGCACCCTCCGACTCGAAGAGCTCCTCCGGCAGGACGGCCATGTCAGGCAGGTAGAAATTCTGCGTGCCCGGCAGATCGAGATTGCCTGAACCCGCCAACAAGCCCAACTCATCCATTCGGCGGCCGAGCTGCTTGCCGATCAGGGCGGTGGCGCGCTCATGCGCCCAGGACGGCGACACGGGGGTGATGACTCCCTCGATGATCTCGACGCGTTCACCCGCAATGTGCTGAATCGCGTACTTCAGAGCCTGCTCCGGGTTCGGCACATGGCTGTAGTCGCCAGGACCGATCTGCGCTGTGCTCACTTGCTGTTCTCCTCTCCGGCGCTGGTTTCCGCGCTCGGGGGCTGCCCAGCGGAAACACTACAGAGCGTTCCGGCCTTCACCCCGCCGCGTCACCAGTTCGAGTGAACCGGTTTCGGACGATCCCTGGCCAGATGACTAAGCGCTTGCTTAGAATCGGCACCTGTCCTCTTCCGCCGTGCGAGTACGCCCCCAGGAGTCGTCATGACCGACGTCAACCGTCAGATCCGCCTTGCCCGTCGACCGGTCGGGGAGGTGCGGCCGGAGGACTGGGCGTACGGGGAGGAGCCGGTGGGGGTGCCCGGGGACGGGGAGTTCCTGGGGCGGGCGCGGTACGTGTCGCTGGACCCGGCGATGCGCGGGTGGCTGGACGACCGGCCGTCGTACCTGCCGCCGGTGGGGCTGGGCGAGGTGATGCGGGCCGGGGCAGTGGCCGAGGTGGTCGCGTCCAACCACCCGAAGTTCCGGGTCGGCGACCACGTGGTGGGCTCCTTCGGGGTCCAGGACTACGCGGTGTCGGACGGCAAGGGGGTGGTCAAGGTCGATCCCGCGCTGGCCCCGCTGTCCACCTACCTCGGGGCGCTCGGGATGCCCGGGATGACCGCCTACTTCGGGCTGCTGGAGGTCGGCGCGCTCAAGGAGGGCGAGACCGTGGTGGTCTCCGGCGCGGCCGGGGCGGTCGGCACGATGGTCGGGCAGATCGCCAAGGTGAAGGGCTGCCGGGTGGTCGGGATCGCCGGCGGGCCGGAGAAGTGCGCGCTGCTGACCGAGGAGCTCGGCTTCGACGCGGCCGTCGACTACCGCGCCGAGGACGTCCGCAAGGCCCTGCGCACCCACGCCCCGGACGGCATCGACGTCTACTTCGACAACGTCGGCGGCCCGATCCTGGACGCCGCGCTGACCAGGCTGGCGATGCACGCCCGGGTGGTGGTCTGCGGCGCGATCAGCCAGTACAACAACGAGGACTCGGTGCAGGGCCCGTCCAACTACCTGTCGCTGCTGGTGCGGCGGGCCCGGATGGAGGGCTTCGTGGTGTTCGACTACGCCCGCCGGTACGCGGAGGCGGCGGCCGAGATCGCGGGCTGGATCGGCGAGGGCCGGATCAAGGTGCAGGAGCACCTGGTCGAGGGCACGGTCGCGGACTTCCCGGCGACCCTCGGGATGCTCTTCCGCGGGGAGAACACCGGCAAGCTGGTGCTGGGCCTGTCCTGAACCGCGGACGCCGGAGGCGCCCCGGCTGCCTCAGCCGCCGAGCAGGGCCGCCCGCTCGGCGCGGAGCCAGCGGCGCTCGGCCGCCATCTCGGCCGCGTCGCCGCGGGCGAGGAAGGCCGCCCACGGCTGCTCGCCGCGCCCGCCGAGCCGCTCGATCCGCGCGGCCTCCCGGGCCTGGAGCGCGTCCAGGGCGTCGAGCACCGCCTCCGGCCGCTCGCCGTAGGCGGTGCACACCGCGGCCAGGCGTTCCCGCAGCACCCCCGGCCCGCTGACGGCGGCCCGCCGCTGCTGTTCGGTGGAGCGCAACGGCACGGCGTACCAGGCGAGTTGGGCGAGGTCGTCGACGGCGTGGCCGGGCGCCGCGAAGTCCCAGTCGATGAAGCCGGCCAGGTGGTCGCCGTCCCAGACGGCGTTCCACGGGCCGAGGTCGCCGTGCCGGATGACCAGGCCTGGCCGCCATTCCTGTTCCGCGCCCTGCCAACGTGCGCCGGCGGGCGGCCGGAAGTCCCGGACGGCGTCGTGGTAGGCGCGCAGCCAGCGCCCGAGGGCGTGGACGCCCGTGGTGGACCGCAGGACGGCAGGCCAGGGTGCGAAGGCGGGTTCGCCGTGCAGCAGCGAGAGCACCTCCTCGCCGCCCTCGACGGCGATCGGCCGTGGGGCCCGCGTGAAGCCCGCCGCCTCCAGGTGGGCCAGCAGCGCGTGCACCGCGGGCGTCCACGCGCCGACCGGCCGGCGGATGGTGTCCCCGATCCGCCGCACCGTGGTCACGCTGCCCCGGTCCGTTGCTCCGTCCTCGATCACCGGGGCAGCGTAGCCGTCCCCGCAGGTCGGCGTCGCGCGGGTTTCCCGCCGGGGAGGCGTCCGGGCGGCCGAGCACTCAGGCCGACCGCAGCGTGGCGGTGGCGATCTCCAGGAAGTCGCGCAGCGGCGTGCCCCGCCGGTCGGCCGGGTCGGCCGGGACGGCCAGGCAGGTCTCGACTCCGGGGACGTCGGTGACGGTCCGGTGGACGAGGTCGGGGCGGGCGTAGGAGCGCACCACGCTGAGCGGCAGCAGGCCGATGCCGTGCCCGGAGGCGATCAGTTCGAACTTCTCCTCCAGCGTGGCCGTCCGCCGGAGCGGTGCGTCGAGCATCCGCTCGCCGGCGAGGTCGGCGGTGGTGAGTTCGGCGCGGGCGGCCAGCGGGTGCGTCGCGGGCAGGCAGGCGACCCGGGGCTCGTGGCCGATCGGGATGGTGCGCAGCCCCGAGTCGTCGAACGGCCGCCGCAGGTAGGCCACTTGGCAGCGGCCGTCGCGCAGCGGCGCGTCCGGCTCCCACCAGCGCGCCGGGACGAGGTCGGTCTCGACGTCCGGGTGCCGCAGCGCGAACGCGCGGATCGCCTCCGACACGTGGAGGCCGGGCGAGAAGGCGACGACGAGCCGCCGGGTGCCCCGGTCGGCGTCGTGGACGCGCTGCACCGCCGCGGCGACGGCCGCGAGGATCCCCCGTGCCTCCTCCTGGAGCTGTCGGCCAGCCGGGGTCAGTTCCACGCTGCGCGTGGTCCGGACCAGCAGGGTGCACTCCAACTCCTGCTCGATGGCCCGGATCTGACGACTGAGGACGGGTTGGGTGATGTAGAGCTGTTCCGCCGCCCGGCCGAAGTGCCGGTGTTCGGCGACCGCCGCGAAGTAGCGGAGCTTGCGCAGGTCGAGATCCATGCCTGGAAGGTATCAATGCCCCAGGAAGGGTATTGGACGCCGCAGTTGACCGGCCCGAGACTCGACACATGATCGTCATCACCACTCCCACCGGCCAGATCGGCGGCCGGCTCCTCGACCTCCTGCTCGACGGGCCGCACGCCTTCACCGAGGAACTGCGCGTCGTCGTGCGCGACCCGGCGCGCCTGCCGGAGGCCGTCCGGGCCCGCGTCGACGTCGTCGCCGGCTCCCACGACGACCCCGAGGTCGTCGACCGCGCCTTCACCGGCGCGCACGCCGTCTTCTGGGTCGTCCCGCCCACCCCGCAGGCACCGAGCCTGGACGCCGTCTACTCCGGGTTCACCCGGGCCGCCGCCGAGGCCCTCACCGCCCACGGCGTCCGGCACGTCGTCGGCGTCTCCGCGCTCGGCCGCGGCACCCCCGTCGCCCACCGCGCCGGGCACGTCACGGCCTCGCTGGCCATGGACGACCTCCTCGCGGGCACCGGCGCGGCCTACCGGGCGCTCGCCAACCCCTCCTTCATGGACAACCTGCTGGAGCAGACCGCCTCGATCCGGGACCGCGGCGTGTACACCTCCACCGTCGCCGCCGACCGCCCGGCGCCGCTGGCGGCCACCCGGGACATCGCCGCGGCCGCCGCCGACCTGCTGCTCGACCGCTCCTGGACGGGCACCGGCGAAGTCCCGGTGCTGGGCCCCGAGGACCTCTCCGCGAACGACATGGCGCGCATCATGTCCGAGGTCCTCGGCCGCCCCGTCCGCTACGAGCGCCAGTCGCTGGACGACTTCCGCGCCTCGCTCCCCGGGCACGGGTTCAGCCCGGCCCTCGTGGAGGGGTACGTCGACATGATGCGGGCCAAGGACGACGGCCTGGACGCCGGGGTCGAGCGCACCCCGCGGAGCGCGAGCCCGACGACCTTCCGCCAGTGGTGCGAGGAGGTGCTCAAGCCGGCCGTACCGGCCTGACCGTCAGGCCCCGGGCGGGCGACACGCCCGGGGCCCGGGCGTCGCCCGCCCGGAGGCCGCGGATTCCGGCAGGGACGGAATCGCGGCGGCGCGGGTTTCCCGGGCCGGGCGGCGGTCGGGCAGGGTGGGGGTCCGACCGTCCCCCGATGGGGGTTCGACCGCCCCCCGACCCGAGAGAGCGTCATGATCTTCATCACCGTGAAGTTCCCCGTCCGCCCCGAGCTCAGCGCCCAGTGGCTCGACATCGTCGCCGAGTTCACCGAGGCCACCCGGGCCGAGCCGGGGAACCTGTTCTTCGACTGGTCCCGCAGCGTGGACGACCCGGACGAGTACGTGCTCGTGGAGGGGTTCCGGGACGGCGAGGCCGGGCGGGCGCACGTCGAGTCGGCGCACTTCCGCAAGGCCATGGGGACGCTGTCCGGTGCGGTCGCCGCCAAGCCCCGGATCATCAGCGTCGACCTCCCCGACCGCGAGGGCTGGGACCTCATGGGCGAGATCACCCCGCGCGAGGCCTGAGCCCGGACGCCGAGCGGGGGCCGGACCGGGGGCCGGTGGCCTCCCCCGGCCCGGCCCCCGGCACACTGGACGGGTCACGCCGCACCAGCAGGAGCGGCACCAGCACGAGGAGCACCCCGTCATGGCCGGGCAGACCGGGCCGCGCGCCGCCGACCGCACCCTGGAGGTGCTGGAACTCGTCGCGGGGTCACCCTCGCCCGTCCCGGCCAAGGCCCTCGCCCGCAGCCTCGGCTGCGCCCTGTCGACGGCCTACGCCCTCCTCGCCCCGCTCACCGAGCGCGGCTACCTGGTGCGCACCGACGGCGGCTACGCCCTCGGCTACCAGGTCTCCGCCCTGCACCGCGCGTTCCAGCGGCAGATGGGCCTGACCGACGGCATCGACGACCTGCTCGCCCGGATGCGGCAGGCCACCCGCGCGTCCGCGAACTACGTCGCCTACCAGGGCGACGGGCTGGTGATCGCCGACGTGCGCACCGTCGCCGCCGACGGTGACCAGCGGCCCGAGCTCACCGTCGGCGTCGACCCGCGCTCCCACGCCTACGCCCACGGCAAGATCGCCCTGGCCGCCGCCGGCCCGGCCGCCCGCCGCCGCTACCTGGAGCAGCCCGGCCTGCGCCGGTTCACCCCGCGCACCATCGCCTCGGTCGACCGGCTCGACGAGGAGCTGCGCCGGATCCGCCGCACCGGCGTCGCCCTGGACGTCGAGGAGGCCCGTACCGGCCTGGCCTGCCTGGCCGCGCCCGTGCTCGGCGCGGACGGCGCCGTGATCGGGAGCGTCTCGCTGGCCGTCCGCCCCGAGGACCTGCGCGCCCGCCGCCACCAGCTGATCGCCGCCGTCAAGCAGGCCGCCCGGGAGGCGTCCCCGGCGCACCCGTCCTGACGCCCGGGGGCCCCGCCGTCAGGAGGGACCGGGCACCAGCGGGGCGATGACGTGCTGGGTCGGGTTCGTCCCGTTGTCGTCGTCGTTGTCGTCGGTGTTGACCGAGGCGGTGACGGAGCTGGTCGCCCAGGAGACCACGCCGAGGATCAGGAAGAGCACCACCAGGCCGCGCCCGCCGCCGCTCAGCACCAGCGGGCGGGTGGCCGAGACCCGCTCGGGCTCGCTGCCCGGCTCCTCGCCGAACAGGCGCTTGGGGTAGGCGGAGGTGAGCATCACCAGGTAGGCGGTGTAGCGCAGCTGGTAGCGCAGGATCGCGGTCGTCGCCTCGTAGAGCGGCTGCGGCATCCGGCCGAGGACCAGCACCACCAGCCAGATGATGAACGAGACCATCCACCAGCCCGCGTGCAGCAGGCCCTGCACGATGGAGGCGGGGATGACCAGGATGATCCGGAACAACACGGCCAGCCGGTTCAGTTCACCGGGCCGCAGGCCGACCTGCACCGGGTACTCGGGGGCGCTGAACCGGAACGGCGGGTAGCGGTCCACGGTGAGCATCAGATAGGCGGTGACCCTCGCCTCGTACGGGACGAAGGAGCTGAGGTAGGTCGCCGCGAAGTCGGGCAGCCGGCCGAGGACCAGCGCGCAGAACCAGCCGACCACGGTGACCACGAACGCCACCAGGGACAGCACCCACAGCACCACGAACTGAGGGATCAGCAGCAGCAGGCGCAGCAGCACCGTCCAGCGGTTCTGCTCGGCGGGCGCCGGCATGTCCAGGACGGGAAGCCACTCACGGCTGACGGGGGCGGGGGGAGCCTGCCACATCCGGGCCTCCACGATCTCGGAACGACGGGGACCCGGCAGTCGTGCACCGCCGGGTCCCTCCGAAGATCGCAGTCCGCCGCCCGCCCCGCGCGCCACGCTGCGCCGGACGGGTCACGCCGCACCCCGGCGCCGTACGGGGGCAATCCCCACCGTTCGTACACCTGGTGTCCGGATGGTCCAGTGGATCTTGGAAAGGGGAGGCTGAGGGGGCAGACGGAAGTCCTACCTCCGAGGAGAGCCCCGATGTTCAACGGGAAGTCCAGCAAGCGTCGTACGGCCCGCGCCGCGACCGTGGCCGCGGTCGCCCTCGGCTGCGCGGTCGCGACGGCCGGCAGTGCCGGGGCGATCGTCAACGGGACGGCCGCCCCGCAGCGCTACCCGTTCATGGCCTCCGTCCCGGTGTCGGCACCGGGCCTGGACGACGGGGTCTGCGGCGCCTCGCTGATCGACCGCCAGTGGGTGCTGACGGCCGCCCACTGCGTCGACCCGAACCTGGTGAAGCCTGCGGGCACCGTGCGCATCGGCAGCGCGGAGCGCAGGTCCGGCGGCACCGTCCGCGCGATCGCCGGCACGGTCACCCACCCCGGGTACCGGCAGGGAGGCAACGCCGGACCCAACCAGAACGACGTCGCGCTGATCCGGCTGGACCGCCCCGTCAAGGAACGGCCGATCCCGATCGCCGGGCGGCCCGGCGACCCCGGCACCCCGACCCGGCTGCTCGGCTTCGGCACCGTCGTCGACACCGGCGACCTCGGCGGCCTGCGCTTCCCCGACCGCCTCCAGCAGTTGGAGACCCGCCGGGCGGGCGAGGCCGAGTGCGACCCGGGCTACGCGGGCCCCACCCGGCTGTGCACCGTCAGCCTGGTCCCCCGGGCGATGGCCTGCTTCGGCGACTCCGGCGGGCCGCAGCTCCAGCGCGGCCGGGGCGGGCGCTGGGAGCTCGTCGGCGTCACCTCCGGCCCCGGCGTCGGCGGGCACGTGCCGTGCTCCGCCGGCCCCGGCCTCTACAGCAGCGCGCCCGCCTACGCGGAGTGGATCCGCGCGACGATCCGCGCGAACGGCTGAACGCCCGCCCGGTGACGGGGTGACCGGCCCGGGGCGGACCCGGGCCGGTGACCCCGTCACACGGCGCCGGTCAGTAGAACAGGTCCGGGCTGAGCTGGTAGTCGTAGTTGGAGCCGCCGTTCCAGTAGAGGCGCACCTCGGCCTTGTAGTCGTGGCCCGGACTCGGGTTGCTCAGGGTGTAGCTGAAGCTGTACGGGCCGGTGTGGCAGCCGAAGCTGGTGTCCAGCGCCCTGCCGCCGGTGGTGTAGTCCCAGAGGATCACCTCCTCGGTGCAGTTGCCGTTGCCGAAGTTGGTGTTGGCCGTCGCCGTGACCTGGCCGTTCCCCGCGCTCACACACGCCTGTTCCCAGTCGGGGCCGCCGCAGCCGCCACCGCTGGACGCCGCGGCGGTCCCGGTGCCCGCCAGCGCGAGGCCGGCGGCCAACGCCGTGCCGACCAGGGCGATCGCCGTCTTCCTGACTCCGTTGCCGAACATGACGGTCCTGCCTCTCAGTAGCGGCCCGGTCCGGTGACCGGGCGCAACAGAAGGTTCGGGTACGGCGATGGACGTTTGATGAGCAAGCGCGTCGGACGCGTGCGCGAGTCCGTCAGGCGAGGCCGTGCAGCGTCCGTTCGATGTCGGCCGCGTCCCGGAGGTGGCCCAGTTGCCGGAACCGTCCCAGTGCCTCGCTCAGGCAGCTCCTGGCCCGGTCGGTGCGGCGCAGCGCGGCGAACGCCTCGCCGAGGATCCCGAGCGCGTGCCCCTCCAGGGTGCCCGAGGCCTGCCGGGCCAGCGGGAGCGTCTCCTGCGCCGCCCGGACGGCGGCCCCGGCCCGCCCGGCCGCCAGGTGGACCCGGGCGATCAGCACGCTCGCGGCGACGTGGTAGTCGGTCTGGCCGAAGCGGCGCATCCGCCCGCGGGCGTGCTCGGCCTCGACGAGGGCGGGTCCGAGGTCGCCACCGAGGTGCAGCACCCGGGCGAGGTAGAAGTGGCTGAGGGCCTCCGCGCAGCAGCTGTGCCGCCCGGTGAGCTCGGCGCCCCGGGTGGCGGTGGCCCGGGCCTGGGGGAACCGGCCGGTCTGCGCCTGGTTGACGGCGAGTTCGCCGAGGGCCAGGCCTTCGGCGCCCTCGTCCCCGAGCTCGTGGAAGAGTGCGACGGCGCGGCGCAGCGCGACGATGGCGTCCTCGTAGCGCCGCTCCAATCGCGCGGTGGAGCCGAGGAGGTGCAGGGCCCTCGCCCGCAGTGGGCGCAGCTCGCGGGCCCGGCAGAGCGGCAGGGCGCGCTCGAGTTCGGCGCGCGCCTCGGGGAAGCGGCCGGTGTGCCAGAGCATGCTCGCGCGCACCGAGCGGGCCAGTGCCTCGGCCGCGTGCTCGCCGCGGCCCCGGGCCGTGTCGGCGAGCCGGCCGGCGAGCTCGGCCACCGACCCGGCGTACCCCCGGCCGAAGAGGGAGGATCCCATGGTGTCCAGCAGGTCGGCGGCCCGGGCCGCCGGCAGGTCGGGGTCCCGGCAGACCCGGTGGATCACCGCGTGGTGCAGGGCGCTCTGGGCCAGCATCCAGACGTTGGCCTCGTCGACGCCGCGGAAGGTCAGCCCCGGCACGGTCGTCGTGGCCCCGGTCAGCTGCTTCCCGGCCCGGTCGACGTGGCGGGCGCTCCCTTCACCGTTGCGGGCGCTGGCGAGGCAGAAGTCGAGCAGCCGGGCGAAGGCGGCGGTGAGCGCCTCCGGGGCGTCCTGCCGCTCGCTCCGGCCGCGGGCGAACGCCCGCACCAGGTCGTGGAGCCCGTAGCGGTCGGCGGCGGGCGACTGGAGCAGGTTGAGGTCGACCAGCGTCTCCAGCAGTTCCCGGGTCTCCTCGGGGGCGCGGTCGAGCAGGGCGCCGGCGGCGGCGAGCGGGAGTTCGGGCGTGTCCGGCAGCGCGACCAGCCGCAGGGCGCGGGCCTGGGCGGCGCCGAGCCGGGCGTAGGAGAGGGCCAGCACGGGTTCCACCGCACTGTGGTCGAAGGCAAGTTCGGCGAGCCGGGTGCCTTCGTCGGCCAGGCTCGCGGCGAGCGCCGCGAGCGGCTGCCCCGGGTCGGCGGCCAGCCGAGAGCCGGCCACCCGTACCGCCAGCGGCAGCAGGCCGCAGGCCGCGACGATCGCGGTGGCCGCCCGGGGCTCGGCCGCGATCCGGGCCCGTCCGGCGACGGCGGCGAGCAGGTCGACCGCCTCGGACGGCGGCATGGCGTCCAGGTGGAGGTGGTGGGCGCCGGGCAGGAGGCCCAGCCAGTGGCGGCTGGTGAGCAGCACCGCGCAGTTCCGGGTGCCCGGCAGCAGCGGGAGCACCTGGGCGGCGTCGGCGGCGTTGTCGAGCAGCAGCAGCACCCGGCGTCCGGCCAGCGTGGTGCGGTAGAGCGCGGCGCGTTCGGCGGGGTCGGTGGGCACCGCACGGTCCGGCACGCCGAGGGCGGTGAGCAGGTCGGCGAGCGCCTCGGCCGGGTCGAGCGGGTCGCTCAGGGTGCCGCGCAGGTCCAGCCGGAGCTGACCGTCGGGGAAGCGGTCGCGCAGGGCGTGCGCGACGTGCAGGGCCAGCGTGCTCTTGCCGACCCCGCCGAGGCCGTTGACCGCCACGACGGCCACGGCGGTCGGGTCCGGTGGGGCGAGCAGGGCGGTCAGCCTCGCCACCGCGCTCTGCCGACCGGTGAAGTCCGCGATGCCGAAGGGCAGGTGCCGGGGCGCCGGGAGCAGGGACGGAGGCGGAGGCGGGGACTGGGCCGGGGTCGGGGACTGGGCCGGTACGGCGCTCGGGCGGTGGGCCGGGCCGCTCGGGCCCGCCGGCGCCGAGGCCGGTGCGGTACGGCGGATCCGGTCCAGTACGGCGTCCAGCTCGGCGCAGTCCAGACCCTGGTCGTGGTAGAAGCGCCGGGCTTCGGCGTGCACGGCCCGGGCCTCGTCGGGCCGACCCGCCCGGTGCAGCCCCAGCACCAGCAGGGCCCGGAAGCGCTCCTGGAACGGATGGGCGAAGACCGCCCGGCCGAGGTCGACGAGGCAGGACGGGCTGTCCCCGAGTTCCACGTCGAGGCCGAGCTTGGTCTCCAGTGCCGCGATCCGGCGCAGGGTCAGGTGTTCGCGCATCTCGGCCGCGTGCCGCCCCGGCAGACCGGCCAGCGGCTCGCCCCGGTGCAGGGCGAGCGCCCGGGCCAGCAGGTCGCGGGCCTGCGGCGGCCGGCCGGCGGCCAGCGCCCGGTCGGCCTGCCCGACCAGGAGGTCGAACACCCCGAGGTCGACGGCCCGGGCCGGCACGTCGAACCGGTAGCCGTCGTCGACCGTGACCAGCAGGTGCCCGGCGGCGTGCCCGCGCAGTTCCTTGCGCAGCCGGTAGGCGTGGGTGGCCAGTACGGCGGCGGGGCGGTTCGGGAGGGCCCCCTCCTCGAAGACCCCGTCGGCGAGCGCGGCGGCCGTCAGCACCCGGCCGGGGCGGGCCAGCAGCATCGCCAGGAACGCCCGCTGCTGGCGGCGGCCCAGGTCGAGCGGCTGTCCGTCGTACCAGCCGGCCGGCGGGCCCAGCAGGGCGAAGCGCGGTCCGGCCGCGCCGCCTGCCGGGGCCCCGGGGTGGGCCCACACCCCGTCCGGCGCGTCCGCGCACTCGGTGGGTTCGCGGCGGCTCATCGGCCACCGCCCGACCCGCAGCCCACGGCCGTGACCGAGGCCGTGACCGGCGCGACCGGTTCGGCCCGGGGGTCCTCGGGCCGGGGCAGCAGAGCGGAGATCGGCCAGGCCGGGCGGCGGACCAGCCGGTCGGCCGCGCGGCGCAGCGGGCCCGGCAGGTGGTCGCAGGCGGCCGCCAGGGCCCGGGCGGCCTCCGGCTCGCGGGCCGGCCGCTCCGGGCCGAGGATCCGGCCGAGCAGGAGCAGTGCCTCCGGTGGGCTGAGCCGGCCGAGACCGACGGGGTGTCCGCCGCCCTCGATCCCGGCCGCCCCGGCCGAACCGGCCGAACCGCCCGGGCCGTCCGAACCGCCCGGGCTGCCTGGGCCGCCTGGGCCGTCCGAACCGCCCGGGCTGCCTGGGCCGCCTGGGCCGCCTGGGCCGTCGAGCGTGACGAGGGCGGCGCAGCCCGGCGCCGTGGGCAGCAGGGGGCGGACGGCTGCCACGGCGGCGGCGCCGTCGAGCACGACCAGCAGGCGCCGTCCGGCCAGCAGCCGGTGGAACAGGTCCCGGCGCTCGGCCGGACCCGGCGGTACGGCCCCGTCCTCGACGCCCAGCGCGCGGACGAACGCCGCCAGGGTGTCGGACACGGCGTCGGGGCCCGTGGTGTGCAGGTCCGCGTACAGCTGGCCGTCGGGGTAGCCGGTGGCGGCCAGGTGGGCGGCGTGCACCGCCAGGGCGCTCTTGCCCGCGCCGCGCGGGCCGGTCACGGTGGCCAGCGGCGCCGTGCGGCCGGCCGGACCGGCCAGCAGCGCCGCGACGGCGGCCAGTTGGGCCCGGCGTCCGGTGAAGTCGGGCAGATCGGGGGGCAGTTGGAAGGGCCGTCGAACCGCCCGGGTGGGTGGCGTCGGCGTCGGCGTCGGCGCCGGGTGGCCGGAGAGCTCCAGGTCGAGCTCCCGGCAGTGCCGCAGTGCCTCCTCCCGGCGGCCCGCCAGCAGGCGGCGTTCGTGGGCCGCGAACGGCCCCGGCACGTCGTCCAGGGCCGGGCCGGACCAGAGCGCGAGTGCGCCGGAGAGCAGGGTGCGGGCGCGTTCGGGCTGCCAGTTGCGGCGGGCGGTGGCGGCGTCGGCGAGCCCGGCCAGGAAGGCCGTCCGGTCGACGGCGCCCGGGTCGACGTCCAGCCGGTAGCCCTTGCCCTGGTGCCGCAGCACGCTCGGGCCGGTCCGGTCCGGCGCCGCGCCGTCCAGCAACTTGCGGAGCCGGTAGACGTGGCCGGGCAGGGCGGCGGGCCGGTCCGGCGCGCCGTCCGCCTCCTCGCCCCACACCCCGTCGACGATCTCGCCCACCGGGACGGTCCGGCCCTGGGCGGCGAGGAGCACCGCGAGCACCGCCCGGTCCCTGGCCCGGTTGATCCGCAGCTCCCGGTCGGCGGACCAGGCCCGCAGCGGCCCCAGGACGGTGAAGCGCATCTCTCGCACGGCCCTCTCCGACAGGTCCTGCCCGGCCCGCTCCGACGGACCGGACCCAACTCTGCGTCATCTTACGTGTACAGAACGAGAGTTGGTCCGATCCTCCGGAGTTCCGGCCGGATTGCCGGGGGGCGCGGGCCGGTTCCGCACGCCGGGCGGGCGGCCGGAACGGTCAGTCCGTCAGCTCCCGGGCCAGGTCCGCCACCATCCGTTCCAGCCAGGACCGGACCGTCCCCGCGTCGAACAGGTCGGCGTCGTACTCGGCCAGGCCCGCGTAGCCGTCCGCGTCCGGGGTGAGGAGCACGGAGAGGTCGGCGCGGGTGGAGGGGCCCGGCACGTCCTCGACCTCGACGGCCAGGCCGGGGAGGTCGAGGGCGATCGCCGGGGTGCTCTGCACCGCGAGCAGGACCTGCGGGTACCCGGCCGGCAGCCGGACGCCGCGCTCGCGCAGCGGCTCGACCAGCTGGCCGAAGGGCACCGTGGCGTGGTCCAGCGCGGTGGCCACCGCCCTGGCCGCCGTGTCCACCGAGGCCCCGAACCCGCCGGGCGGGCGGGTGGGCAGCCGGATCGGCAGGCCGGTGGTGAGCAGGCCGACGACCTGCTCGTCCACCGGCCGGGTGCGGTTGGCGTACGAGAGCACCACCAGGGTCTCCGCAGCCCCGGTCAGCTCGCCGAGCAGCCGGGCGTAGGCGGCGAGCAGCACCGCCGAGGCGGTGGTGGAGCGCCCGGCGGCGCAGCGGCGCACCGCCTCGGCCGACCCGGCCGGGACGCGGAAGGCGAGGGTGCCGCCGCGCCCGGAGCGCTGCTCGGGGCGCGGCCGGTCGGTGGGCAGGTCCACCGCCGGCGGGGTGTCCCCCAGGACGTGGGCCCAGTGGTCGAGGGCCTCGGTGACGGCGGCCGGGGTGACCACGGTCCGCTCCCAGCAGGCGTGGTCGGTCATCCGGCCGGGGTCCGGCAGCGCGGCGCCGTCCCCGCGGTACAGCGCGCCCAGGTCGGCCAGCAGGGTGGCCAGGGACCAGCCGTCGACCACGATGTGGTGGAGCGACAGCAGCAGCACCGCGACGTCCTCGGCCGTGCGCAGCAGCCGGGCGCGCAGCAGTCGGTCGCCGTCCAGGTCGAACGGCAGGGCGCCCTCGGCCCGGGTGGCCCCGGCGAGCGCCGCGTCCCGGGCGGCCGGGTCGAGCGTGCGCAGGTCCTCGACCGGCAGCTCCACCGGGGTGTTCGGCCGCACCTGCTGGAGCAGGCCCAGGTCGGTGTGCCGGTAGCCGGTCCGCAGGCTCTCGTGGCGCTCGCTCAGCGCCGTGAGGGCGGCGGCCAGCCGCTCGGGGTCGAGCGGGCCGCGCAGGGTGATGCGCTGGGTGATGTTCCACACCGCCGGGTCGGCGGAGCGGCCGTGCATCCCGTACAGCCGGCGCTGGGCCAGCCCGGCCGGCGCGGCGGCGAGCGCCGCGCCGGAGCCGGTCAGGACGGCCAGCAGCCGGTCCCGGTGCGCCCGGACGAGCCCGGCGGCCTCCTCGTCCAGCGCGCCGGCCGGGGCGAGGTAGCCGAGCCGCTCGCCGGTGGTGCGCAGCACGATCCCGCGCTCGTCGAGCAGCCGGACCAGGCGGTCCCAGCCCTGGTCGGCGGTGGACACGGGGGCGGGGGCGGTCACAGCTCGCCCTCCTCGTAGGCCGGGGCCGGGCGGTCCTGGACGGCCGGGCGGTGGGCGGCCATCGCCCGGATGGTGGGGCGGCGGAAGAACTCCAGCACGCCGATCCGCAGCCCGGTGGCCTCGCGGACCCGGTTCAGCAGCCGGGTGGCGGCCAGCGAGTGGCCGCCGAGGTCGAAGAAGGAGGTCTCCACGCCTGTGGGGCGGCCGAGTTCCTCCTCCCACAGCCGTTGCACGGTGCGCTCCAGTTCGGTGGCCGGGGCGACGGCGGCCAGTCCGGCGCCCAGCGGCAGCGGCTCCGGCAGGGCGGTGGTGTCGAGCTTGCCGTTGACGCTGAACGGCAGTTCGGCGACCGCGGCCCAGAGCCCCGGCACCATGTGCTCGGGCAGCAGGTCGGCCAGCCGGTCGCGCACCCGGGGCAGGTCGGCGGCCGCGCACTGGACGTACCCGGCCAGCGCGGTGCCCGTCGCCGTCCGGCGTCCCGTCACGGCGGCGCCGCGCACGCCCGGCACGGTCCGCAGCACGGTCTCGACCTCGCCCGGTTCGATCCGGTAGCCGCGTACCTTGACCTGGCGGTCGGCCCGGCCGAGGTACTCCAGGGTGCCGTCCGGCCGCCAGCGGCCGAGGTCGCCGGTGCGGTAGCGGCGGCCCTCCGGGGTGTCGGTGAAGACGGCGGCGCTCTCCTGCGCCCGGCCGGGGTAGCCGAGCCCGACCTGGACGCCGAGCACGTGGATCTCGCCGACGGCCCCGGCCGGGACGGGGCGTCCGGCGGCGTCCAGCAGCACGATCCGGGTTCCCGGCACCGGGCGGCCGATCGAGGCGTGGTCCGGTCCGTCCGGGGTGGCCTCGCCGGCCGTGACCCCGTGGGTCTCGGTGGGGCCGTAGTGGTTCAGCAGCCGGCAGCCGGGGTTGCGGGCCAGGAACGCCCGCAGGGCGGGGGTGAGCAGCAACTGCTCGCCGCCCTGGATCAGTTCGCGCAGGTGGGGCGCCGGTTCGTCACCGAGCGCCGCGACCAGCGCGGCCAGCGGGGTGTACGGCAGGTGCAGCCGCTCGGCCCGGGTGGCGCGGACCACGGCGGCCAGCGCGGTGATGTCGTAGCGGGTCTCCTCCTCGATCAGCAGCAGGGTGCCGCCGCCGGCCAGTGTGGTCAGCATCTCCTGGACGCTGACGTCGAACCCGCAGGAGGCGTACTGCAGGGTGCGGGCGGCCGGGTGCTCGGCGACGTTCCAGTCGATCAGCGAGGCCAGGCCGAGGGTGTGCATCAGCACGCCCTTGGGGCGGCCGGTGGAGCCGGAGGTGTACAGCAGGTAGGCGGCGGCCTGCGCCGACGGGACGGGCAGCGGCAGCAGTTCCGCCCCGCCCGCGGGCCCGGTGTCGGTGTCCGCGTCCGTGTGGACGGTCGGCAGCGAGATGCCCATCAGGTCGGTGCCCCGGGCGGTGAGCAGCACGGTCGGGGCACTGTCCGCGGCGATCAGCCGGCAGCGCTCCGCGCCCTGCACCGGGTCGATCGGCACCAGGACGGCGCCCAGCCGCAGCACGGCCAGCAGCGCGGCCACCTGGTCCGCCGAGCGCGGCAGCAGCACGGCCACCCGGTCGCCCTCCCGCACCCCGGCGGCGAGCAGCCGGCGGGCCAGGCCCTCGGCCCTGGCGTGCAGCGTCCGGTAGTCGGCCGCGGTGCCGTCGGCCGCGACCACCGCGACGGCCTCCGGCCGGTCGGCCACCGTGGCCGCCACCCGGGCCAGCGGGTGCGCGGGCACCGGCGCCGCCTCCGGTCCGCACTCCAGGGCGGGGTCGGCGGGGGCCGCCGTCAGCTCGGTGAGCGGTCGCGCCGGGTCGGCGACGGCGGCGGCCAGCAGCCGCTCGAAGGCGTCGAACAGCCGGTCCACCGTGGCCCGGTCGAACAGGGTCTCGGCGTACTCCACGTGGCAGCGGATGCCGTCGGGGAGGTTGGTGAGGAAGAGCGCCAGGTCGAAGGCGGAGCGGTCGACCACGTGGTCCAGCGGGCGGGCCGTCACCCCGGGCAGGTCCAGCTCGAAGACCGCGTGGTTCTCGAACTCGACCATGACCTGGAAGAGCGGGTTGCGGCTGGTGTCCCGCTGCGGGTTCAGTTCCTGGACGAGGACCTCGAAGGGCAGCTGCTGGTGCTCGTAGCCGTCCAGCGCGGTGGAGCGGACCCGGTCCAGCGCCTCGGCGAAGTCCGGCTCGCCGGTGAGGTCCAGCCGCAGCGCCAGGGTGTTGACGAAGAAGCCGACCAGGTCCTCGGTGCCGTCCGCCCGGTTGGCCAGCGGAGTGCCCAGCACCACCTCGTCCTGGCCGCTGTAGCGCTGGAGCACCCCGGCGAAGGCGGTGAGCAGCACCATGAACAGGGTCGAGCGCCGCTCGCGGGCCAACTCCCGGATGCCCGAGGAGAGTTCGGCGGGAAGGTGGCGGACGTACGAACGGCCGCGACCGTCCGGTACGGCGGGGCGGGGCCGGTCGGTGGGCAGGGTCAGCACCGGCAGCTCGCCGCCCAGCACCTTGCGCCAGTGGTCGAGGCTCTCCTCGTAGGCCCCGGCGGCCACCGCGGCCCGCTCCCGGGCGGCTTCGGCGGCCGGGGTGGTGGTGAGCGCGGGCAGCCGGTGCGGCCGCTGCTCCCGGGCCGCCCGGTACAGCTCCCCCAGCTCCCGGGTGATCACCACGGTGGACAGGGTGTCGATCACGATGTGGTGCATGGACAGCACCAGGACGTGCCGGTCCGGCCCGGTCGCCAGCAGCCCGGCGCGGAACAGCGGGCCCTCGGCCAGGTCGAAGCGGCGGGCGCCCTCGGCGGCGACCAGCGCGGCCACCGCCTCCTCGGCCGGCCCGTGCACCGGGACCCGCTCCAGCACCGGGCCGTCCGGCGCCGGGATCACCTGCTGGAACGGTTCGCCGTCCTGCTCCCGGAAGACGGTGCGCAGCCCGACGTGCCGCTCCACCAGCGCGCGCAGCGCGGTGTCGAGCGCCTCCGGGTCGAGCGGGCCGTCCAGCTCGACGGCCTTGACCTCGTTGTACTGGGCGGCGTCGGGCAGCATCCGGTGCAGGAACCACATCCGCTGCTGCGCGTAGGACAGCGCGGCGCCCCGCTCGGTGGAGCGGCGCAGCGCGTCGATCTGCGGCAGGCCGGCGGCCACCAGGTCGGGGGCGAGCCCGAAGTCGACGAAGCAGGCGATCTCGTCCGCGCCGGCCGCCCGCAGCTCGGCGAGCACGGACCCGACGCTCTCCGGGGTGCCGATCAGGGCGCGCGAGGCGCAGTAGCGCTCGTAGGCGCGCTCCAGCACGAACTCGAGGTCCTCCTCGCGGGTGTTCTCGAAGTCCAGGGTCAGGCCGAGGCTGTTGGCCATCTGCCCGAACAGCGAGAGCGAGGAGCGCAGGTAGTGGCAGAACGGGCGGTAGGCCTGCGCGCGGGCGGTGGCGAGGTCGGCGCCCAGGTAGGTGTGGACCAGCACCACCACCCGGCCGGCCTCCGGGTCCAGCCCGTGCTCGGCCCGGGTGCGCCGGTAGAGGGCGACGTTCTCGGCGAGTTGGGCGATGTCCTGGGTCATCAGGTTGGTGATCACGCCGAGGTCGTGCCGGGCGGCCTCGCGGAAGCTGTCCGGGTTGCCGACGATCGCGGTGAACATCGGCGGCTGCTCCTGCAAGGGGCGCGGGTGCAGGGTCACCTCGATCGGCTCCCCGTTGCCGTTGCGGCCGCGGTAGGGCTCGCCGCGCCACAGCGCCCGGACGGTGTCGACCTGGCGGTGCATCAGCTCCTTGTGGCCGCCGTAGTTCTCCGGGAAGAACAGGAAGTCGTTGGGGTGCCAGCCGCTGGCGCAGCCCAGCCCGACCCGGCCGCCGGACAGGTTGTCCACCACCGACCACTCCTCCGCCACCCGGACGGGGTGGTGCAGCGGCAGCACCGCGCAGCCCGCGTTGAGCCGGATCCGGCTGGTCTCCCGGGCCAGCGCGGCCGCCAGCACCGAGGGGTTGGGGAAGATCCCGCCGAAGGAGTGGAAGTGGCGCTCCGGCAGCCAGACGGCGTGGAAGTCGTGCCGGTCGGCGAAGCGGGCGCTCTCCAGGACGATGCGGTACTTCTCGTCCCCCGGGGAGTCCTGGGGGTAGTCGCCGAAGAAGTACAGGCTGAAATCGACCGGGCGCTGCGGGTCGCTCACCGGGTGGTACGGAACGGGCTCGGCCCCGGTACCGGTGCGGGATTCCGTGGTGAGTGCGGGCAGTTCGGGCAGGTCGGCCGCCGGGCGCGGGGTCGGGGCCGGGAGCCGCACCCCGGGCGAGGCCGGGAAGAAGCCGCCGCGCCGCAGGCCGCGCAGCGACTCCCGGACGGCGTCGACCACGAACTCCAGGTCGCCGTCGCTGTGGGCGGTGGAGAGGAAGAAGTTGCGCCACTCCCAGACGTAGACCCCGCGGGTCAGCAGCTCCGGGAAGAACAGCTCCACGTCGGCCCGCGGCTCGAACCGGAACAGCGAGCCGAAGTGGGCCAGCCGGAGCGGGAACTCCTCCTCCTCGAAGAACCCGTTGAGGGTCGCGGCCAGTTCGTCGGTGCGGGCGTTCAGCCGCTCCTGGAGGCCGGGACCGGCCTCCTTGAGGTGGCGCAGCACGGCACCGGCCGCGGTCATCGCCAGCGGGTGCTGGATGTAGGTGCCGCCGAAGAAGGTGGTGTCCTGGGGCGGGTAGCTGTCGTCCCCGTAGTCCCAGTGGCCGCCGTCGATCCCGTCCATGATGTCGGCCCGCCCGGCGATCGCACCGATCGGGTAGCCGCCGCCGAGCACCTTGCCGTAGGTGGAGAGGTCCGGGGTCACGCCCCAGAAGCCCTCGGCGCCGCGCAGGTGGGGCCGGAAGCCGGTGAGCATCTGGTCGAAGAGCAGCACGATGCCGCGGCGGGCGGTCAGTTCGCGCAGCGAACGGACGAACTCGGCCGGCTGGCGCCCCGGGTGGCGGCTCTGCACCGGCTCGACCAGTACGGCGGCGATCCGGTCGCCGAGCTCCTCGATGACCTGGAGGCTCTGCGGATCGCCGTACCGCAGCACGATCAGGTCGGCGACGGCGCTGCCGGGGATGCCGCTCGACACCGGGACGGTCTCCCGGTCGGCGCCGTGGCCCACCGTCCGGCCCAGGGTGTGGTCGAAGTGGCCGTGGTAGGAGCCCTCGAACATGACGATCTTGTCCCGGCCGGTGAAGGCGCGGGCGAGCCGGATCGCCCCGGCGTTCGCCTCGGTGCCGGAGTTGGCGAAGGCGACCCGCTCGGTGCCGGTCAGCTCGGCCAGCAGCTCGGCGGCCTCCCCGGTCTCCGGGCCGCGCGGGCCCAGCCGCAGCCCGCCGGCCAGGTGCTCGCGGACGGCCTCGGCGACGAACTCCGGGTCGTGGCCGAAGAGCAGGACGCCGAAGCCCATGGTGATGTCGACGTAGGTGTTGCCGTCGAGGTCCTCCAGCCGGGAGCCCCGGGCCCGGCGGGCCGCGAGCGGGTAGAGCATCTCCTTGGTCGAGGAGCGGAAGCCCACCACGGCGCGGCTGTCCGCGAGGGTGCGGCGGTGGCGGCGGGTGACCGCCTTGGAGGCGGCGGTACGGGCGGTGAAGCGGGCGACCAGCCCGTCCACGTGGGCGCGCTGCTGCTCGGTCAGGCCGCCGGCGGCCATGCCGGACTCGCGGGAGACGGTCACCCGGGGGCCGTGCACCTGCGGGGCGGCCGGCGCGGGGGCGGCGGCGGGAAGCGGGGCCTCGACGGCCGGGACGACGACCGGGGCGACGGACGGGGGCAGGGCGGCGGGGGCCGCCACCGGGAGGGGCGCGGGCGGTACCGCCCCGGTCGCGGGCGCCGGCCCGGTCCCGGCCAGCAGGCCGAGCTGGTCGCGCATCAGGTCGGAGAACTGGCCGAGCAGCGCGAGCTGGCGCTCGATCAGGCCGGTGCCGTCGGTCACCGGGGCGGAGGCGAGCGGGACCGGGACCGGGGGTGCGGACGGAAGTGCCGGGACGGGCGCGGCAGGAGCGGGCGCGGACGGAACGGTCGCGGCGGGTACGACGGGTGCGGCGGGCGCGGCCGGTACGGGGAGGGCGGGCGTTGCGGCCAGGGGCGCCGGGGCCGCGACCGGTTCGGGCACCGCGACCGGCTCGGGCACCGCGACCGGCTCCGGCGCGGCCGCCGGGAGCAGCCCGTCCCGGACGTCGGGCTCCAGCCGGTCGGCGATCAGCCCGGCCAGCCGGGCCGGGGTGTCCGCCGCCTCGAACAGTTCGCGCATCGAGATCCGCACCCGGAAGGCGCGCTCCAGGTCCCGGATCATGTTGATCATCCCGAGCGAGTCGGCGCCCAGGTCGAAGAAGGGGTCGTCGGCGCCGACCGCCCCCTCGTCGTGGCCCAGCTGGCGGGCCGTCTGCTCCAGCACCCGGCGCAGCACCGCCTCCTCGGCGAGCTGCTCGGGGCTTGCTGCGGCGGCGGGGACGGCGGCCGGGACAGCGGACGCTGGGACGGCGGCCGCCGGGGCGGTCGGCTGGGGCGGCGGTGCCTGGTGCATGGCGGGGTCCTCGGTGGTCGTCGGCCGGTCGGGGGCGGTGAACCAGTGGCGGCGGCGTTGGTAGACGGTGGTCGGCAGGGGCACCCGGCGGGCCGGGCCGTCCGGCCAGTCACGGGCGGCGGCGAACCGCGCCCAGTCGATCGGGACGCCGTGGGACCACAGCGCGCCGGCCGCGGCGTCGAACTGCGGCTCCTGCGGGGCGCCGCGGCGGGCACCGGCCACGAAGTGGCGGTGCGGCAGCTCCCGGCGGCCCATGCCGGTGAGCGTCGGGTGCGGGCCGAGCTCCAGGAACAGTTCGTGGCCCTGCCCGTCCAGGGCGGCGAGCACCTGGTCGAAGCGCGCGCACTCCCTCGTCTGCCGGACGAAGTAGTCGGGCGTGGGCACGGTGCCGGGGGCCAGCACCTCGCCGCCCAGGTTGCTCACCAGCGGTACGGTCAGCGGGCGCAGCCGCAGCCGGGCGAGCTGTTCGCGGAACGGTGCGAGCACCGGGTCGAGCAGTCGGGAGTGGAACGCCCGGTCGGTGGCGAGTCGTTCGGTGGTCACGGCCTCGGCGGCCAGCACGGCCTCGGCGGCCGCGATGTCGCGCGGCGGGCCGGACAGCACGCACTGGCCGGCGCCGTTGACCACGGCGAGCTCCACCCCGGGCAGCCAGTCGGCGAGTTCGGCGAGCCGCTGCGGATCGGCCATCACCGCCGCCATGGCGCCGGGAGCGGTCGCCCGGTGCATCAGCCGGCCGCGCAGCGCGGTGAGGAACATCCCGTCGGCGAGGTCGAGGGCGCCGGCCGCGTGGAAGGCCGCGTACTCGCCGGCGCTGTGCCCGGCGACGGCGGCCGGGCGCAGCCCGAGCTCCTGCCAGAGCCGCAGTTGGGCCGCTTGCAGGGCGAACAGCGCGGGCTGCGCGGCCTCGGTGGTCCAGTCGTCGGCGGCGCCCTCGGGCACGGGGTCGAGCAGCAGCGGCAGCAGCGGTTCGTCCCAGGCCTCGCGGTGCAGCCGGTCGCACTCCTCCAGGACGGCCCGGAAGACCGGGAAGGCGCGGTGGAGTTCGGCGGCCATGCCCCGGTACTGGCCGCCCTGGCCGGTGAAGAGCAGCACCGGCCGGACGTCACCGCGCGGGGCCTCGCGGCGTACCGGTGCGGTGGCCGAGCCGCGGCCCGCCAGGTGGGCCTCCAGGCCGCGGAGCAGGTCCGCCGGACCGGCGCCGGTGGCGGCGAGCCGGTGGCGCAGGGCGCGGCGCCCGCCGCCCAGGGTGAGCGGCAGGTCGCCGGGGGCGGGCGCCGGTCCGGCGGCCAGGCGGTCACGCAGCAGCCCGGCCAGGGCGGTCAGGCCCTGTTCCGTACGGGCGGAGAGCGGCAGGACGGTCGGCGCCTCCTGCCGGGGGCCGTCGGCGGCACCGGGCGCGGACGACGCCGGGGCCTCCTCCAGCACCAGGTGGGCATTGGTGCCGCCGACGCCCAGTGCGCTGACCCCGGCCCGGCGCGGGGTGGCGCCGGCCGGCCAGTCGCGGCGCTCGGCGGCGAGCCGGAACGGGCTTCCGGCGAGCTCCAGCGCCGGGTTGGGGCGGTCGAAGTTGACCAGCGGCGGGACGGTGCCGTGCCGCAGCACCAGCAGGGCCTTGATCAGCCCGGCCATTCCGGCGCAGGTGTCCAGGTGGCCGATGTTGGGCTTGACCGAGCCGAGCGAGCAGAAGTCCGCGGCCCGCGTCCGGGCTCGGAACGCCTGGGCCAGGGCCCGGAACTCGATCGGGTCGCCCAGCGGGGTGCCGGTGCCGTGCGCCTCGACGTAGCCGACGCTCTCGGCCGGCACCCCGGCCAGGTCGAGGGCCCGGCCGATCACGGCCGCCTGCCCGTCCACGCTGGGCGCGGTGTAGCCGACCTTGAGCCCGCCGTCGTTGTTGACGGCGGAGGCGAGGATCACGCCGTGCACGGTGTCGCCGTCCGCCAGTGCCCGGTCCAGGCGCTTGAGCAGGACGGCCGCGACCCCGTTGCCGCCGACGGTGCCGGCGGCCGCCGCGTCGAAGGCCCGGCACTCGCCGTCGGGCGAGAGGATCGACCCCTCCTCGTAGCGGTATCCGGCGGCCTGCGGGATGTGCAGGGCGGCGGCTCCGGCCAGGGCCAGGTCGCAGTCACCGGCGAGCAGCGACTGGGCCGCCAGGTGCACCGCGACCAGCGAGGTGGAGCAGGCGGTCTGCACGCCGATCGCCGGGCCGGTCAGGCCCAGCCGGTAGGCGACCCGGGTGGCGGCGAAGTCGGCCTGGTTGCCGATCGCGGTCTGCAGCGCGGACACCGGCTGGGCCGGGTCGGCCGTGCCGGCCAGGGTGTGCTGGTAGTAGGTGCGCAGCGCGTACAGGGTCATCCCGGTGCCGGCGAAGACGCCGACCCGGCGGTGCGGGTCGGGGGCGTCGTAGCCGCCGTCCTCCAGGGCCTGGCGACAGATCTCCAGCAGCAGGCGCTGCTGGGGGTCCATCAGGGCGGCCTCGGTGCCGCTGATGCCGAAGGCCTCGGCGTCGAAGCGGTCGGTGTCGGGCAGTGCCCCGGTCACCGGGACGAAGTCGGGGTGCCGGTACTCCTCGGGGCGCAGTCCGGCCGCCGCCAGCTCCTCCTCGGTGAACCGGGTGGTGCTGCGGACGCCGTCGACGATGTTGCGCCAGTACTGCTCGGGGGTGTCGGCGCCGGGGAAGCGCAGGGCCAGGCCGACGACGGCGATCCGGCGGTCGTCGCCCGCCGGGGCCCCGGGGGCGGTGCCGGTCGCGGTGCCGGTCGCGGTGGCGGTCGCGGTGGCGGTCGCGGTGGCCTGGGCCGGCGCGGGGGCCTCGGTCAGGTGGGCGATCAGGGCGTCCACGGTGGGGTGCCGGAAGAGTTCGGTGGGCGCCGGGGGCGTCGGCAGGGCCGCGCTGAGGGCGCCGTGCACCCGCATCAACTGGAGCGAACCGATGCCGAGTTCGGCCAGCGGGCGGGCCGGGTCGAGCGGGGCGTCGAGGACCGTCTCGAAGGCGTCCAGGACGGTCCGGCGCAGCTCGGTGGAGACCGGCGAGGCGGCGGCAGGGGTGGGCTCGGCAGGGGCGGCCGCGGCGGGGGCGGGCTCGGAAACCCGCTGCGGGGGCCGGTCCTCGTCCGTACGGCCGGCGGGCGTCTCCGGGACCGGCCGGGGCGCGGTCGCCAGCAGGTGGCGGCGCGCGGCGGGGGCGCTCGGGTCCGGCCCGGCGTACCAGCGGCCCGGGGCGCCGGCCAACAGCAGCGTGGCCAGCCGGCGGCCCTGCGCGGCGCTCAGCACGGCGATGCCCCGGGCGGCGGAGGCCTGCTCGTGGTCGGTGGCGCGGTTCATGCCGACCCGGCTCCACAGGCCCCAGGAGATCGTCCAGGCCGGGGTGCCGGTCTCCCGGTGCAGCCGTTCGACCGCGCTCTCCAGGTAGCGGTTGGCGGCGGCGTACGCGGTGGAGCCGACGGCCTCCTGGAAGCCGACCATCGAGGAGAAGCCGACGAACTGGGCGCCGGGGCGCTGCCGGACCAGCTCGACGAGGTGGTCCGTGCCGGTCGTCTTGGCACGCACCGCCTCCCGCCAGTCGTCCGGGCCGGTGCCGGAGAGCAGGGCGATCCGGTAGGCGCCGGCCAGGTGGAGCACGCCGTCCAGCGGTGCTCCCCAGTCCCGTTCGGCCTCGGCGACCACGGCGGCCAGCTGCTCGCGGTCCGTCACGTCGGCACGGCGGTAGTCGACCCGGCCGCCGTAGCCGGACAGCCGGTGCAGCGCGGCGCGGCGTTCGGCCGCCTCGGCGGTGGGCGCGTCCAGGTCGGTGCGGCCGATCAGCAGCAGTCGGGAGCCGTGGTCGCGCAGCAGGCCGGGCAGCAGCTCGGCGGCGATCCCGCCGAGGCCGCCGGTGACCAGGTAGCGGGCGCCGGGCGAGAGCAGCGAGCAGCCCTCGTCGGCGGTGGCGTCGGTGGCGGTGCCGGGTTCGACCGGTCCGAGCCTGGGCACCCACGGGCGGCCCCGGCGCCAGGCGCTCTCCGGCTCCGGCCGGGGTTCGGCCAGCAGGGTGAGCAGGGCGGCGGCCTGCTCGGCGGGCGGCGGACCGGCCGGCAGGTCGATGTGCCGGGCGGCGGGCACCAGTTGCTCGGCTCTCGCCCCGGCGGTCAGTGCCGCCGTCAACGCCGCCGCCGGGTCGGGGAGTTCACCGGGCAGTACGGCGTGCAGTCCGGCGCTGACGGTGACCAGCTCGCCGGTCGGCGGCCGCTCGGCGAGGGCCCGCAGCAGGGCGAGCAGGGCTACGTCCGGCGGTACGCCGTCCGACGACGCGGCGGGCCCGCCGTCCGCGCCCCAGAGGTGGACCACCCGCCCGGGGCGCTCGGCGCCGAGCGCCCGCCGCCACTGCGCGGGGTCGGCGGTCGGCGGCTGCTCCACCAGGACGGCCCCGGGCAGGGCGGCGGCCAGTGCCTCGGCGAGGGTCCCGGGACCGGCCGGGCCGAGCAGCAGGGTCGGCTCCGGAGACTCGGAACTTTCAGGATCTTCGAAACCTTCGGAATCCCCGGGAGCCTCGGAATCCTCAGGGGCCTCGGGGGCGTCCGGCGCCGGGCGGGGTTCCCAGACGATCCGACGCACGCAGTCGGAAACGGTCCGGGCGTTGGCCTCCGCCAGGTCGATCGCCACGAGGTGCTCGTCGAGCCCGCCGTCGAGCAGGCGCCCGCGCAGTGCGGTGCGCTGGATCTTGCCACTGGTGGTGCGCGGGAAGTCGGCCGCCGGCACCGGCAGCACCAGGGCGGGGGCCGGCTGCCGCCGGGCGGCCAGCACCCGGCGGACCTCGGCGGCCACCGGGGCTGCGGGGGCGTCCGGGTCGTTCGGCACATAGGCGATCACCAGCTGTTCGGTGCCGGTGCGTTCGTCCGGGACCCCGAAGGCGGCGACGTGCCCGGAGCGCACCCCCGCCACCGAGGCGACCACGTCCTCCAGTTCGTGGCAGAAGTGGTGCACCCCGTTGACGATGATGATCTCCTTGCGCCGGCCGGTGAGCACCACCTCACCGTCGGCCAGGAAGGCGAGGTCCCCGGTGTCGAACCAGCCGTCGCCGACGAAGGCCTCGCCGTCGGCGGCCGGGTTGTTCAGGTAACCCGGCGTCACCCGGCCGGAGTCGACCTGGAGCCGGCCGACCCGGTGCTCGGGCAGGGCCCGGCCGTCCTCGCCCGCCACCCGTATCCGGGCGCCGGGGGCGGGGCGCCCCATGCTGAGGAACGCGGTGCCGCGCTCCGGGGAGTCCGGGTCCGCGGGCTCCAGCCGGCCGGTCAGCGAGTCGGTGCGCACCAGCCGGCGGGCGCCGTCCTCGTGGTAGCGCTTGTAGGTGATGACGGTGCAGGTCTCGGCCATGCCCCAGCCGAGCAGCACGTGCTCCGCCCGTACGCCGAACGGGCCGGTGGCGGCCAGGAACTCGTCCAGCACCGCCTCGGTGCACTGCTCCCCCGCGTTGATCAGGGACTTGACCGAGGAGAGGTCCCAGCTCCGGCCGGGGCCGGCCGCCCGCACCGCCTCGGCGACCAGCCGGTAGCCGAAGTTGGGCGACCAGGAGTGTGCGCCCCGGTAGCGCTCCAGGGTGTCCAGCCAGACCAGCGGGTCGGCGAGCACCAGCTCGGTGGGCACCTGCACCTGGTCGGCGGCGAGCGCCACGTCACGCAGGTGGAACATCAGCAGCCCGGCGACGTGGTCCAGCGGCAGCCAGTTGACGGTGACGTCCTCGGGCAGGGTGCCCTGGGCGACCGCGCCGGCCACGTACTCCAGGATGCCGCGGTGGGTGATCTGCACCGCCTTGGAGCGGCCGGTACTGCCGGAGGAGAGCTGGAGGATGGCCACGTCGCCGGGGTCCGGGGCGTGCTCGGCGCCCGCGCCGACGGCTGCGGCGGCGCCGTCGACTGGGCGGTCGACCGCGATGACCCGCAGGCCCGGCGCCGGGTAGAGCTCCCCGAGCCGGGCCAGGCCCGCCACGGCCGGCCCGCCCGCGAGCACCGGCGGCTCCGCCAGCGTCTGCCAGGCGTGCCAGAGCTTCTCCAGGACCGGGTTGGGCTGGTCGTACGCGGGCGGACGAGCGACCGTGACCGGCTGCACCCCGCCCAGCAGGCAGGCCCACAGGGTGGTGAAGTAGCCCTCCTGGTCCGGGACCTGGAGGATCACCCGGTCGCCCGCCCGCAGCCCCGCGGCGCTCAGCAGGGCGAGGGTCTCCCGGGCCCGCTCCAGCAGCCGGCGGTAGGTCAGCCTGGTCGCCCCGCCGTCGGCCCGGACCAGGTGCAGGCCGCGGTCCGGGTGCCGTTCGGCGGCGCGCAGCAGGGCCTCGGGCAGGGTGCGCGGCGCGTCCGGAGCCGGGGCGGGCAGCCGGGCGCCGACCGCCTCGGTCCCGGGGTCCTCGTTCCCGGGCTCCTCGGGTACGGCCTCTTCGGGCGCGGCCGTCGAGCCGGCCGTCGAGCCGCTCGGGGTTGCACCGGCGGCCGTGCCGGCGGCGCCGAAAGGCCGCCAGTGCGGGGTGAGTTCGCGCAGGTGGCGGAGCGCGGTCCCGGCGCCGGCCGGCGGCCGGGCCGCGGCGGCGGCGAGGGCGGCGCGGTCGGGTTCGCCCAGCGCGGTCCGCACGATGCCGTCCAGGAGGTGCACCTCGGTGCCCGGGTCGGCGTCCAGCAGGGCGGCGGTGGCCCGGCGGCGCAGCGCGACGGGGTCGGTGTCGGCGGCGGGCACCAGGTAGGCCAGCAGGCCGCGGCGGCCGTCGGCGCGCTCGACCGGCAGCACTGCGCAGTCGGCGACCTCGGGACGCAGCAGCAGCCGGGCCTCCAGGGCGCGCAGCCGGGCGCGCTCGGAACCGGTGGGGCTCATCGGCGACGGCACCTTTCGGATCGGTGCGGGGCGTGCGCGGGTAGGGCTGCCCCGGGTTGCGGAGGGTGGGCGGATCGGGGTCGCCTGCGGCCCGGTGGGGCGTCGGCGGATCCGGTGGCGCGGTACTTGCGGGTGCGGTGGCACGGTGCACGGTGGTCGCGGGTACGGTCGGGCGGTACGTGGTCCGGCGGTGCGTGGCCGGGTGGTGCGTGGCCGGGTGGTGCGGGTCAGCGCTTCCGGGCCCGGCCGACCAGGACCAGGAAGCCGAGCGCCAGCACGATCGGGACGGCGTGCGAGACGCCGACCACGGTCAGCGGGCTGAGCAGGGCCAGCAGCGATCCGCTCAGCAGCATCCCGGTGCCCATGCCGACGTTCTCGGCGGAGGCGAGCAACCCGAAGGCCTGGCCGCGCCGTTCGTCGGTGAGCGCCTGGATCCGGGTGGTGTACGAGATCTCGGTGAAGCCGTCGCCGAGCCCCGCGCCGATCGCCACCAGGAGGAACAGCGGGGTCGGCAGTCCGGTGAAGACCAGGATGAAGCAGCCGGACATCAGGCAGGTCCCCAGGGCGAAGGCGCGCTCGCCCGGTTCGATGCCCCGGCGCAGCATGAGCCGGGAGACCAGTTGTTGGGCACCGAGGTTGCCGACCGCCCAGGTGGCCCAGAACATGCCCAGCAGCGCGGCCGGGTTGCCGGGGTCGTGCTGGTTGGCGAAGACCGGCAGGCTGATGTTGTGCGCGGCGGAGCCGAAGGCGTCCAGCAGTCGGATCGCCGCCATCGCGCCGACCACGGGGGCCGCGCGCAGCACCACCAGCGCCTGCCACCGGGTGCCGAATCGTTTCGCCTTGCCGCCGTCGGCAGCCTTGTCGGCCTCGGTGTCGGCGGTGGTACCGGTCGCGGCCGCGCCGGCGGCCTGTCCGGCCGCCTGCTCGGCGGGTTCGGCCCGGGTGCGCAACGGCAGCCTGAGCACCACGGCGGCGAACACCACGAAGCTCGACGCGTCGATCAGCAGTGCCGCACGGAACCCGGCCCACGCCACGACCACACCGGCGGAGGCGAAGCCGAGCACCATGGCGGCCGAACGGCAGCTCGCCATCAGGCTGTTGGCACGGGCCCGGCGCTCGGCGCCGACCATCTCCGGGATGCTGGTGCGCAGCGCGACGGCGCACACCGCGGCCGCGCCGCCGAAGACCAGCGCGAGCGGGTAGAGCACCGGGATCCGCGCGGACGCCGGGACGAGGGCCACCACGACCAGCGCCACCGCCTGGGCGAGGGCGCAGCCCGTCATCAGCCGCCGCCGGTCGACCCGGGCGACGAGCCGCCCGCTGACCAGTCCACCGGCGAAACCGCCGGTCAGACGCAGGATGAGGTACCCGGCCGTGCCGAGCGCGTTCCCGGCCGCCTCGTAGGCGAACAGGCTCAGCGCCACCAGGTCGAGCTGGCTCCCGTAGGTGGAGAGCGCGTCGCCCAGCGCCAGCCGGTAGAACACCCGGGGCAGCTTCTCGGTGGTCTGGAGCGGTACTTGCTGTGCGGTGTCCGGCACCGGTCCCCCAGGAAGGCCGCGTCGGTCGGCTCAGTGTGACATTGCACCGCAATCTAGAAGCCGCCCGGCCGGAGATCAAGAGCTTGATCGTCCACTGTCCGAAAGATCGTGAGTTCGGCCGACTCGGGGTCATCATTCCGGCCAGGGTGGCGATTTGCCGTCGGTGACACGTCAACTCGCGTTCACATGCGCATGACAGCATGCGCGCGGCCGAAGGCCCTGACCACCTGACCGGGGCTACTCGACCCGACCTGACCTGAGCCGACCCGACCGCTCCGACCCGGAGGACCGCAGTGAAGCGCACCCCCGCCCTCTCCGCCGCCTTGGCCCTCGCCCTGGCCCTCGGCGTCCTGTCCACCGCGGGCACGGCGTCCGCCCACGACCGCTCCGGCGCCGACGCCGACACCGCCCGGCACGGTCGCTACGGGACCAAGACCCCCTACCGGCCGCAGGGCGATCCGGACCGCTACCAGCAGCCCCCGCGCGGCTTCCGCCCGGTCTTCACCGAGAACGTCGCCCGCCACGGCTCCCGGGCCATGACCGGCAGCGAGGACGGCGACGCCGTGCTCGCCGTCCTCGCCGAGGCGGAACGGCAGGACGCCCTCACCGACCTCGGGGCCCGACTCGCCCCGCAGGTAGGGTCGTTGCTGGCCTCCGCCGCCACCCTCGGCTACGGGAACCTCTCCGCCCTGGGAGCCCGGGAGCACCGGCAGACGGCGCTGCGCCTGGAGCAGCGGCTGCCGTCCCTGTTCCGGACGATCGTCGCCGACCGGGAGCCCGTCCTGGTGGAGACCTCCGGCGTCCCGCGCGCGGTGGCCAGCGCCGACGCCTTCACCGCGGGTCTGACCGCCGGCGACCCCGGCCTGACGGGCCTGATCGGGGCCCCGGTGACCGACAAGGACCTGCTGTACTTCCACAAGCAGCCGCAGAACGCCGACTACCGCGCGTACCTGGCGAACGACCCCGACCTCGCCGCGGTCCTCGCCCGGAACGAGGCCGATCCGCGCACCGCCGAAGCGGCCCGGCACGCCCTCTCCCGCCTGTTCCGGGCGGACTTCGTCACGGCGCTGCCCGTCGACGAGCAGGTCTCCTTCGCCCGCTCGCTGTACGAGCTGTACAGCGCGGCTCCCGATCTCGCCGTGGAGGCGCCCTCGGTCGACCTCTCCCGCTACCTCACCGCCCACGACGCCCGGTGGTTGGGCTACCTCGACGACGCGGAGGAGTTCTACCAGAAGGGCCCCGCGTTCAGCGGACGCACCATCACCTACCGGATGGCCGGCGTCCTCCTCGACGACCTCCTCGCCCAGGCCGGGGCCAGGGCCGACGGCCGCAACCACAACGGCGCGGTGCTGCGCTTCACCCACGCCGAGGAGATCGAGCCGCTCGCCGCCCTGATGGGCCTGCCCGGCAGCACCGAGGGCGCCGATCCCGAACAGCCGTACAGCTACCGGAACAACCCGTGGCGCGGCGCCGAGGTGGTGCCGATGGCCGCGAACATCCAGTGGGACCTCTACGAGAACGCGCCCTCCGACGGCGGCCCGGCCGACCACCTGGTCCGGATGCTCTACAACGAGGAGGAGATCGCCTTCAAGCCCTCCTGCCGGCCGATCGCCGAGGGCAGCCACTACTACCGGCTGGACGAGCTCCGGCGCTGCCTCGCACACGACTGACCCCCGGCCCCTGGAGGCCAGGGGTCGGGGGTCAGGGGTCTCGGTATGTCGGAGCCGGAGCCGGAACCCGGGTCAGTTCGGGGAGCCGGTCCAGGTCACGGACTTCATGCCCTGCCCGCTGCCGTAGTAGGTGAACTGGACGGAGAACGGGTCGGCCGCGGCGTTCGGCAGCGCGTACGCCGACACCCCCGTGGCCTCCGCGCCCGGAGCCAGCGAGTCGCCGATGAACTTCATCCGGCCGCTGCCGTCGATCAGCGCGGTGACCAGGCCCCCGTTGGCGTCCTTGACGGTGGGCAGCCCCGATCCGACGAGCGAGACGTCCTTGGAGCCGGTGTTGGTGACGGTGATCCGTATCTGGATGATCGTGCTGTTCTTCGGCGCGGGGAACACGGTCTCGTTCGGCACGTACGGCTGCGGCGCGGCCATCGTGACCTTCAACCCGTCGGCGTAGGTGTAGGACTGGCCGAAGCCCAGGTGCCGGGCCTTCTCGTCGGCGGCCCGCGCCTGCTGCTCCTCCTCGAACTTCTTCTTCGCGGCGTCGAGCCTCTCCTTGGCCTTCGCCGCCCGGTCGGCGGCGGCCCGGTCGTCGGCCTCGGAGCGGAGCCGGGCGGCGTGCGCCTCGGCCTTCTCGTCCTCCTGCACGGAGTTCAGCGCCACCGCGAAGACCACCCCGCCGCCGACCGACAACAGCAGGCCGGTGACGCCCAGGATGACGCCCGCCAGGGCCACCCCCCGGTTGGTCGCCTCGCCCTTGCGCACGTACCCCAGGCCGATGATGCCGAAGATCAGCGCGAGCAGGGCCGGCAGCCAGGAGAGCCAGAACAGCACGACGACCAGGCCGAGGACGGTGCCGACGATCCCGAGCACCATGCCCGCGGTGCCCAGGCCGTTGCGCGGCTGGGGCGGGACCACCGGGTAGCCCTGCCAGTACGGCGCGCCCGGGTACGCACCGGGCGCACCGGCCGGGCCCTGGCCCGGGGCCGGATACGCGGCCGGGTACGCGGCCGGGGCGGGGGGCGGGGTCGGGGCCGCCTCCGGAGGAGCGAACGGCGACGGGCCTCCTACGGCAGCGGGAGCACCGACCGGCACGGGCGCGACAGGCGCCGCAGGCGCCGCGTCGGCGGGCACGGGCGCGGAATCGGGCTCGGCGGCGGGGCCCTCCGCCTCGGCCTCGGCCTCAGCCTTGGCCTCAGCATCGGCGGGCGCGGGCTCAGCGGCCTTGGCGAGCGAGACGGCATCGGCGGGCGCAGGCGTGGCGGCCTCGGCGAGCGGGACGACGTCGACGGCGGCCTCGGCATCGGCGGGCGCGGGCTCAGCGGCGGGGCCCTTCGCCTCGCCCTGCGCGTCGGCCTGAGCCTCACTCAGGGCCTCGCTCTGAGTGTCTGCCTGCTCCGGAGCCTCGCCCTGCCCCGGGGTCAGCGGCGTCCCCGGGTCGGCGCCGGCGGGCGCCGCCCCCGGCTGCGGGCTGTCGGGCGGGACAGGAACGGTCATACGGGATCCTTCGGGAACGTCGGGACGGTGAGCGGCTTTCCGCCCCGGGCCGAGGTCCCTCCGCAGTTCCCCCCGCACCGACGGCCCGACCTCCGCGATGCGCGTACCGGTCCGGGCCGGACCCGGGCGTCGGCATCCCGGTGGGGAGCGCGGCAGGGTCGGCGACTGATCAACATACAGGTGCCCGGTGACAGCCTCGACACCGCGGGTGCCGTCACCGCCCGGGACCGGCCGCCCTGCTTCGTCTGCGACTGACCACGGCCGGTTTCGCGCGGGTCACGCGCAGCACCTCGGCGAAAAACCGGTTGCCCGCCACCCCCCGGGCCGGGTGCAATGTCCGGCATGATCACACAGGTGCGCCTCCCGGCCCCGCCGGTCGGCGGTCCGGAGGAGCGCCTGTCACCGGACCGTCAGGCGGGAGACGCCGGCCCATGAGTACGCCATCTTCGTCGGCCGGCGCGGAGCGCGCCGACGGTCCGTCGGTGCCGATCGGCGCCCTCGTCCCGCTGAGCCGCCCGGGGTGGGTCGAGGCCGGCCGGCAGCTGCTCGCCGGGCTGGAGACCGCCGTCCGGGACGTCAACGACGCGGGCGGGATCGCCGGCCGGCCGCTGGACCTGCTGGTCCGGGACACGGCGGCCGATCCGCAGCGGGCCGCGGCGGCGGTGGAGGAGCTGGCGGGCCTGGGCGTGGTGGCCCTGACCGGGGAGTACCACAGCGTGGTCGCCCGGGCGGTGGCCGCGCGGGCGGAGGCGCTCGGTGTGCCGTACCTCTGCTCCTCGGCCGTCCTGGACGCGCTCACCGAGGGGCCGACGGACGGGGTCGCCCGGCTCTGCCCGGCGCAGTCGCACGGCTGGCGGATCTACGCGGAGTTCCTCCTCGACGCGGGCCACCGCCGGATCGCCGTGGCGGCCCAGCAGAGCGTCTACTGGGCCGCCGGGGCCCGTGTCCTGCGCGAGCGCCTGGCTCCGCACGGCGGCACCGTCGTCGAGCTGGACGCCGCCGCGCTCTCCCCCGCCGAGCTGTGCGGGGAGCTCGCCCGGCACGGCGCCACGGCCCTGTTGCTGCTGGTCGGCCACCCCGAGCCGGCCGTGCCGATCGTCCGGGCCGTCCGCCGTGACCGGCGCCTCGCCGGGGTCCTGATCGGTGCCCCGGCGGGGCAGCCGGAGTTCCCGCAGTGGCGGGCGCTGCTGGGCGAGGAGGGCGCGGCCGTCCCGTTCCTGCGCTACCTGCCCGAGCGGCTGGGCGCCACCGGCGAGCGCGTCGCGGCGGCCGTGCGGGAGCGGCTGGGCGAGGCGCCGTCCTTCGTGGCCTTCGAGGGCTACGACGCCGTGACCGTCCTCGCCGAGGTGCTGCGTTCCGCCGGTGCGGACCGGGAGCGCGTCGCCGCGGCCTGGCCGCGGGTCGACGTCGCGGGCACCCGGGGGCGGATCCGGTTCACCCGGGTGCCCGGCAGCGGCGTGTGGCAGTGGGCGTGGCCGCCGGTCCAGGTGGTCGACCGGGATCCGGCGGCGCCCGACCGGTTCCGGGTCCTGCGCTCCGGCTGAGCGGGCGGGGGCCGTGCCAACGGCGGCCGCGCCACGATCAGCTGTGCGGCGATCAGCCGTGGCGCGGCCCGCACCCGCTCAGCCGAGGGCGCTGAACCAGCGCACGATGTCGGCCGTGGCGGCCACGTTGGAGCCCAGGTGGCGGGAGCCCGCGAAGTCCGGGGTGCCGAGGTCGATGACCTCCGGGTCCGCGCCGTGCGCGCGCAGCGCGGCCGCGCAGTGGTCGGTGTTGGCGTCGGCGGCCTGCTCGTCGGCCTCGGCCGCGTAGAGCCGCACGGGGGCTCGCGGCGCCCAGTCGCAGGTGCCGTCGGCCACCCGGAGCGCTGCGGCGAAGCGGCCGGCCGGGTGGCGCAGCATCGCGAGGGCGCGCGGGGTGAGCAGTTCGCCGATGGTGCCCGGCGTGCCCGCGAACAGCTCCGGGCCGGTGTGCGAGCCGTCGAACAGCGCCTCGACGGTACGGTCGTACGGCTCCTGGAACACCTCGCCCGGGGAGTCGTAGAGGTGGTGCAGCCGGTTCCAGGCGACGAGCAGGTACGCGGCGTACAGCGCGCTCGACTTGGGCTCCAGGGAGCCGTCGAGCAGGGCCGGCAGCTCGGCCTCCCGGAAGGCGTAGCCGCCGCTGACCGGGGCGAGGGCTCGGAGGCGGAACCAGCGGTCGTCGCCGTCCTGGAGGGCGCGGGCGAGGCTCGTCGCGGCCGAGGCGCCCTGGGAGAAGCCGGTGACCAGGACGTCGTGGCCGAGGGTGCGGCCGGTGCGCGGGGCGAAGGCGCGGGCCGCCCGGAGCATGTCCAGGGAAGCGGTGGTCTCGGACGGCACGTCCATCCAGGGGTGGGTGCCGGGGCCGGTGCCCAGGCCCAGGTAGTCCGGGGCGACGGCGGCGAACCCGGCGGAGGCGTAGGTGAGGGCGGGCGAGGTCACGAACCCGGGCTTGGCCGTGGTGGAGGGGGCGTCGCCGCGGTAACTGGCGGTGCCGTGGGTGAACGAGACCGTCCGCAGCTGGTGTTCGCCACCGCGCGGGAGCACCAGTAGGCCGCTGGCGGTGGTCGGCCGGCCCTGCGGGTCGACGGTCCGGTACTCCAGGCGGTAGGTGTCCACGCCGTAGCGGACGGCGCCCGCGTCGTACTTGGCAGCGGTCAGGGCGGTGGCGACGGCGTCCTTGCTGTCGAGGGTGCCGGTCAGCCGGGCGGAGACCAGTCGGCCGCGCTCGCCGTGGTCCGACCGGTCCCACCGGTCCGTCGGGGCCGCCGACGCGACCCCCGCCGTCACGGTCGTGGTGGCCAGGGCTGCCAGCGCCAGCACGGTGCCGGCCCGGAGTCGGACGGAGCGTGATCTGCCCTTCGGGCGTAGGGAGTTCATGCCGCCGACGGTACGGTCGGTCGCCCTCGAACCGCAGTCCGGCCAGCGGGTGTGTCCGTCCTGGGGTTGTCCCCACCACGGCTCGGCGGAGGCAGGAGTCCCGACGGATCGTTTTCGGTCAGTTGTGAAGATCCTGCGATCCTGATCTTTCAGGGACCTGATCACCGCCGCTAGGGTGCGGCGCAGCCTCGCACTTCCCCCTCCCGCGCCGCCCCCGACAGCGGCGCGGGGACGACCGATCGGACCGGTGACACCGTGACCAGGACCCTCCGCCAGCTGACCACCCGCCTGGGACGGGCGGCCGCAGCGATCGCCGTGCTCGCCGCCGCCTTCACCGGCACCGCGGCGGCCGGCACCGCCTCCGCCACGGGCGGCTGGAGCTGCTCCGGCGCGCCCGTGCCCAGCGGCTACGTCATCACCATGTACAACGCGAGCGGCTGCAACAACCACGGCGCGTGGTTCCAGCAGCCCGCCCAGAACCGCCTGTGGACCTGCTCGGGCTCGCCGATCGTCTCCGGCTACGTGCTGACCAACTACAACCCGCAGGGCTGCAGCGGCGTCGGCGCCTGGTTCCACGAGCAGGTCCGCAACGGCATCTGGACCTGCCCCTACTCGCCGATCCCGGCCGGCTACCGCAGCACCACCTACGACGCCCGCGGCTGCAACGGCCTCGGCGCCTGGCTCACCATCAAGGCCTGACCGGACCGGCGCGCGGGCCGGGCCGGGCCGACGACCACCGGCCCGGCCCGCGGCGCTCCCCCGTCGGACCGCACGCCCCGTGGCACGCCCCGGCTCAGCCCGTGGCCGGGCCCGCCGCCACGCAGAACTCGTTGCCCTCCGGGTCGGCCATCACCACGTGGTGCCCGTCGGCCTCCGCCAACACCCGCCCGCCCGCCGCCGCCAGCCGCGCGGCCTCCGCGGTGACCCGGGCCCAGCGCTCGGCCGGACCGCCGTGGCCCGGCACCCGGATGTCGATGTGCAGCCGGTTCTTCGCCCGCTTCGGCTCGGGCACTCGGAGGATGGACAGCCGGGGACCGACCCCCTGCGGGTCGCAGAGCCAGGCGCCGTCGTCCGCCGAGTCGTCCTCCGGCAGGTCGAACTGGGCGAGCCACTCCGCGCGCGTGCGGAACGGGGGCGGTGGCGGCTCGTCCACGTACCCCAGGGCCGTCCGCCAGAACGCGGCGAGGAGCTGCGCGTCCGCGCAGTCGAGGGTCAGATCGATCCGGGCTGCCATGACCAGGACCGTACCGCCCCGCTCCGACATCCGCGTCCGGGCCCGGTCGCCACGGCCGGTGAGAGTTCTTACACGCCTTTGTCATCGCTCTGCCGAACGCCTGACGCGCCCCAGGCAAGGTCGTTCCCACACCGACCGCAGGACGCCAGGAGGGCACCGCGATGACCGCGATCACGCACACCACCCCGACCACCCCGACCACCACCCCGAAGCGGGCCCGCCGGGGCGGCCTGGCCGCCGCCGCGCTGGCCGTCCTCGCCACGGCGCTCCCGATCGGCGCCCTCCCCTCCCCCGCCCAGGCGGCGCCCGCCGGCGCCGAGGGCCGGCCCGCCTGGTGCCCGACCGTCCCCGGGCACCGGGTCGACTGCACCACGATGCGCCGCCCGCTGGTCGCCGACGAGCCCGGCCTGGGCACCATCGGCGTCAGCCACGCCGTGGTGCGCCACAGCCGCCCCGGCCCGGCCCTGGGCACCATCGCGCTCAACCCGGGCGGCCCCGGCGAGACCATGATCGACCGCGCCGGGCAGGTGAGCACGGCACTCCAGGGAGTGCTGGACGACTACGACCTGCTCCTGCTGGACCCGCGCGGCACCGGCCGCTCCGGCCGGCTGCCCTGCGACGTCACCGAGGCCGAGTACCGCTGGGCCCCGCGGGCCGACCAGCGCGAGCTGGTCGCCGACTGCGCCGAGGAGCTCGGCCCGCGCGCCCGCGGCTACACCAGCGCCGCCACCGCCGACGACCTCGACGCGGCCCGCGAGCGCCTGGGCGCCCCCAAGCTGGTCCTGTACGGCCTCTCGTACGGCACCTACCTGATGCCGGTCTACGCCGACCGCCACCCCGAGCGGGTCGACCGGATGGTGCTGTCCGGCGCCTACCCCCTCGCCTTCGACTCGCTGGCCCGCCCCGGCGCCCAGCAGGTGTCGCTGACGCTGCGCCGGATCTGCGAGCGCAGCGGCTCCTGCGACCCGGACACCGTGGTGCACGACCTCGCCGCCGTCACCGAGCGGCTGCGCACCCGCCCGCTCAAGGTGGCCGCCACGGTCGACGGCCGCAAGCGCACCGTGGCGTTCACCGAGGACAAGCTCGCCAACCTGATGTACGAGCCCGCCACCCGCGGCATCGGCCTGCACCCCGGCGAGCCCGGCCTGCTCGGCGCCCTGCCCGCCGCCCTGCACGCCCTCGCCGCCGGCGACGAGGCGCCGCTGGCCGCCCTGGTGCGCGGCCAGATCGAGGGCACCGGCACCGAGGACCAGGCCTCCTTCCTGGCCGTCACCTGCAACGACTACGCCCGTGCCTGGGACCAGGACGCCCCGGTCACGGAGCGCCGCCGCCAGTACCGCGCCGCCCTGGCCGCCACCGACCCGGCCGACTTCGGGGCGTTCAGCGCCAAGGGCTGGGCCGAGGGGCAGACCGACGGCGGGGACAACTGCCTGAACTGGCCGCGCCGGGGCACCGCCCGCCCGCAGCCGACCGACCTGCGGAACCTGCCCGACGTCCCCGTCCTGGTGCTCTCCGGGGACCTCGACACCAACACCCCCGAGCTCAACTCCCGCCGTGCGGCCGCCCAGTTCAAGCACAGCGCGTTCGTCTCGGTGCCCAACAGCGGACACGTCCCGGAGATGGAGTCCACCGGCTGCACCCTGGAGATCGCCGGCCGCTTCATCCGCACCGGCGAGGTCGGCGACACCTCCTGCCTGGCGGGCGTCCCGCCGGTGCCGGTCGTCCCCGTCCCGCGCTGACCCGGCTCCGAGCCGCCCACGGACCGCCCCCGACCGCCCCCCGGCCGCCATGACCACGCCCGCCACCAGCGAAGATGACGCCATGACAGATCCCACCGCCGCCCGGCGCACCGTCCTGGTCGTCGAGGACGACCCCGGCGTCCGCAACACCCTCGACCACCTGCTCCGCTTCGAGGGCTACCGGGTGCTCACCACCGCCGACGGCCAGGAGGCCCTGGAGCTCCTGGAACACCGGCGCCCCGACCTCGCGGTGGTGGACGTGGTCATGCCCCGGCTCGACGGCCTCGCCCTGTGCCGGATGCTGCGCCGGCGCGGCGACCGGCTGCCCGTCCTGGTCCTCACCGCCCGCCACCAGCTCGGCGACCGGGTCGCCGGGCTGGACGCGGGCGCCGACGACTACCTCGCCAAGCCCTTCGCCACCGAGGAACTGCTGGCCCGGATACGCGCCCTGCTGCGCCGCACCGAGCCGGTCGGCGCCGAGAGCGCCGACCTCGGCCTGGACGACCTCGCCCTGGACCCGGCCGCCCGCCGGGCCCACCGCGGCGGCCGCCCGCTCGACCTCACCAAGACCGAGTTCGACCTGCTGGAGCTGCTGCTGCGCAACCAGGGCACCGTGCTGACCCGGTACCAGATCTACGAGCGGATCTGGGGCTACGACTTCGACACCGACTCCCGCTCGCTCGACGTGTACGTCGGCTACCTGCGCCGCAAGACCGAGGAGCACGGCGCACCCCGGCTGATCCACACCGTGCGCAACGTCGGCTACACCGCCCGGACCGCCTGATGCTGCGCGCCAGGATCGGCCTGGTCGTCCTCGCCTCCGTGCTGCTCGCGATCGCCGTGCCGGTCGTCGCCGCCTACCGCGGCGTCACCACCCTGGTCGCCGACCAGCTCGACCTGAGCCTGGCGGACCGGGCCGACACCGTGCTCGCCGCCGTGGACCTCGACCGTGTCCCGATCGCCCGGCCCGACACCGTCGAACAGCTGCTGGCCCCCGACGGCACCGCCCGCCCGCTCACCCCGGGCGCGGCGGCGCTGCCGGTCTCGGACCGGGCCCGCGAGGTGGCCCGCACCGGGCAGGGCTCCCACCAGGAGGACGTCGAGATCGACGGCACCCCGTACGGCCTGCTCACCAAGGCCCGCTCCGACGGGCGGGGCGCGGTGACGGTCGGCCAGACCTACGCCGGGGTGACGGCCGTCGACGAGGCCTTCCTGCTGCGGATCACCTGGACCAGTGTCGCCGCCGCGGTCGGCTCCGCACTGCTCAGCTGGCTCGTGCTGGGCCGCATCCTGCGCCCGGTGCGGCGGCTGGCCCACGCCGCCGAGCACATCACCACCACCCGCGACCTGACCACCCCGCTGCCCGCCGCCGGACGTGACGAGGTCGGCCGCCTCACCCGCGCCTTCGATGCGATGGTGGGCGCGCTGCGGCGCTCCCGGGAGCAGCAGCAGCGCCTGGTGCAGGACGCCAGCCACGAGCTGCGCACCCCGCTGACCTCGGTGCGCGGCTGCGCCGAACTCCTCCAGCGGGCCCGCGGCCGGCTCGCCCCCGCGGACGAGGAGCAGATCCTCGGCACCCTGGTCACCGAGACCGTCGCACTGGACGAACTCGTGCGCGAGCTGGTCGAGTTGGCCACCGACCAGTGGACGGCGGAGGACCCGGAGCCAGTCGACCTGCCGGCCGCCGCCGAGGACAGCGCCCGCCGCTTCCGCCGCCGCACCGGCCGGGAGATCACCGTCACCACCGACGGGCCGGTGCCGGTGCTGGCCCGCCCGCGCGCGCTCCAGCGCTGCGTGGACAACCTGGTCGGCAACGCCGTCAAGTTCAGCCCGGACGGCACCCCGGTGGAGATCCGGGTCACCGGCGGCCGGCTGGCCGTGCGCGACCAGGGGCCGGGCATCGCCCCGGGCGACCGGCAGGCCGTGTTCGAGCGCTTCTACCGCGCGGCGGGTACCCAGTCCACCCCGGGCTCGGGGCTGGGCCTGGCCATCGTCCACGACCTGGTCGCCGCCGACCACGGCTCGGTGTTCGCCACGGCCGCCCCCTCCGGCGGCGCCGAGGTCGGCTTCCGGCTGCCCCCGGCGCCCGGCGGGTGAGGGGCTACGCCCGGCGGGTGAGGGGCTACAGCCAGCCGCGTTCGTCGGCGGCGCGCAGCGCCTCGGTGCGGTTGCGGGTGCCGGTCTTGGCGATGGCCGAGGAGAAGTAGTTCCGGACGGTCCCCTCGGAGAGGTAGAGCTTCCCGGCGATCTCGGCGACTCCGGCGCCGGAGCGGGTGGCGTTCAGGACGTCGCGTTCGCGGGCGGTGAGCGGGGAGGTGCCGGCCGCGAGGGTGGCGGCGGCGAGTTCCGGGTCGACCACCCGCTCGCCCACCGCGACCCGGCGGACGGCGTCGGCCAGCACCTCGGCCGGGGCGTCCTTCACCACGAAGCCGAGCGCGCCCGCCTCCATCGCCCGGCGCAGGTAGCCGGCCCGGCCGAAGGTGGTGAGGATGACCACCCGGCAGCCGGGCACCTCCTGGGCGAGCACCGCGGCCGCCGCGAGGCCGTCCAGCCCGGGCATCTCGATGTCCAGCAGGGCGACGTCCGGCCGGTGCTCGCGGGCGGCCTCGACGACCTGGTCGCCGCGTCCGACGGCGGCGACCACCTCGAAGTCGTCCTCCAGGTCGAGCAGGGCGCGCAGCGCGGTGCGGACCAGCTCCTGGTCCTCGGCGAGCAGCAGGCGGATCGTCATGTCGTCCCTTCGGGGCGGGAGTCGGGCGGCCGGACGGTGACCAGCAGGCGCCACCCGCGCGGGTCGAGCGGGCCGGCCTCGACCGTACCGCCCGCCGCCGCGACGCGTTCGCGCAGCCCGGTCAGCCCCTTGCCGCCGCCGACCAGCCCGGCGCCGGGGCCGCCCGCCGCTCCCCGGCCGTCGTCGCGGATCTCCACCGAGGTCGCGGTCAGCAGCACCGAGCAGCGGGCGGCCCGGGCGTGCCGGACGACGTTGGTGAGGCCCTCCCGCAGCACCCAGCCGAAGAGTTCGCGCTGGTCCGGTCCGACCGCGTCGGCCGCCGAGGGCAGGTCGGCCACCACCCCGGCGGCGCGCAGCAGTTCGCGGCCGCGGGCGAGTTCGCCCGTCACGGTGACCTCGCGGTAGCCGGAGACCGCGGCCCGTACGTCGGCCAGGGCCTGGCGGGAGAGCGTCTCCACGGCGCTCATCTCCGCCACCGCCTGGTCCACGTCCTTGACCGCCAGCCGTTGGGCCAGGCGGGACTTGACGGTGATCGCGGTGAGCGAGTGGCCGAGCAGGTCGTGCAGGTCGCGGGCGATCCGGTTGCGTTCCGCCTCGGAGGCGAGCCGGGCGACCTCGGCCCGGGCGGCCACCAGGGCCTGGTTGGTGGCGGCGATCTCGGCGAAGGCGCCGCAGGTGAGCGAGGTGAACAGCAGGGCGAGCGCCTGGAACCCGCCGGGCCCGGTGTGCCAGGCGGGCACCGCCCAGGGCAGCAGCAGGGCGGCGAGGGTGCCGCCGGCCACCACGGGGACGGTGTACTTGCGCCACAGCACGGCGACCACCGAGACCAGCACGGTGGCCAGGAAGAAGGCGTCCGCGTGGGCGGACGGCAGCGCGGCCAGGAACAGCGCGGTCATCACGGCCAGCAGCGCTTTGATCCACCGCGTCCGCTGCGGCCCGGTGCGCCCGAGGGTGAGCGCGAGCAGGACGTAGCAGAGGCAGAACGCGACGACGACGGCGTACCCGGCGAGCGCCGCCGTTCCGCTGGCGTTGCCGCTCATGGCCACCGCGGTCAGCGCCGGGAAGACCAGCATCCCGGCGCCCAGCAGTATCCGCCGCAGGCCCCCCGCCCAGCGGTGGGCGGGGGCCGGCGTGCCCTCCCGGTCGAGGTCGGTCACCCTGTCGGTCACCTTCTGTCCTTCCTCAGGGCCGGGCGGCGAACAGCGTGCGCAGCTGCCGTCCGTTGAGCAGCACGGCCGCCCCGGCGAGGGCGAGGCCGCACAGGCCCTGTTCGATCTTCATCCAGACCGGGAACACGCCCGGCACCGCGATGATCGCAGCAATCGCGACCAGCATGACGCCGGAGATGATCCGCAGCCGCCGGAAGGCGCCGCGGGAGCCGCGCGCCGCCCGGACGGTCAGCAGCAGGGTGACGGCGGCGCTGACCAGGACGATGGTGCCGCGCACCCACACGGACGGGGTGATCAGGTCGGTGTGGGAGCGGAGGGCGAAGGCCGCCAGCATGGTGAGCGCGCTGAGGCCGAGGTAGACGAGCACGAGGTGCCGTACGGTGCGGAAGGCCCGACGGGTGTCGGGGTGGTGCAGGTCGGTGGAGGTCATGGCTTCATCGTGGCCGTCGGACCGGGGCGGCCGGCAGTGTGCTGCCACACCGCCGGACCGTGACATTTGTCAGCCCCTCGCCACCGGCTGCGCCCCGGCGCCCCAGCGGCGCCCCACCCGCCGGCGGCCCGGTGCCCGGGCTCAGCCGAGGCGGACCCGGGTGCACCTGGTCACGTACGGCACGGCGACCTCCTCCCGGCCGGCCAGGTCGGGGTGGCTGGCGAGCAGCTGCTCGACGTCGGCCAGCAGCCGGGCGCGGTCGGCCTCGGGCAGGGCGATGACGTAGCTGCGGGAGGCGACCATGTCGAGGACGCCGGCCGGGGTGGTGGGGTGCTCCCAGCGGATCTCCAGTCGCTCGGGGGCGCCGAACGGGGCCGGCAGGTCCGGCGCGGTGTCGAGCCGCTGACGGTCCGAGCGGTGCATCAGGGCGCCGAGTTCGGCGGCCCACGGCTCGGTCTCGTCCCGGACGTTCCAGATCAGGGCGAGGGTCCCGCCGGGGGCGAGCACCCGGGCGATCTCCGGGACGGCCGTGGCCTGGTCGAACCAGTGCCAGGCCTGGGCGACCACGACCGCGTCCACACTGGCATCGGGCAGTGGGATGCGTTCGGCCGAGCCGGCCCGTACGGCGGCCTTCGGCACGGCGGCGGCCAGCCGGTCGCGCATCTGCGGGTCAGGTTCGACCGCGACCACGTCCAGCCCGGCCTCGACCAGCATCCCGGTCAACTTGCCGGTGCCGGCGCCCAGGTCGAGCACCCGTCGGGCCTCGCGGGGCACCGCGGAGCCGATCAGGGCCTGCGGGTAGCCGGGCCGGCCGTGCTGGTAGGCGGTGGCCGCGAGGCCGAAGGAGCGCGCGCGCAGCCGGCCGGCCCAGCGGCGGGTGGCGCCCTGGCGGGTCATCCCGCAGGCGCGGCCGATCTCCTCCCAGGTCGCCTGCCGGCCGCGCCGCAGCTCCTCGACCAGGTCCGTGCGCCGTTCCTCCAGCGCCTCGATCGTCTCCGAGAGCCGGTGCAGGCCGTCCAGCCCGCCACCTGCGGCCACCTGGGCCGCCACCCGCCGTCCGGGGTCGTTGTCGTCCATGGCCCGCACTGTAGGGGCGGACCGCCGAGGGCGTCAACGGTCATTGCTCGCTGGCGCAACAGATGTTGCGCCACGCCGGGACGTCCCCCGGAGGAGTGATCACCGCGCACCGCGAGCCGCTCGTAGCACGAACTCGTCGCTGATCGTGGCGACTTGGGCCGGAAACCCTTCACATGGGCGAATCCCGGCCGGGTTGCCGGTGCGCGGGCGGCCGGGCGAGAAGCCTGGTGACGGGCGGTGGCCGACCGGACTCCGACAGGTGTGCGAGATGTCGGTCATGTCCGGCAAGTTGCCACAAGTCGGTTGACGGACAGTATTTTTGAGTTTCGGTCAGGATTGTCCTGAACTTGGCTATGCTGCAGCACCACGCCTCCGGAGCCGGTCGTCGCCCGACCCCGTTCGTTCCCACCCGTTCCCGACTTCTGTTCCGATCGTCCGATCGTTTGAGGATGCCGAATGCTTCGAGCTGGTACGTCACCCACCAGACGGCGCCCCGCGCCCCTGCTCGGCTGGATACTGCCCACCGCCGTGATGGCTGCGGCGGTCGCGGTCGCCGCGGTGGTGGTGTCGGCCGGAGCCCGAACCCAGGTGCTGTGGTGCGGGGCGACGGCCACCGTGCTGGTCGCGGTGGTGGCCGCCGAGTCCGCCCGCCGCGGGCGGGCCCTCGCCGACCTGCGGGACGAACACACCCGGCGCGTCGAGGAGTTGCACCGCAAGCTGGCCGGGCAGGAGGACGAGCTGGAGCGGATGGCCACCGGCGAACTGCGCCGGCTCGTCGGCGGCGCCCGGTACGGCTCCTCGATCGACGTGCTGCTCCAGCCCTTCCAGCGCCCGAACCCGCTGCTGTCACGGAAGTTCCGCGCCTCGCTGGAGCAGGTGGTGCGCGGCATCGCCCAGGCCGTCGACGACGAGGTCAGCCGCCGCGACTCCGCCGAGCGCGCCTTCGTCAACCTGGCCCGCCGGGTCCAGGCGATCATCCACCGCCAGGCCAAGGACCTGCGGGAGATGGAGGACCGGCACGGCAACGACCCGGCGGTCTTCGACGACCTGCTGCGCCTCGACCACGGCAACGCCCTGGTCGGCCGCCTCGCCGACTCCATCGCCGTGCTCTCCGGCGCCCGGCCCGGCCGCCAGTGGACCCGCCCGATCGCCCTCTACAGCGTGCTGCGCGGCGGGATGTCCCGGATCCTCGAGTACCAGCGGGTCGACCTCCACCCGGTCACCCAGATCTCGGTCACCGGACCGGCCGTCGAACCCCTGATCCACGCCGTGGCCGAGCTGCTCGACAACGCCACCCGCTACTCCCCGCCGCACACCCACGTCCACCTGAGCGCCTCCGAGGTGCAGAGCGGGATAGCGATCGAGGTCGAGGACGGCGGCCTCGGACTCACCGACGAGGCCCGCATCCGGGCCGAGCGCTCGATGCGCGAGGCCATGGTGTCCAAGGACTTCGACGACCTCACCGAGTCCCCCCGGCTGGGCTTCGCCATCCTCGGCCGGCTCTGCCAGGCGTACGGCTTCCAGGTGTCGCTGCGCCGCTCCGCGTACGGCGGCGTGCGCGCGGTGCTGGTGGTGCCGCAGGAACTGCTCACCACCGCTCCCCCGACCGGGCGGGCGCACGGCATCGGCGCCTTCTCCGGGCCGCGGCCGCTCCCGGCCAACCCGCCCCGGCACGCGGCCCCCGCCCGGCCCTGGGGCGCCCGGACCACCCCGGCCGGTGCCGGGTCGGCCGGTGCCGGGGCGCCCGGCGGGCCGGGGCACCCGACCCTGGGCACCGCCGCCGAACCGGCGCGGTCCGCCGGCATCGGGCCCTCCTTCGGCGCCACCACCCCCTGGGGGCCGCCCCCCGCCGCGGCCGGGGACGACGAGGTGGTCGTCACCGAGCGCACCCCCAACGGCCTGCCCCAGCGCCGCCGCAGCCGCCCCACCGGCCGGGCCGCCTTCGCCACGCCCCCGCGCGGCACCGCCCAGCCCAGCGGCCCCACCGCCGGGCCCGCCGCCGGACCGGCCGCCCAGGCGCCCCGCCCCAAAAAGCAGCCCGGCCTGTGGCTGGAGGCCTTCATGGAGGGCTACAAGGGCACCGGCGGCACCAAGGACGCCACCCCGGGCAACCCCCCGGGCACCACCTCGGGCACCACCCCGCAGCACAGCGCCGGACAGCCCGGTACCGAAGAGACGGCAGCGAAAGGCGAGCAGTGATTCCGCACCGCAGCAACATGGACTGGATCCTCAACGACCTCGCACACAGCGTCCCGTACGTGCGCCACGTCATCGTGCTGTCCGCCGACGGCCTGCGGATCGCCCAGTACGGCGCCGACCCCGACACCGCCGACCGGCTGGCCGCCGCCTGCGCCGGGCTGCAGAGCCTGGCCGCCGCCGTCGGGCACGAGTTCCCGCACGGCAACGGCGCGATGAAGCTGGTCGTCATCGAGGTGGACGGCGGCTACTTCTACCTGATGTCGGCCGGCGACCGCGCCTACCTCGCGGTGCTCGCCGACGAGGGCGTGGACGCCGGGCTGGTCAGCCACCAGATGCGCGACCTGGTCGACCGGATCGGCGAGCACCTCTCCACCCCGCCGCGCAACCCGGAGGTGGTCGCGTGAGCCGCCGCACCGCGGCCCGCACCACGGCCCCGGCAGCGGCCCCGGTGACGACCCCCGCGGCGGCCCTGGCAGCGGCCCCGACCAGCACCCCCGGCCCCCGGGCGGGCACGTGAACGAGCACAGTGAGGCAGTGACATGACCGCCGACCAGGGCGGCTGGGACGGACCCGAGCCCGATCGCCTGTACGTGATCACCCGCGGCCGCAGCGGCCCCTCCGGGCCGGGCGTCTTCGACCTGGTCACCCTGATCGTCTCCCTCGCGGAGCCCACCCCCGCCATGCAGCCCGAGCACGCGGCGATCCTGCGGCTGTGCCGCTCGCCGCTCTCGGTGGCGGAGGTCTCCGCCTACCTCGAACTGCCCACGAGCGTGGTCACCGTCCTGCTGGCGGACCTCCTCGACGACGGGCGGATCGAGGCCCGTTCCGCCGTGCCCGCGGCGGAACTCCCCGACCGTGCCCTGTTGGAGGCGGTGATCCATGGACTTCAGCGGCTCTGACACCGTCGTCGGCCCGGCGAGCGCGGACCTGCTGCCCGACACCGTCACCACGGCCGTCAAGGTGGTGATCGTCGGCGGCTTCGGCGTCGGCAAGACCACCCTGGTCGGCGCGGTCAGCGAGATCCGTCCGCTGACCACCGAGGAGACCATGACCCAGGCCGGGGTCGGCGTGGACGACCCGACCGGGGTCGAACGCAAGACCTCCACCACGGTGGCCATGGACTTCGGCCGGATCAGCATCAGCGACAAACTCGTGCTGTACGTCTTCGGCACCCCCGGGCAGGAGCGGTTCTGGTTCCTCTGGAACGGCCTGTTCGAGGGCGCGCTGGGCGCCGTCGTCCTGGTGGACACCCGTCGGCTGGAGGTCAGCTTCGAGGTGATCGGCCGCCTGGAGGACCGCGGCGTGCCCTTCGTGGTGGCCGTCAACGGCTTCCCCGAGGCGCCCAGTTACGCCCTCGACGAGCTGCGCCAGGCGCTCGACCTGCCGGCCGAGGTGCCGATCGTCGCCTGCGACGCGCGCAGCCGGCAGTCCAGCCGGGACACCCTGATGACGCTGATGCACTACCTGTACGAGCTGGCCGCACCGCCCGCGGGCTGAGGCCCGCTCCCGCGGCCCCCACCCCCGTCGTACCGCTTCCGAACCTCGTGACCCGGAGACCCTGTTGACCACCCCGTTCCCCGACGACGAAGCCGCCCCCGTCCCGCCGCCCGGCTGCCCCGCCCACGGGCACGCCGTCGAGCCGACCGGCCCCGGCGGACTGCGCCGGCTGTACGGCCCCGAGGCCGAGGCCGACCCGGCGGGCCTCTACGAGAAGCTGCGCGCCGAACACGGCGACGTCGCCCCGGTGCTGCTGCACGGCGACCAGCGGGCCTGGCTGATCCTCGGCCACGCCGCCAACATCACCGCGATGCGCACCCCCTCGCTGTTCTCCCGCGACTCCCGGCTGTGGAGCGCCTTCCGCAACGACGAGGTCCCGCCCGACTCCCCGCTGCTGCCCGTGGTCGCCTGGCAGCCGATCTGCGTCTTCGCCGACGGCGAGGAGCACCGCCGGCTGCGCAACGCCCTGCTGGACGGCCTGAACGGCTTCGACCGGCGCGGCATCCGCCGCCACGTCCGCCGCTTCACCACCGACCTGGTCCAGGTGGTCGGGCCGACCGGCCGGGCCGAACTGATCACCCAGTTCGCCGAGCACCTGCCGATGCTGGTGATGACCAAGCTGCTCGGCATGCCCGACGAGTACGGGCCCCAACTCGTCGATGCCGCACGGGACCTGATGAAGGGCACCGAGACGGCCATCGCCAGCAACGAGTACGTGGTGGCGAGCCTGCGCCGCACCATCGCGATCAAGCACGAGTCCCCCGGCGACGACCTCACCAGCCGCCTGCTCGCCCACCCGGCCGGGCTGACCGACGACGAGGTGATGGAGCACCTGCGGGTGGTGCTGCTCGCCGCCAACGAGACCACCGTCAACCTGATCGCCGACTCCTTGAAGATGGTGCTCACCGACCCGCGCTTCCGCGCCCACCTGTCCGGCGGCCAGATGACCCTGGGCGAGGCGCTCGACCAGGTGCTCTGGGACTCCCCGCCGATGTCCCTGGTCGCCGGGCGCTGGGCCACCACCGACACCGAGCTGGGCGGCCAGCAGATCCTGGTCGGCGACCTCCTGCTGCTCGGCCTCGCCGCGGGCAACGTCGACCCGACCGTCCGGCCCGACCTCGCCACCCCGCTCTACGGCAACCGCTCCCACCTGTCCTTCGGGGCCGGACCGCACGAGTGCCCCGGGCAGGACATCGGCCGGCACGTCGCCGAGGCCGGGATCGACATCCTGCTCACCCTCCTGCCGGACCTCCGACTGGCCGTCCCCGAGGAGGAGTTGACCTGGAGTTCGGCCTGGATCTCGCGCCACCTGACGGCGCTGCCGGTGGAGTTCACGGCGCAGGAGATCGAGCCCGACCCGGAGTCGGTCGCCGAGGCGGAGCGGGCGGCGGAGGAGGCACGGGAGCTCGCCGAACGCGCACTGGCGGCCACCCAGCGGGCGGCCGCCCAGGCCGCGGCATCGGCGGCGGGGACGGAGGCGGCCTCGGCATCGACACCCGCTGACACCGCGACCACGACCGCGACCGTCCCCGCGCAGCGGCGCAGCTGGTGGGACGCCCTCACCGGCCTGTTCCGGCGCTGATCCCCGGCGCTGATCCCCGGGGCGACGTCCCCCGGGTGGCGGCGGCCGCTGAGCAGCGGTCGCCGCCCCGACTCGTCCGGATGCCCCGGTGCGCGTGCAACGCACCGGTTCTGCGACGACGTTGATGGGATGGACACCGTCATCGTGCTCGAACCCGACATCCCGACCAACGTCCGGCTCCTCGGCCCCGGCCACCAGCCGGCCGATCCGGAGAACCCGGTGCGCCTCGCGCACGCCGCCCCCGCGGAGGCCTCCGGCGTCTGCGGCCCGCTCACCCTGTGCGGCCTGGACACCTCCGGCATGACGCTCGCCCCGCACCGCTCCGCCGACCGGGGTCGGCCGCGTGCGCACTGGAACACCTGCCGGAACTGCCGCGCCGTCGAGGAGGGCGCGGCACCCCGCACCCCCGCTCGGTCCGCCCCGGGCGAACCCGGCTCACCCGGGGGCGACGCCCTGGCCGGGTAGCCGGGTAGGCCGCCACCGGCCCCGCCCTGCCGTCGGCGCCGCCCCCGCATCTCCGCCTCAGCCGTGCCCGTCGGTGCGGCGGCGGTGCAGGGTGAAGGTGTCGACCGGGGTGAGGTCGCCGTGCGGGCCGTCGAAGGTGTAGTAGGTGACCCGCATCGTGGTGGTGCCGCCGCGGCGGTCGCCGGGGTCGACCTCGAAGGCGGCGAAGCCGTGGGTGTGGGTGCGGTCCTGGTAGGCGGCCCAGGGCGCGTCCTCGGTGAGCCAGATCGACTCCCGGTACGGCGCGCCCGGCGCGGGCTTGTCCGCCAGGCCGATCACCACCCGGCCCTGGGGGCGCTCGAACAGGTCGTCCTGGGTGGTGGCGGCGTTGCCCCCGGCACCGATGACCATGTGGACGGTGCCCCGTCCGGTGTCGGCCAGCCGGGGGTCGGTGCCGGTGGGCACCGGGGTGCGGGCGTCGTTCGGCAGGGTGCCGCGGACGGGGTGGGAGCGCTCGTAGTAGTGCTCGTGGCCACTGACCACCAGGTCGACCCCGTAGGCGTCGAACAGCGGGCCCCAGGCCTCGCGGATGCCGAGGTCGCTGCCGGAGCCGTGCTGGGAGCTGGAGATCATCGGGTGGTGCATGCAGACCACGATCCAGTCGATCCCCCGGTCTCCCCGGGCGGTGCGCAACTCCCGCTCCAGCCAGCGCCGCTGGGCGCCGCCGGAGTAGCCGCGCAGATAGGTCTCGCCGGAGTTCTGGATGGCGACGTCGTCGTTGGCGAGGCTGATGAAGCGCACCGAGCCGACGGTGAAGGCGTACCACATGCCCCGGGTCTCCTCGTCGCGGTCGGCGGCGGAGGCGGGGAGGGTGAAGTAGGCCTGGTAGCCGTCGGCGCCGATCGGGCCGTTGCCGCCCTCGTTCTCGTGATTCCCGGCGCAGGGCATCCAGGGGCGCAGCCGGGTCGACCGGCTGTTGTTGATGAACCAGTCGGCCCAGATGGCGGTGCGGCTCTGCCCGTGCCGGCCTCCGTAGGAGGCGTAGCAGAGGTCGCCGTTGACCAGGTTGAACAGCGGGCCGACGCGTTCGACGGCGGCGACGATGTCGGCGGCGTGCGGGCCGCCGATCTGGCTGGTGGTGTACACCGGGTACTTGCCGAGCGGTGAGGGCATGCCGTTCGGGAAGTCCACCTTGCGGCGCAGGTTGGGGGTGGCCTGGTCGCCGAAGCTGGTGAAGGTGAAGGGGGTGCGGCCGCGCGGGGCGGTGGTGAACGTACCGGTCTCCGGGTTCGCGCCGTCGTGCCCGGCGCTGTACAGGTACGTGGTGGCCGGGCGCAGTCCGGTGAGCCGGGCGTGGTGGACGTACACCTCGTCCTTGCCGAGGGAGTCCCGGTAGGTGCGGGTCTCGGCCTCGACCGCCGCCCCGGTGCCGCCCTCGGGCGTGCCGAGCCGGACCAGCGGGCGCCGGACGGACTGCGGGGTGAGCCAGGAGACGGTCATCTCGGTGGCCGGGTCGGTGCCGAACTGCAGGTGCAGGCCGCTCACCGAGGGCGCGCCGATCCGGTGCGGCCTGGCCTGCAGCAGCGGGCTCGCGGGCGGGTCGCCCGCCCCGTCCTCCGCCGCCGCCGGCCCGGCGCCGGCACCCCCGCCGACCAGGGCGGCCCCGGCCGCCGACGTGCCCTTGAGGATGGACCTGCGTGCGATCGTCATGACGCTCCGTCTGCCGAGTGGGGGTTCGGGACCCGCAGCACTGTAACGACATGAGCATGCAAAGGCGATCACTTTTCCCGCGCCCGCCCGGAGCAGCCGCCACGCCCGCGCCCGGGGCCGGTAGGTTGTCGTGATGACCGATTCCCTCCCGCCCGGCGGCCTGGTGCTGGGTACGGACGAGCTGACCGACCGCTGGGCCGACGCGTGGCGGCCGGAACAGGCCGCGGAGCGGCTGGGCGGGTTCGGCGCGAGCTGGTGCGTCGCGGCGGGCTGGGCGCTGGACCTGTTCCTCGGGCGGCAGACGCGGCCGCACGGCGACCTGGAGATCGCCGTGCCGGCCGCGTCCTTTCCCGAGCTCCGGGGACGCTTCCCGGAGTTCGTGTTCGACGCGGCGGGTCATGGGCGGGTCTGGCCGGCGGCCGACGCGGCGGCGCTGGCGGCCACCCACCAGACCTGGGTGCGGGAACCGTCGAGCGGCCGCTTCCTGCTCGACGTCTTCCGTGAGCCGCACCGGGGCGGTACCTGGATCTGCCGCCGGGACGAGCGGTTGCGGTTGCCGTACGATGCGGTCGTCGAACGGACGGCGGACGGGATCCCTTATCTCGCACCGGAGTTGGTGCTGCTCTTCAAGGCGAAGACGATGCGGCCCAAGGACCGGGCGGACTTCGACACCGTACTGCCGTCGCTGGACCGTACGCGGCGCGAGGCCCTGCGCGGGTGGCTGGCGCTCGTGCACCCGGGCCATCCCTGGGCGGAGAGCCTGGCGGGCTGACCGGGCCCGGCGCACACCCACGACCGTCGGAGAGCAGCACGGCATGGAACTGACCAGGGGCGACAAGCGCGCGATCGTGGCGGTGGGGCTGATCTGCGTCGGGGTGGCGGCCTGTTACGCGTGGGGTGGTGACGGGAGCGGATCCGACGACCCGCTCCCGTACAAGCGCCGCCCCGCCTCGCTGCTGTTCCGGATCGATCTGGCGGACCCGGACGCGCTGCACACGACCGTGGCGGCCGACGACCGCACCATCACGCTGGACGCCTCCTGGAGCGGCTGCGACTACAAGCCCGACCTGGTGGTGAGGGAATCGGCCGACCAGGTCACCCTGATGCTGAACCGCCGCGACGCCTCCGGCCCGGACATCGGCTGCGAGGACGGCGGCATCGCCCGGCTCACCGCCGTCCTCCACCGCCCGCTGGGCGCACGCGCGTTGACCGACGCCGTCACCGGGAGGCCCGTCCCCCACGCCCACGGCTGAGGCCGTCCTCCGATCACGGCGGGTCCCCGTACTCGCCCTCGTGGTTCCGGACGGCCCTGGCGACGACGGCGAAGCCGTGGTCGAGCATCTCCCGCTCGTAGCGGCGCACCGCGTCGAGCAGGGGCGCGCCCGAGGTCAGCCGGGCGGCGAGCAGGCCCGCGTCGTGGAGGGCGGCTCCGGCGCTGAGGCCGGCCGGCGGCATCGGGTGCGCCGCGTCGCCGACCAGGGTCACCGGTCCGGGCGGCCACGGTTCGGGGCGTGCGGAGGCCTGGATGCCCGCGGGCACGAGGTACCCGGGCTCGGCCAGTCGCAGCAGCGCGCCGAGCGAGGGGGCCCAGTCGGCGACGGTGTCCGCCGCCAGTTCCAGCAGCTCGGCGGCGCCGAGTCGGAAGAAGTCGGGGCCGCACCTCCCGGCCGGGGCGGTCAGGCCCCACATCAGGTAGTCCTCCGCCGGTGGCAGCCCCAGTTCGGCCGGGTTGCGGCGGAAGCGCTGGGCGGCGAGGGCGAGGCCGCGGCCGTCCGGGCCGAGTACGCCCAGGAAGCCGTCGAGTGCCGGCGGCGGGGTCAGCTCCCGTGCCCGGGCGGTCAACGGGGTGCGGCCGTAGATCAGCCGGCTGTCGTACGCGGTGACCGGGAAGTGCGGCAGCAGTTGGCGTCGGACGCCGGAGTTGGCCCCGTCGGTGGCGACCAGCAGGTCCCCCTCGGTGACGGAGCCGTCCGTGAGGAGGAGCCGTACCGTACCGTCCTCCGGCAGCTCGTAGCGGGAGAACCCGGCGCCGAACCGGACCGAGTCCGTCAGGCCCTGCAGCATGATCCGGCGCAGTGTGAGCCGGTCGACGGTGATGCCCGCGGCGTCCGGGGGGAGCGGGATGGCGGTGAACTCGCGCAGGTCGGGGCCGGTCATGGTGACGCCGCCGCCCGCCCGGCAGGACGTGGCGACGGCCTGCTCGTAGGCGGCGGTGGGCAGCCAGGTGCGCAGTGCGGCGTCCCCGTCGCCGTTGATGTGGATCCGGTAGCCCTGGGCGCGGGCGTCGACGGCGCCGTCCCGCTCGAAGAGCCGGACGTCGTGGCCGTGGCTGCGCAGGCCGTGGGCGAGGCACGGGCCGGCCAGGCCCGCGCCGATGATCAGGACGCGCATGAAACCCCCAGGTTGAGATCATCTCAGCTGAGACTTTCTCAACACGGTAGCATCGGCGGCATGACGGCCCCGCCGATCGATCCGAGCGCCCTCGGACTGCTGCTGTACCGCGCCCACCGACTCGCCCGCGCCGGCGCCAACGAGGCGGCCCGGCCCACCGGGCTGGAACTCCATCAGGCCGCCGTGCTCGCCACCGTCCGGGCCGGCGGGATCGGCAGCCAGCGCGAACTGGGCGCGGCCCTCGGCATCGACAAGTCCACCCTGGTCCGGATCGTCGACGACCTGGAACGCCGGCACCTGCTCGAACGCCGCCGGACGGCCCACGACCGCCGCGCCTACGAGATCGTGATCACCGAGGACGGGGAGCAGCACCTGCGCGAGGCCGACGCGCTGTTCCGCGGCGCGATGCAGAGCCTGCTGGCGGTCTTCGACCCGCGCGAACAGCGGCAACTCCACGACCTGCTGGCCCGCTTCGTCGCGCAGGAGGGACCGACGGAGAGCTGAGGCACAGGCCGGTACGCCCCGGGGGTCGCACCCCCGGGGCGGCGGCACGGTCCGTCAGGCCGAGGCCGAGGGCGTCGTCACGGCCTGGACGCGGGCCTCCTGGGCGGCCCTGGCCGCCAGCGGGTTGATGTCGGCCCGGCGCTCCCGCTGCATGGCCGTCAGCCGGGTGACCATCAGGATCGCGGTGATCGCGGCGACGAGTCGCAGGACCTCCTCGGCGGTCTCCAGCCGGAGGCCGATGCGCAGGCTCTCGAGGTCGGCGTAGTCCCGCACGGTGAAGCCGGTGCTCTTGAGCGTGGCGAGCCGGCCGAGGATCAGGGAGCCCATCCAGGTCAGCCACCACACCGCGACGATGCTCTCGGACGGCGTGCGGCGCCTGCCCTCGGCGTCCAGAGGTGCGCTGGCCCGCCAGCAGTCCACCATCAGCTGCCAGGGGAACCAGAACATGGCGATCGGGGTGAACCAGCCGCCGATGGTCCAGCCGCGCCCGAGGCGGTGCCCCTTCGGCAGCAGCAGGTCGGCGTTCCCGCGGGTGCGGTGGAACCAGAGGATGAACACCACCACGGTGGCCAGCCCCACGGGGACGACCGCCCCGTTGAACGTGTGGACCACCGACCCCAGGGCCGCCGGGGTGTCCGGATCGACGCCGTCCGCGCCGTCCAGCAGCTGCCCCGCGAGCACGTCCAGCCAGACGTCCAGGACGACCACCGCCAGCGCCGCCACGGCGCCCAGGCCCAGCAGCACGTTCAGCGCCGTGGCGAGGCCGTTCGCCGGCCGCAGCGCGGCCGCCCATCCGGGGGCCGCCTCCGCGCAGCCGAAACAGCGTCCGCTGTCCGTCCCCACCGGGCGCGCCCCGCACGCCACACACTTCATCGGATCGTCAACTCCTGGAATCGCCGGGCAGCTCGACCGAGCACACCGGTACGCCACCGCCCCGACCGGGACGGGCGCGCCGACTCTAGGGGATCAGCGACCCCGGCTGCCAGTGGGTTTTCGCAGGTCAGGGGCGGTATCGCCAGATACCCGACAGATCGCACCACCGGGGTCGGGAGGCCGGCCCGGCAGCCGACGGGCACCCGTGCGCGGCGGGCTCAGCCGGCCGGCCGCTCCAGCGCCCGGACGAGCAGGTGGGCGTTGGCGAGGTCGAGGTCGGTGGCGCGGCGCAGCTGCCGGACCGCCCCGTTGCGGTCGCCCTGCGCCAGCAGGCGCAGCAGTGCGTCGTGCAGCTGCGCGTCCTCGCGGGCCAGCCGGGCGGCGGCCTCGGCGGGGGTGGCGGGCAGGCTGCCGTCGCGGACCAGGGCGGCGAGGGCGGCCGGGCTGTGGAGGAGGGCGAGGAAGGTGTCCTCGCGCAGCGCGCGGACGGCCTTGACCTCGGCGCCCTCGGCGTACAGGGCGAGGGCGCGCTGCTGGGCGGCGGCGGGGATCGGCGTCAGGGTGGCAGCGGTCGCTGCGGAGGCGGCCACGGTCAGCACTCGTTCCCTGGCGCGGTGGCGCCGGACGTGGGCGGGTGGAAGCGCATGGGGCTCCTTGTCGTTCTGCGGATCACGGTGCGGGGGGGTTCAAACTACGGAGCCGCCGAAGCGCCGATCAAGGCGATCTGATGGTCACTTGAGCCTTACCGCCCGGTAGCCCCACGACTCCAGCCGAACGGCGGGCCCCTCCCCGCCGTCCGACGGGCCCCGGGCGCGCACAACCCCCGGGCCCGCACCACCCCCGGGCGCGCCGCGGCCCCGACGGCCGGGGCTCCGTCGGGGCCGGGGCGGGTGCGGGGAGGTCAGGGGCACTGCTTCCAAGCGAGGTGGTAGGTGGTGTTGATGTTGCCGTCGGTGGAGTCCATCGTCATGAAGCTGGTGGTGTGGGCCTGGTCGGAGCTGCCGCCGGCGACGCGCAGTTCGGTGTTGATGTTGAAGTTGCGCTCCTCGCCGCAGGGGGCGAAGACCAGGGCGGCGACGTCGACGGTGTCGGTCGCCTGCCAGCTGTCGTCCTTCGGGCCGTCGAAGCGGTGGCTCTGGTAGCTGGTCTGGGAGTCGCCCTGGAAGTAGTAGTTGGCCCGTTCGGTGCCGTTCGCGCCCTGTTCCAGGTGGGCGAAGCCGCGGTAGTCGGCGGAGGCGATGGCGTAGGTGAAGCCCTGGGGGACGTGCACCCGCAGGTCGAGCTGGCAGTTCTTCCGGAAGTCGGTGGGCTTGGAGCCGACGCCCACCTGGGCGAGGTAGCTGCTGTACGTCACGGTGAAGGCGGTGTTGTCGGGCGAGACGGCGACGGCGGCGGTTCCGGCCGGACAGCCGGAGCCGTTGACGGTCGCGACGTCGATGACGATGCGGTCCGGCGGGGTCGGCAGCGAGTCGCCGCCGAAGGTCGAGGTGCCGACCAGTGCGGCGGTCGCGGTGGCGGCGACGGCCAGGGTACGGAGCAGCATGGGCTTCCCCTTCGATCGTCCACGGAGGTTCGGGGGCGGAGCGGCGCGCTGCGGCGCAGGGCGGCGCGACGGCGCTGCGGACGAGGCCGAGCGCGGCCCCCTCGGGTTTGACGTGGCTATGTCAGCACATCGCGCGGACGGTGTACAAGGGGTGACGCATGGTCACTGTCGACGGGCTCGGCGGCCCCCCGGGTGACCTGCGGGCGTGGGGCGCGGGTCCGGTGGATAGGGCACCCGCATAGTCGGAGGGTTGATCACACCTTCCGATCGTGAGACGAGACGACCGTGCCCTTCCCCCGCCGCCGGACCGCCACCACGGCCCTCGCCCTGCTGCTCGCCCTCCCCGGCTGCGGAGCCCCGGCACCCACGCCGAACGCCACCGGGGACCGGACCGCGACGGCCACCGAGGACCCCACCGCGACGGCAGGAGGCCAAACCCCTTCCGAGCCAAGGGCGTTCACCCTGGTCGCCACCGGCGACGTCCTGCCCCACACCGAGATCATCCAGCAGGCGAAGGAGGACTCCGGCGGCACCGGCTACGACTTCACCGCCATGCTGGCCGGCGTCAAACCGCTGATCAGCGGCGCCGACCTGGCCATCTGCCACATGGAGACCGTCTACGGCGCCGACGGCGGCCCGTACACCGGCTACCCGGCCTTCAAGTCCCCGCCCCAGGTCGCCAAGGCGCTCAGGGACGCGGGCTACGCCTCCTGCGACACCGCGTCCAACCACACCCTGGACGACGGCCCGGCCGGCATCCGCCGTACGCTCGACGCGATGGACGCCGTCGGCCTCGCCCACACCGGCTCCGCCCGCACCGCCGAGGAGGCCGGGAAGCCCGCGCTGCTGCGGGCGGGCGGCGCGACGGTGGCCCAACTCGCCTACACCTACGGCACCAACGGCATCCCGCTGCCGAAGGACGAGCCCTGGGCGGTCAACCTGATCGACCGGGACCGGATCCTCGCCGACGCCCGCGCCGCCCGGGCCGGGGGCGCCGACCTGGTGGTGGTCAGCATCCACTGGGGCACCGAGTGGCAGGACACCCCGAACGAGCAACAGCTCACGCTGGCGCGCGAGTTGGCCGCAGCCGGCGAGGGCCCGGGCCGCCCCGACGTCGACCTGATCCTGGGCACCCACGCCCACATCCCGCAGGCCTACGAGAAGATCGGCGACACCTGGACGGTCTACGGCCTCGGGGACCAGCTCGCCGGGCACATGTTCACCCACGGCGACACCGAGGACCCGCGCGGCAACTGGAGCTCGCTCGCCCGCTTCACCGTCGGTCCGCCCGCCGGGCCGGGGCAGCGCTGGACGGTGAGCCGGGCCGAGTTCGTCCCGCAGATCACCGACCTCGGCCCGCCCTACCGGGTGCTCGACCTGCGCGAGGCCGTCCGCCGCAACCCGGGCCGCGCCGACTGGGTCCGCGCGCTGGACCACATCCGCACGATGGTGCTCAGCCGCGGCGCCGGCGCGGCGGGCCTCACCATGGCACCGTGACGCCCGCCGGGCGGACGCCACCCCCGTCGCCCCCACGGCAGCCGCCCGAGCCCGCACCTCACACGCAGTAGCCGCCCAGCCCGTGCTCCAGGAGGTCGAACGCCCGCCGCGCGGCGGCCACCGCGTCCGGGTGGACCACCTCGGCCGCCTCACCGGCCGCGAGTCGCCGGACGTTCTCCCGGACCAACTCGGCCTGCACCCCGCACAGTTGGGCTGCCACCGTACGCGCCACCGTACGGGACGCGACATCCCGCACGCCGGCCCCGCTCTGCTCGGCGAGCGCGTCGGCGAGCGCGTCGGCGAGCGCGTCGACCGTGCGGGTGGCCTGCTCCAGGACGCGCAGCCGCAGGCTCGGCGCGGCGAGCACCATCCGATGGAAGGCGAGGACGTGCGGGTCGTCGTCGAGGCCGGTCACGACGTCGTGCCGGTCGAGTCCGGCCAGGAAGCGCCGGCGCACGGCCACGATCGCGGACTCGCCGGGGGCCCTGTCGAGGACGACGGCGACGATGTCGTCGAAGTGGTCCTCGAAGCGGTGCAGGACCAGGTCCTCCTTGGTCGGGAAGTGGTTGAAGACCGTCATCGTCGAGACCTCGGCCACCGCCGCGACCTCGGAGACGGGGACGTTGTCGAAGCCGCGCTCCAGGAACAGCGCGATCGCCGCCTCGGAGACGGCCCGCCGCGTCTGCTGCTTCTTCCGCTCCCGCAGGCTGCCGGTCCCGTTGCTCATGCCGGCACGCTACCACATCACTTGTGTCGCTCAAAGATTTTATTGACAACAGCATTTTAGTGACTATAAAAATCCTCCCAGGGGTCGCCACCGGGCGACCGCGCCCAGGAGGAGGAGTCGGATGCACACCACAGCAGCGGTCGGGGCGGTGCCCGGGGAGGGCGCCGACCCGCCGATGAGCCGGAAGCACGTGGTCATCGCCGTGACGGGCTGCTTCGCCACCCTGTTACTGGGCCTACTCGACCAGAACATCGTCAGCGCGGTGTCCTGGACGATGGTCAAGGATCTCGACCCGCTGCACGGCGTCGATCACCTGCCGTGGCTGCTGACGGCCTACACCCTGGCCGACTGCATCGTGCTCCCGCTGTACGGGAAACTGGCCGACGTCCACGGCGCCAAGCGCGTCTACCTGTTCTCGCTCGGCGTCTTCCTGGCCGGGTCGGTCCTGTGCGGCCCGCGCGGAACCTGCCCGAGCTGATCGCCTTCCGGGCCGTGCAGGGCGTGGGCGGCGGCGGACTGATATCCGTGACCATGGTGGTCCTCGGACTGCTCACCAGGCCGGGCGGGACGCACGCGGAGGAGGATTCGGGCAAGGCGGGCATGGGCGGGATCATGGTGGGCCTGGGCATCGTGCTCGGTCCGGCCGCAGGCGGACTGGTCGCCAACCATCTGAACTGGCGCTGGGTGTTCTACCTCAACATCCCGCTGGGCATCGCCGCGTTCGTCACGTCCGCGCTGCTGGTCCGACTGCCGGTGACACCGGTCGGACGCCGCATCGACTTCCTGGGCGCGGCCCTCATCGCCGCAGCCGCGAGCGCACTGCTGATGGTCTCCCAGTGGGGCGGCAAGGACTACGCCTGGACCTCACCGACCATCGAGGGCCTGGGCGCCGCCGCGATCGTCCTGCTGGCCGCGTTCGCCTGGCGTCAGACCACCGCGGCCGAACCGATCTTCACACCGGCCCTGCTGCGCAACCCGGTCGTCCGCATCATGGTGCCGCTCGGCTTCTTCGGCGGCATCGGCCTGGCCGGTTCGGTGGCCTACCTGGCCGGCTACCTCCAGGAGGCCCGGGGGCTCACCCCCACCGGCGCCGGTCTGCTGTTCTTCCCGATGGCCATCGGCATGGTCGTCACCGGTGTGCTCTCCGGGAAGGCCATGGTCAGGATGGCCGGCCGCCACCGCTACCAGCTGCTCGTCGGCCACCTGCTGGTCGCCGGCGCGATGGTGGTCTTCACCGGCCTGGGGACCGACACCACGCTCTGGTTCCTCGGCTTCGGACTGTTCCTGCTCGGCCTCGGACTCGGGCTCTGCCTGGGCATCGGCCTGATGATCACCCAGAGCGCGGTCGGCCCGGAGCACCTCGGCGTGGCCACCACCTCGGTGCGCTTCGCCCAGCAACTCGGAGCCTCGGCCGGCCTGGCGCTGTTCGGCACCGTACTCAACCGCGAACTCGCCTCGAAGCTCAGCAGTGCGGCGGGCGCCGCCGACGCCGACGGCCGGTTGAACACCGCCGCCCTGCCCACCCTGGACCCGGAGCAGAAGCGCGTCGCGCTGGACGCGATCGTCTCCTCCACCCACACGGTGTTCGCGATCGCCGCCTGGGTGATGGTCGTCCCGGCGGTACTGTCCCTGTTCCTCCGGGAACGACCGGTCCCTCACGGACGCCGGCCTCGGCAACGTCCGTGAGGGAGCGGCAGAGCCGGCGACGGCCTGCCTACGGCTTGCGGCCCACGCCGCCGTACACCGAGACCTGGCCGTCGAGCCGCTGCGCGGGGTCGCCCGGTTCGGGGTGCCACTGGTTGATCAGGACCACGCCGGGGTCGTCCAGCTCCAGGCCGGTGAAGAAACGTTCCACCTCGGCGTGCGAACGCGTGTGGACCTCTATTCCGGCCTCCGCGTAACGCCGGGCGCCCGCCTTGGCCGCCTCGGGCGCATTGTCGGCCGTGCCCGCGCTCAGGGCCAGGAAGCTGCCGGAGGGCAGGGCGTCCACGAGCTTGCGCACGGGCGGGTGCGCGGCCTCGTCGGAGAGGAAGTGCACGATGTTGATCAGCGTCAGCGCGACCGGCTGCGTCAGGTCCAGGGTGGCGGCCACCCCCGGATCGGCCAGGAACCTCTCCGGCTCGCGCAGGTCGCCCTCGACGTAGGCGGTGCGCCCCTGCGGGGTGCTGCTCAGCAGCGCGCGCGAATGGGCCAGCACGATCGGGTCGTTGTCGACGTACACCACCCGGCAGGCCGGGTCGACCGCCTGGACGATCTCGTGCAGGTTCGGCGCGGTCGGGATGCCGGTGCCGACGTCCAGGAACTGGCGGACGCCGTGCTCCTCGGCCAGTCGGCGCACCATCCGGTGCATCACCGCGCGCGCGGCGGCCGCGGCGGTCCGGGCCTCCGGGAGGTCGGCGAGCACCCGGTCGCCGACCTCGCGGTCCGCCGGGAAGTTGGTCTTCCCGCCGAGCAGGTAGTCGTAGACCCGCGCGGAGTGCGCCCGGTCCGTCCGCAGGTCCACCTGCGGCGGCGGCTCGAAGTCCACCTCGGTCAGCCAGCTCTCCGGCCCGTTGCCGTCCATCGTCGCCCTCCCCGTCCGGCGTCTGGTCCGGACCACTCAACCACAGGACGTGAACGTCCGTCAGGCGGTTCCCGGTGTCCGCTGAACCCCGGATTCCGCCTCCCGGAGCGCTGCGGTGAAGGAGGGCACCCGCATCGCCGTCAGCAGGCCCAGCACCGGCCCCGCCGTGCAGACCGTGACGTAGAACGGGATCAGCCCGAGCTTGCCGTGGGAGTCCAGCCACGCGGCGAGCAGCGGGAAGGTGCCGCCGAAGGCCGCGATGGTGGCCGCGTTGACCACGCCGAGGCCCACCGCGCGCACCTCGGTCGGGAACAGCAGGCCGGTGAACACGTTGAGCGTGCCGAGCACCGTCGCCACCATCATCCCCAGCAGCACGGCCACGAGTTGGAAGGGCAGCCAGCCCTCGCGCAGCCCGGCCAGCAGGAACCCGACCAGCGGCACGGGCAGTCCGAACCCGATCCGGGCCACCGGCAGCAGGCCGAAGCGGTCGGCGGCCGCGCCGGTGAGCAGCATGGTGGCCAGCACCACGGCCAGCACGACCGTCATGAAGGAGGCCGCCCGCTCCTTGTCGATGACGTGGTAGGCGGCGGCGTACTGCGGCAGGTAGGTCAGCGCGAAGTAGTAACCGACCGTGCCGCCCAGGGTGTTGAGGAAGACGGTGAGCACCGCCCAGCGGTGCTCCCGGAGCGTGCGCAGGAACGGCGGGCGCCCGCCCGGCCCGGCGGCGGCCCGGGCGCGGTGGAACTCGGCGCTCTCCGGCGCGGCCCGCCGCACCCACACCGCGCCCAGCCCCAGCAGCGCGGCGGCCACGAAGCCCCAGCGCCAACCGCCGTTCTCCAGACCGGACTTGCCGATGGCGTGGATCAGCAGGGTGAGCACCCCGAAGGACAGCAGCGAACCCAGGATGATCCCGCCGTAGGAGACCGAGCTGAACGCGAACCGGTGCCGGGGCGGCGCCGTCTCGGTCACGTACGCGGCCACGCTCGGCGCCTCCCCGCCGAAGGCGAGCCCCTGCACCACCCGCACCACGACGGCCAGCACCGCCGCCCAGACGCCGATCGTCCGCTGCCCCGGCAGCACGGCGAGGCCCAGGCTGGCGACGGCGATCACGGCCATGCCGAGGCTGAGCGCGAAGCGCCGCCCCCGCGTGTCGCTGAGCCGGCCGATCAGGTACGAGCCGACCGGGCGGGCGACGAAGCCGACCGCGAAGGTGGCGTACGCGGCGAGCGTGCCGCTGACCCCGCCCTTGCCGTGGCCGAAGAGGTCGGCGGCGAAGTAGGGCGCGAGCACGGCGTACACGTTCCAGTCGAAGGACTCGACCACCGACCCCACCGTCGCCGCCGCCAACTCCCGTCGCCGGCCCCCGTCGTGCACCCCGTCACGGGCGGGGGCGGTATCGATGCGATCTGTCATGGCGTCAGCATGACACCGTTCGACCTGCGGCGGAATCGGGTTCGGCGACCGCTGCGGCGCGAACCCGGCGACCCGGCGACGGCCGGCGCGCGGCCGGTGCGGCGGCGAGCCGCGGTACCCCCGTAACCGCGCCTCGCCGCCGGACGGGCCCGACACCGTCGGGCCAAGCCTTCATCCTCGCCCCGGGACGAGGACGACGACCACGACGTTGACCTGACGTTGACCTGACACTTGGCCTCCGGGGGACTACGCTCAGGCGCGATCCGGGTCGGCCGGGCGGGGCGGCGACACGGTGCGCAGGGAATCCGGAGGGAACGGGTGGGGGCTGCTGCTTTCGCCGCGCTGCTGCGCGAGCGACGTCTGTCGGTGGGGTGGAGCCAGGACGAACTGGCCGACCGCTCAGGGGTGTCGGCCCGGTCGATCAGCGCGCTGGAGGCCGGTGGCCGCCGACCGCGGATGTCCTCGGTGGTCCGGCTCGCCGAGGCCCTCGGCGTCGCCCCGGACGCCCGGGCCCACTGGCTGGCCGCCGCCCGGGAGAGCGATGCGCCTCCCGCCGTGCCCGCCCCGGAGAGCGCGCCGCCGCCCTCCCCGCCGCCGCTGCCCTCCCCGGGGGCCTCGGGCCCGCAGCAACTCCCCATGGCGATCCGGCACTTCACCGGCCGGGCCGGTGAGCTCCGGGCCCTCGACGCCCTGCTCGCCGACGTGACCCCCGGCTGCGGCGCGGTCGTGATCTCGGCGATCGCCGGCACCGCCGGTGTGGGCAAGACCAGCCTCGCCGTGCACTTCGCCCACCGGGTGGCCGACCGCTTTCCCGACGGCCAACTCTTCGCCAACCTGCGCGGGTTCGACCCGGCCCGGGCCCCGGTCGACGCCGCCGACGTGGCCCGCGGCTTCCTGGACGCCCTGGGCGTCCCGGCCCTGCGGATCCCCGCCGACCCCGACGGGCAGCTCGCGCTCCTGCGCAGCCGGCTGGCGGGCACCCGGACGCTGATCGTCCTGGACAACGTCCGGGAGGCGGAGCAGGTCCGCCCGCTGCTGCCGGGCTCCACCACCTGCCTGGTCGTCGTCACCAGCCGCAACCGGCTGCCCGGCCTGGTCGCCCTGGACGGCGCGGTACCGATCGCCCTGGACGTGCTCTCCCGCGAGGAGGCCCGCGAACTGTTCGCCCGCCGCCTCGGCGCGACCACCGTCGCCGAACAGCCCGACGCGGTCGACGAACTGATCGAGCTGTGCGCCCGGCTGCCGCTCGCCCTCAACATCGCCGCCGCCCGGGCCGCCGACCACCCCGGCACCCCGCTCGGCGTCTGGGCGCGCGAGCTGCGCGACTCCCGGGCCCGCCTGGACCTGCTGTCGGCGGGCGACAGCCACGCCGACGTCCGCCTGGTGCTCTCCTGGTCCTACCACGCCCTGGCCCCGCAGGCCGCCCGGCTGTTCCGGCTGCTCGGCCTGCACCCGGGCCCCACCATCAGCGTGCCGGCGGCCGCGAGCCTCACGGGCCGCCCGCCGACCGAGACCCGCGCCCTGCTGGAGGACCTGCACCGGGCCCACCTGATCACCGCACCCGAACCCGGTCGGTACACCTTCCACGACCTGCTGCGCGCGTACGCCGCCGAACAGGCGGCCGCCCTCGAACCACCGCAGGGCCGGGCCGGGGCGACCCGGCGGATGCTCGACCACTACCTCCACACCGCCCACCGCGCGGCCGGGCTCGCCTACGCCGACGACGCCTCCTGGCACCCGCTCGACCTCGCCCGCCCCGCCGCCGGAGTGACACCCGAACAGCTCACCGACCGGCAGCAGGCGCTCGCCTGGTACCGGGACGAACAGCCCGTGCTGGAACGGATCGTCGACGCCTCGCACGCGGCCGGGGCCGACCTGCACACCTGGCAACTGGTCGGCGCCCAGGTGCCCTACCTGCTCAAGTCGGGCCTGTGGCAGCAGTGGCAGCGCGCCGGCGAGACCGCGCTGGCCGCCGCCCGACGCGCCGGCGACCCCGACCGCCGGGCCCACGCCCACCGCTGGCTCGGCCAGGTGCACCGCTCCCAGGACCGCCAGCCCGAGGCCCAGCGCGAACTACGCCTGGCCCTGGCCCTGTTCGAGGAGACCGGCGACCGGCCGCGCGAGGGCCGCACCAGGCTCGACCTCGCCATCGCCCACGGCGAGGTCCGGGACGACGCCGAGGCGGTGGCCGAGTCCCGACGGGCCCTGGCCCTGTTCGAAGAACTCGGCGACCCCTCCGGACAGGCCCTCGCCCTCAACAGCATCGGCTGGTACCTGGCCCAGCAGGGCGAGCTGCGCGCCGCGCTCACCCACTGCCGGCGCGCCCTGGACCTCGCCCGCGAGGCCGGCAACCTGCCCGGCCAGTCCTCCATCTGGGACAGCATCGGCTACATCCACCACCGACTCGGCGAGTACCGCGAGGCCCTGCCCGCCTACCACGAGTCCCTGAACCTGCGGCGGGCGGTCGGCGACTACTTCCTCCAGGCCGACATCCACACCCACCTCGGCGACACCCACCTCGCCCTCGGCGACCGGGAAGCCGCCCGAGCCGACTGGACCCGCGGCCTGGCCATCCTGGACGACCTCCAGCACCGCGACGCCGAAGCCGTCCGGGCCCGCCTCCACCGCCTCGACGCCGCCCCGGACACGGACCGATAGCAGGCCTCGGATCCCGAGCCGAGCCGCTCGAACGGCGCTCTAACGCGCCGCTCCGATCCCCTCCGGCAGGACGGCCACCACGAAGGCCACGGCCTCCTCCGGCGTCTCGAAGCGCGCGAGCAACGTGCCCCCGTTCCGTACCCCGTAGAACCCCTCGTCGTGCGGCCAGATCATGGGCCCGACCCTTGTCGTGGTCCGCTTCGCCGTGATGCTGGTGGAGAACCCGAGGTTGAAGTGGCTGGTCACCGGCATCAGTTGGCGGAGCACCGGCTGGGCGTACGCCGCCGCCAGCAGCGCATGCACGCGCGGGAACCGGTTCATCGGCGGCATGTGGATGCCGTCGAGTCGGCGGCACCACTCCAGCTCGACGGCACCGAGCGGCTCCCGCTCGTGCGCGAGGGCCCAAGGGCGGAACTCGATGCACGGGGCCTGCTCCCTGGTTCCCGCGAGCCCCGCTCCACCCGTCCAGGCCACCACCGCCCTGACCACCTCGGCCGGGTCGGCGGTCGACCCGCCGGCCAGGCACCGGCCATTGCTCTGGAGGTACACCCAGAAGGTCCGACGCTGCTCGTCGGCCGGGCGCACCCACACCCGCCGGTCGAGCCCCGCGTCGACGTACGCGGCTGTGCCCCTCCACGGTCCTTCGTGCTCAGGCAGAACGACCCCGAGGCCCTCCGCCGCACGCAGCAACCTCTCCCCGAGCGTCACGCCACCCCAGTCGTCCTCGCCGGACCCCACCTCGAAGCCCATCCGACCAGTATGCCGCCGAGCGCATCGACGGTCTCCGTCGATCAGGCTACGGTCCTCCTCACCTCGGGCCGGGCGCCGGCCGGGGTCGATGCCTTCTGCTCGGACGGTGCGCGCCGAGGGCTGTGACGGCGGTACGGCGGAACTGCTGGTCCACCTGCCGGCCCTCCCCGTTCGACGGTGTCGGGGCACGCTACCACCGGGGTGACCGGCAGGTGGTCCGTCTCACGGGCGGCGCAGGAAGACGTCCTGGAGGAGGTTGGTGTCCCCCGGGACGAGGTTGCCGTCGTCGGCGTTGAAGATCACGGTGTCGCCGGTGGCATCGACCCGGGGGGCGGAGGAGGCGGCCGTGCTCTGGGCGCCGTCGCGGGTGAGGCTGACCCGCTCGGTCGTCCCCGTCCGCAGGTCGCGGCGGAAGACGTCGACGGCGCCGTTGGTGTCGCCGGGGACGAGGTTGTCGGCGGCGGAGTCGAAGTAGACCCAGCGGCCGTCGGCGGTCATCTCGCCGCCGGAGGATTCGCCGTCCGGTGTGCTGCCCGACAGCCCGGTGTCGACCTGGGTGGTCCGGCCGGTGGCCAGTTCGTGGGCGTACACGTCCAGTCGGGTGCCGCCGTGGCCGGGGCTGCCCTGGCCGTAGGTCGCGAGGGAGTAGAGCAGGTAGCGGCCGTCCCGGCTGATCCGGGCGTCGTGGGCGGCGTCGCCCAGGTGCCCGGCCGCGTCCAGGCTGCCGGCGGCGATCCGGCCGGTGCCGGCCTTCCAGACGTAGTAGGGGTAGTAGTGCGGCCGGGCCAGTGCGGGGGCCGCGGTCGCGGCCGGGGTCGCGGCGGGGAGCAGGTTGCCCGCCCGCGAGCCGAAGGAGACGGTGGAGCCGTCGGCGCTGATCGTCGGGTCGAAGGAGTTGGCCTCGGCGGCCGTGCCGTCCGCGCCGACGGTGACCAGGCGGCTGGTGCCGGTCCGGCGGTCGGTGACGTAGACGTTGTTCTGGCCGGTGACCGCCGCGCCGCTGGCGAGGTCGCCGCGGTTGGACACGTAGGCGACGTAGCGCCCGTCCCGGCTGATCGACGGGCTCTCGGCGTCGTAGCGGCTCTGGTCGTCGGTGGTGGGCAGGCCGCCCGCGGTGACCAGCTCGGTGCGGCCGGTCCAGCGGTCGCGGACGTAGACGTCGCTGCGGTGCTTGGCGCCGCCAGGCAGCACGTTGGTGGCACTGGCGCTGAACGCCACGTACCGGCCGTCACCGCTGATCGAGGCCTGGAAGGTCATGGCGTTCAGCTTGGATCCGTCGTCGGCGACGCTGACCCGCTCGACGTGGCCGTTGCGCAGGTCCCGGACGTAGATCTCGACGTTGTTAGGGGTACCGGGTAGCGGCAGCAGGTTGGTGGCGGTCGAGGAGAACAGGGCGTAGCGGCCGTCGTCGCTCAGGCCGAGGGCGGTCGAGTAGCCGTCGAGCTGTTCGCCCTTGGGGCCTTCGCTGACCCGGGCGGTCTCGCCCTTGGGCGGCCGGGCCTCGGCGGCGGGCATCGCGGCGCCGGCCGCGAGGGCGGCCACCAGGACGGCGGCGGCGCGGGCCGACCGGCGACGGGTGCGGGCGGTGGTCATGGATCATCCTCCCCAGATGACGGTGCCGGGCCCGAACACCCCCCGCGGCCCGGTTCGGGACGAGCCAACCGCCCGCGCGGACGGCCGGTCAACGACCGTGGGCCAGGTCGTCCGGAAACACGCCACCGCCGGGGCTTCCGGCCGAAACCTCCCGCTCCGCTACGCCGCCGGGGCCGGGCCGGTGCGGCAGGAGAGCGCCGCACCGGCCCGGGGCTCACGCCGAGGTGCCCGTACGGCCGCGGCGGCCGAGCAGTACGCCAGCCGCCGCAGCGAGGACGCCGAGCACGCCGACCACGATGCCGGCGATGCCGAGACCGCGGGCGGTCGAGTCGCTGGCGTCGGCCTTCGCCGCAGCAGCCGCAGCCGTCGCCGTCGCCGTCGGCGCTGCCGTCGCACCGCCCGACGGCGCCGGAGTCGCGGCGCCCGCGCTGTCCCCGTCGGCGGCCGCGGCCGTCAGGTGCAGCACGGGGGCCGGGTTCTTCGGCTCCGGCTGTCCGGCCTGGGGCTCCTCGATCCAGCGCACCACATTGCCGTCGCTGTACGTCTGGAGGGCCTTGAAGACCACCTGGTCGGTGCCCTCGGGCAGCGCGCCGAGCTCGACGGTGAAGTCCTGGTAGTGGCCGGGGCTGATCTGGCCGCCGGTCCAGATCACCTGGGAGACCACGTCGGTGACGTCCCCGTCGTCGGTGTGGATCGGGGTGGTGAGCTTGGTCGTGGTGATCTTGTCGGTCCAGCCGGGCACCGGCGCGACCAGGGCGGACGGGACGGGGTGGTCGGTCGGGAAGTCGATCTCCACCTTGACGGTGCTCTTGGTGTCGTCCTCGTTCGGCACCCGGAAGGCGAAGGTCCGGTCGGTGGCGTTCTTCGGGACGCTGGACGGGTCCACGATGACGTGCGCGGAGGCCGTGGTGGCGGCGGCCAGGACGGTCGCGGCCGCCAGGGCGGCAGCGGCGGCCAGGCGGGTGGTGCGGGTCAAGGGAGTCGGGCGGGTCAGGCGGGAAGCTCGCATGATGCGGTCGTTCTCCAGAGGAGGGCACGCGTGGCCGCGCACGGGCGGGCGGCGGGCCGGTGTCCGAACCGGGACGTCGTCGGCCGCCGTACGGGAGGTCGCGTGCGGTGGGTGATCGGGGGCGGGAGGACGGCCTGGCCCGGGAGCGTCCCCGCTCCGGTCACGCCGTCGCACACCCCGGCGGGCCGCGCCTGATCACCACGTGCCGTAGGAAGGCCGAGCACGCCCGGCCCGAGCGGTCGGCGCCCGAGGCCCGGCGCAGCGCGCGCCCGGGGGCGTTCAGCCCGTCCCGCAGGGCCGTGAACAGGGCCAGTACGCCTCGGAGTTGAGCCGCGCAGGCCCGCCCGGTGGCCTCGGCGGCGCGGGCCGCGAGCCGGACCAGCGCCCACACCGCCGCCTCGCCCCGGCGCAGCCACCAGCCGGCGGCGAGGGTCGCGCCCAGGTGCGCCAGGAGCATCGCGGGGCTCAGCCCGACGAGCGTCGCATGGCACCAGAAGCCGAGGTGGCTCGCCGCCACGGCGGTGTGGTGGGCGGTGCCCGCGCCTGCGCTCGCCGTGACGTGCGTCATGGCAGCGCTCCGACGCCCGGCCATCCCCGGCATGCCCGCCATGTCCGGCATCCCACTCATATCCGGCGTTCCGGCCGTCCCACCGGTGCCGCCCCGCGCCGTCCCCGACTGCCCGGCCCCGGTACCAGCCCCGGCAGCGGCCCCGGCCGCGTGGAACAACAGGTGCAGGCCCGCCTGGCCGCCCAGCAGAGCGCCGACGATCGCCCGGGCCGAACGCTCCCGCCGCGCACCGACCACGGCGAACGCCGCGACCAGCACCCACCCGAGCAGCAGCACGCCGGGCGACAGCCGGTCCCCCGAGGCCAGCACGTGCCCGGCGGCGGACAGCACGAGGCAGACCGTCGCGAAGGGCAGGGCCCGCAGCACGCGAAGGTCGAGGGCGGCGGCGCGCACCGGTAGCGGTGCGGGCCCGGCGTCGAGGTCGGTCATGGCGGCGCCATCATGGCACGGGATCCCTGGGCCCCGTCGGGGTCTCCCCTGATTCGTCCCCGATCCGGCGCCCGGCGGCGTTTCGGCCCACCCCGCCCCGGCTACCACAGCCGTACGACCCGTCCGGGAAACCGGGCCGCAGGCCTTCATCGCGGCACGCCGGAGGGGTAGTTGAGCTTAAGCGGATCTTCAGCAAGCCCCTGTCATCCTGACCGTGCCGCGGTTCGCCGCGGCCCCAGCCGCCGCTCGTCGCACCAGGCGGCTTCCCCCCGCGCCCCGGCCGCGTCCGGGCACCGGATCGTGCCCGGACGGGCACCGGAAGCCACCCGCCCCTGCCCCGTCACCGCCAGAGGATCGGCCGATCGTGTCGCAACTCCCGCACCTCCACGAGGCATCGGCGCACCACGCCGACGCGTCCCGCCCGTCCGCGCCAGCCGCCTCGACCGCCGCCGGGACCGCCGCCGGGCGCGTCGTCATCGTCTCCGCGAGCGTGGGCGCCGGGCACGACGGCGCCGCCGCCCAACTCGCCCTGCGCCTGGCCGGGTCGGGCCACACCGTCGACCGCTGGGACTTCCTGGACCTGGTCCCCGCCGGGCTCGGACCACTGGTCTCGGAGTGCTACCGGCGGCTGCTGACCATCGCCCCCTCCGCCTACCAGCGGATCTACTCCAGCACCGAGTCCACCGGCCGGCCGGGCGCCCTGATCCGGCTGATCCAGCGCAGCACCCACCGCAAGCTGCTGCGCGCGCTGCCGCCGGACACCCGCGCGGTGGTGGCCACCTACCCGATCGCCGGGCAGGTGCTCGGCACCCTGCGCAGCCGGGGTCGGCTGGCGGTGCCCGCCGCGGTCTACCTGACCGACTTCTCCGTGCACCCGCTCTGGGTGGCGCCCGGCGTCGACCTCCACCTGGCGGCCCATCCCGTCCCCGCCGAACAGGCGCGTGCGCACGGGGCCGAGCGGGTCGCGGTCGCGGGCCCGGTGGTCGACCCCCGGTTCACCCCGACCACGGAGGCCCTGCGCACGGCCGCCCGGGACCGGTTCGGGCTGCCTCCGGGCGCACCGCTGGCCCTGCTGGTGGCCGGCTCCTGGGGGGTGGGCGAGGTGGCGAGGGTGGCCGCCGAGGTGCGGGCCACCGGGGCGGCGGTGCCGGTCGTGGTGTGCGGGAAGAACCGGGCCCTGGCGGAACGGCTGCGGGCGGACGGCGTCGAGCACGCCTTCGGCTGGGTCCGGGACATGCCCGGCCTGATGCACGCCTGCGACGTGCTGGTGCAGAACGCCGGGGGCCTGACCTCGCTGGAGGCGTTCGCCTGCGGCCTGCCGGTGGTCAGCTACCGCTGCATACCCGGGCACGGCCTGACCAACGCGGCCGCCCTCGACCAGGCGGGCCTGGCCCCCTGGGTCCGCGACCCGGCGGAGCTCGCGGCCGTGCTCACCGCCATGGTCGACGGGCCCACCGGGCGCCGGTACCGGGAGGCGGGGCTGGCGCTGCACCGCGACGCGTCCGGGCCGGCGGAGGCCATCGCGGCCATCGCGGCCGGTTCCTCCGGCGCCGTACGGGCCGCCGGTGGCTCTCCCGGCGTACCGGGCTCCGCCCCCTCCCCCGCCCTACCGGACTCCGCCGCCTCCCCCGCCGTACCGGCCGACGCCGCGCCCCCGGTGCACGCCGGACCGCCACCACTGATCCCCGCGCAACGCCGCCGCCCCGACCGGGAAGCCATCCCCACCCGCGCCTCCGCTCCCACCCCACGCCGCCCCGACCGCAGCCCCGACCGCCGCCCGGGCCGTCGCGTCGGCCTCGCGGTCGCGGCGCTCAGCGCGACCGCCTGGCTGTCCACCGCGGGCACCCAACTCGCCGTCGCCTACGGCGGGTTCGACGCCGTCGACGCCGGCCGCACCGGCCGGGCCTTCCTCGTGGTGCACCCGCCGCACGGCGGGCACCTCGACGACGCCACCCTGCGCGCCCTGTCGGCCGTGCAGGCCGCCGTCTCGGTCGACACGGACGAGGCCGCCGCCGACCCGGCCGAGGTCCGCCGCTTCGCGGCCGCCGGGCTCACCCTGGTCAACGCCGGCTACGGCCCGCCCTACCAGAGCGGGATCGTCACCCGCCGCGACTCCGTCGAGGCCGGGGCCGACGCCCTGCGCTCCGCCACCGGCGCGGGCAGCTCCTTCTTCCTCTCCAGCCGGGACGTGGACGCCCTCGACCTCGGCCTGGCCGCCTACCACCGCGAGCACCTGGTCGTCCCGGACCTCCGGATCGCCTGCGGCAGCGCCGTCACCCCGCAGCTGAGACCCGGCCAGATCGTCCTGGTCGAGTGCGGCAGCGCCGATCCGGCGGGGCTCACCACGACCATGAACCGCCTGCTCACCTCCCACCGCCCGCCGCGCCTCGGCGCGCTGAACTCCCTTTCCTGAGGCCCCCATGAAGCCCCGCGCGCTCCCGCTGCTCGGCGCCGCCGCTGCCACCGCCGCCGTCGCCGTCACCGCCCTCCACGCGGCTCCCGTGCTCTCCACCTACGGACCGCTGCGCAACCGGCTGCTGCCCCGGCTCGCTGGGACCGGCCGCCCCGACCACGTGGCTCTCACCTTCGACGACGGCCCCGACCCGTCCTCCACGCCCGCCTTCCTGGCCCTGCTCCAGGAGCGCCAGGTGCACGCCACCTTCTTCCTGCTCGGCTCGATGGCCGTCCGCGCGCCCGCGCTGGTGCGGGAGATCGCCGACGCCGGGCACGAGATCGCCGTGCACGGCTGGGCGCACCGCCCGCTGCTGCTGCGCGGGCCGCGCGCCACCTACGAGGACCTGCGCCGGGCCCGCGACACCGTCGCCGACCTCACCGGCACCGCGCCGCAGTGGTTCCGGCCCCCGTACGGCGTCATGAGCGCGGGCGCCCACCTCGCGGCCCGCCGGCTCGGCCTGGCCCCGGTGCTGTGGACGAGCTGGGGCGAGGACTGGACCGGCCGCGCCACGCCGGACACCGTCCACCGCACCGTCACCGCGGACCTCTACGGCGGCGGCACCGTCCTGCTGCACGACTCGGACTGCACCTCGGCCCCCGAGGCCTGGCGCTCCGCCCTCGGCGCCCTGCCCCGGCTGCTCGACCACTGCGCCACCCGGGGCTGGCAGGTCGGCCCGCTCCGCGAGCACGGGGTCGGGGCGGGGCCCCGAGGCGGCGCGGCCTGAACCGGACCGACCACGGAACCCGGCGCGTCAACCGACGACGGAACCCGGCGCGTCGGCGGCCCCGGCGCGTCAGCCCGAAACGGACTGCGGCCCGGCCGCGATGCGGGCCGCCCGGGCGCACACCCGCCGCAGCAGCGCGTTCAGTTCGGTGCGCTGGCCCTTCGTCAGCGGGGCCAGCAGGTCCTCCTGGACGCTGGCGGCGTCGCCGTGCAGCCCCTCCAGGGCGGCCTCGCCCGCAGCGGTGAGGGTCACCACCTCGTGGCGGCCGTTGACCTGGACGACCATCGACTGCACCAGCGCGGCGGCCAGCAGTTCGTCGAGCGCCCCGGAGACCTCCGCCTCCGGCAGGCGCAGCCGGGCGGCGAGGTCGGGCCGGGCGTGCGCGCCCTGCCGGGACAGCGCCGCGAGCACCGACAGGTGGGTCTGACCCATCCCCCGGGCCCGCCAGCGGTCCGCCAGCAGGCCGTCCGCCGCCCGGCCGGCCGCGGACAGCAGGTAGACCGTCTGCTCGAAGGGACTCGACGATCCCTTCCGCCCGTCGTACACGTGCCATCCAATCGCTGGGAGAGGGCTGCACCACCTCCGGTCCGGGCCCCGGAGTGCCGACGCCCATGCCCGCGCCGGGCCGAGTCGTACCGGCGGTGAGCGGTACGGAACGCGCGGAGGGCGCGAGGACCACGGGCACGCGGTGCCGCGGACGGGCGGGAGCAGCCACACCCTACCCACGGTCGGCGGCTCCGGTCTACATCGATGTCGTCGAACCGCGAGGTCACCGGCCCCGCGCCGCGCACCCGGACCGGGTCACGCTCCGACGGCCGGTCGACGTATCTCCGCACCCGGGCACGTGTCGGTCGTACAGAGACCTTTCGGGCTCCCGCATACTCGCGATCGCTGTTCGAGGGCGCCGACGCCGCGCCCGGCAGCCGACCCGAGCACCCGCCCCGAGCCCGCCGGAGGACCCGTGACCACACCCCCGACCACCCCCGACCCCGATCCGGTCGTCGCGGCGCCGACGTACCTGGCGGACATCCGCACCTACTTCCGCCCCGAGGACGTGGCCCACATGGCCACCAAGGGCATCGACCTCGGCACCTACGACGGGGTGAAGCAGAACGCCCTCACGATCTTCGCCCACACCTCGCCGCCCAACGCGGGCATGCCCCCGGACGCGGCGGGCAAGTGGAGCGCCAACCGCTCGCAGACCTTCAAGAACTGGATCGTCAACGGCTTCCCGCTCGGCACCTCGACACCGGTCACGACGCCGCCCGGCGGGGCGGCCCCGGCCCGGCTGCGCAAGGACGTCACCACGCTCACCGACGCCGAATTCGCCCTCCTGACAACGGCGTTCAACGGCGTCATGGCCCGCTCCAGCACCGCACCGGACGGCTACTTCACCCTGGCCGGGCAGCACGGGCTCCCCAAGGCCTGGTGCCTGCACCACGAGCCCCGCTTCAACCCCTGGCACCGCGTCTACCTGCGCGAGTTCGAGGACGCGCTGCGTTCCGTCCCGGGCTGCCAGGACGTGACGCTCCCCTACTGGGACATCTCCACCCCGCTGCCGGACCGCCTCCAGCACCCGCCGTTCGACCAGTACGTCCTGCCGGCCGACCCCGGCGCCACCGCGACGCCGCCGGTCACCGGGCTCTTCCCGTACACGACCGAGCGCTACCCGGTCGCCGAGATCACGGCGAACGTGACGAGCTTCGGGGTCCTCGACGACATCGCCACGTCGATGGCCCAGTCCCTCTGGGGCGCGTCCGACATCAACGGCTACCAGAAGTTCTCGATCCAGGCCCACGACAGCGGCCACGGATCGGTCGGGCCGACGATGGGCGTCCAGGAGGTCTCCGCCTTCGACCCGGTCTTCTGGTTCTTCCACTGCAACATCGACCGGCTGTGGCTGCGCTGGCAGCACCTCAACACCGCGACCACCCTGGCCGGGTTCCGCACCACCCTCGCCGGCGGGGACGACAGCTGGCTCACCGACCCGAGCTTCAACCCGCTGCCGCCGTTCACCGCGACCGCCGACCAGACCATCGCCACCGACATCGGGTACGACCGGCTGGACCTGCCCCCCGCCCCCGCGGAGACCGTCATGGAAAACCTCTCCGGCAGCATCGACGCCGCCCGCACCTTCTCCTTCCGCAGCGCCGACCCGGTCTCGGTGCGGGTGAAGGGCATCAACCGGCTGAACATCCCGGGCTCGTTCGTCGTCAGCCTGCTCGCCGACGGCGAGCCGGTCGCGAAGCGGTTCTTCTTCCAGCCGAACAACCCGCGCCAGTGCGAGACGTGCGCCAAGCACGCCACCGTCAACATCGACTTCCGGCTGACGAGGGAGCAGGTCCTGGACCGCACCCTGAGCGTCCGGATCGACGTCCCCGGGCACTCCGAGAAGGTCGGCACCGCCTTCCCCCTCGCCCAGGCCGGCCACCCCACCGTCAACGCCCGCCTCCTGGCCGGCGAGGCGTAACCCGCGGCCCCTCCCGTCGCTCTCCCCCGACCTCTCAGACGAAGGCGATGACGAGCAGGACGGCCGCCACCAGCAGCGCGACCGTCAACGCCGACGTCCCGCTGCGGCTGCCGGGGCCGCCTGGGCCGCCGGAGGTGACGGCGGCCCAGGAGACGGCGGGGACCGCCACCGTGAGCACGATCGCCAGCCACCTCACGGTGCCCATCGGGACCCCGGCGACCTCGGCCCCGAAGACGGTCGTGAACATCACCAGCAGCCAGGCCGTCGCCGTCAGCAGCGCCCAGGCCGCCCGGGCGGTCCACCGCTCGACCGGGTCGGCCGCACGGAAGTTGCTGCGGGTCATCGTCAGGATCCGGGTCCAGTTCGTCACCGGAACATTCTGTCGAACCGGACTCGCGGGGGCCAGGGGCGGGCCTCCCCTGGCAGCGGGCTCGGCGGGCAGCGGGCTCAGCGGGCGAACTTCTGCCGCGCCGCCGGGGTGACGGGGGTGAAGAAGTTGACCAGGTTGCCGTCGGGGTCGCGGAACAGCAGCGACCGGTTGCCCCAGGGCATCGTGGTGGGACCGGCGACCACCTCGGTGAGGACGGCGGTCAGATTGCGGTGGACGCGGTCCACGTCGTCGACCAGGAACTCGGTGATCACGCTGTGGTTGTCCGCCGGGCGGGCCGAGCCGGGGGCGAACAGCGGGACGGTACGGGTGCCGGCGATCGCGAGGGTGGCCCCGCCGATCCCCAGTTCGGCGAAGTCCTCGGTGGCCCACACCGCCCGCACCCCGGTGACCTGCTCGTAGAAGGCGACGAGGCGGGCGACGTCGGCGGTGATGACGCGGATCGAGACGAAGTCCATGGGGATCTCCTTGGCTGAACCTGAAACGGGACTCGGGAACCTGCACGTCGCAGGCTAGGCGGGATACCGGACAGAACCGGTCCTCTATTCCGCCTAGGCTTCGACCATGCCCCGACCCACCGCCCGCGTACTGACCCTGCTGGAGCTGCTGCAGTCCGGCGGCACCCGGACCGTCGCCGAACTCGCCGACCGGCTCGGCGTCCAGGGGCGCACCGTGCGGCGGTACGTGGACCAGCTGAGCGAGCTGGGCATCCCGGTGGAGTCGGTGCGCGGCCGCTACGGCGGGTACCGGCTCGCCCCCGGGTACCGGCTGCCCCCGCTGATGCTCGGCGAGGACGAGGCGCTGGCCGTCCTGCTCGGCCTGCTCGCCGGCCGCCGCGCGGGCCTGAGCACGGCGGAGCGCACGGCGGGCGAGACGGCGGCGGCGAAGATCCGCCGGGTACTGCCCCAGCACCTCGCCCGCCGGCTCGACTCGCTCCTGGACGCCCTCGCCTTCACGGACCGGCCCGGCGAGTTCGACACCCCGGACGCCGAGGTCCTGCTCACCCTCGCCGACGCCGTCCGCCACCGCCGACCGGTCTCCCTCCACCACACCGGCCGCGACGGGCGCCGCACCGAGCGCACCCTGCACGCGTACGGGATCGTCGCCCACGCGGGCCGGTGGTACGTCACGGGCCGCGACGCCCTGATCGACGAGGACCGGACCTTCCGCCTCGACCGGATCGCGGACGCCCGCACCCTGCCCGGCTCCTTCGACGTGCCCGACGGCCCGGATCCGGCGGACCGCGTGCTGTCGGCGTTCGCCACGGCCGACTACCGGTACGAGGTGACGGTCCGGATCCACGGGACGGTCGGGCAGATCCGCGCCGGGCTCCCGGCGAGCGTCGCGCGCCTGGCGGACGACGCCGCTGAGGGCGTCGCCCTCCAGGACGACGCGACGGCCGAGCGCTGGCGGACGGTCGAGCTGCGGGCGGAGCGGCTCGACTGGCTGCCCGCCGTACTCGCCTCACTGGACCGGCCGTTCGCCATCGAGCGGCCCGACGAACTACGCGCCCTCGTCGCCGCCCTGGCCGACCGCCTCGCCTCCTACACCCGTGGCCAAGCCCCCGACCACGCCACCGGCAACACCACCGGCCACACCTGAGCCGCGCGGGCCGGCAGCCGGTGAGGCCGAACTGCCGGTCGGCGCCGCTGCGCCGGCCACGCCTTCGTCTCCTGCCAGGCGGCCCGCTCCTCGGCCAGGGTGCCCCACCACCAGGTGAACGGGGAGGTGGCGGAGTCCAGTCCCTTCCGCCACCGGTGGAGGCAGGGTCTGCCTCCGGTGCTGCGGCGGCGTTCCGATCAGGGACTCACCGTCACGGTGATGGTCTCGGGGTCGGCGGCGTTGTCCTGGTACACCGAGTCGCCGCTGTAGACGGCGGTAATGGTGTGGGTGCCTGCGGTGCGGAAGGCGGTGACCGTCCCGCCGGCGGCGCACCTGCCGAGGGAGAGGAACAGGCGTCCCGTGCCGAGGGCCGTCCCGGTGGTGGTGTCGGTGAACGTGACGGTTCCGGTGGGCCTGGTCGTGGAGCCCGCGCCGGGGCAGACGGTGTCGCTGAGCACGACCGGCGAACCGATCCGGGTGCTCCGGGGAATCGCGGTCATGGTCGTGGTGACCGGCTTGCCCACGGTGTAACTGATGATCACCTGGCCGTTCTGGTTCGCCGTCCCGATCGTCGAGGCCGCGTAGGACGTCCCGGTGCCCGACGGGGTCGCGAAGCTGCTCCCGCCACCACCACCGCCACCGCTCGCCAGGGTGCCGGTCCTGTTGACGGCAGCGCTGCCGCCGCCCCCGCCGGCGAAGTACCCGCCGCCCCCGCCACCCCCCGCACCGGTGGCAGTGGCGGCACAGCCGCCGTCGATCGCCCCGCCGGTGCCGCCGGTGCCGATCGCGGTACCGACGAACCCGCTTCCCGGCGCACCCGTCGTGGCGTTGCAGAACGCGACGGTGCCGGCCGCCCCGCCCGGACCACCCGTGTTCGTGCTGGTGCTGCCGCCGCCACCGCCCTGCCCCGGCGCGGCTCCAGGGCCGGTCGCGCTTCCCGCCGTACCGCCGGTGGCGTCGGGTGTCGTCCCGCCGTTGCCCCCGTCGCCGCCCTTCAGGCTGCCCCCGGTACCCCCGGCGGCACCGCCGCCCCCGGCGACCACCAGGAAGGAGCCCACGCTGACGCTGGACGCACCGCCCCCGCCCGGCCCTTCCGCCCGGAAGCCGGTGACCGGGATGCCCCCACCCGGAGCTCCGCCGTTGAACCCGCCGGCACCCCCCGTCCCCGTGCCGTTGCAGCCCTTGCCGCCCGCGCCGCCGACGTTGACGGTGACCGTCGTCGGGGCGGTGGTCTGCGGGAGGGTGGTGACGACCCGCGCCCCCGTCCCGCCCGTCCCCGTGACGGAACAGGAGGTACCGGTGTTGTCGCCGCCGCCCGCACCGTCGGCGGTGATCGTGACCACCGCCTGCGCCGGGATGGTGAGGCTCTGCGAGCCGCCGGTGAAGGCGAAGGTGACCACCGGGTCGGCCCCTCGGGTCCGCACCGGGGTGGTGCCCGGCGCGAACCCCGTCGCCGCAGCGGTCGCGGGGATCACCCCGGTACCGGCCAGCGCCACGCACACCCCTGCCACCACCCCGGCCCGCCACCACCGCGCACGAACGTGGACGCCCGCCTCTCCTGCGACGACGGGATGTCCTGGGGCGTGGTGTCCGATCACTGGTGTCTCCCGATGTGCTGGCTGGAGGTGGGGCTTCGGGGTGCTGGATCACGCGACCCGTGCAGCGGTGGCATCCCTGCTCCGGAGCGTGATCACCCGGCCCAGCGTGACGACCGGCCGGCCCTCGCGCCCCGATTGCTCCGACGGCGGCGTGCCGCACACCATCACACCGGGCGGCACCCGGCACCCGAACTCACCGAGCCGCGTACACCGGCGCCAGCGCCCCGGGTGGTCCCACCAGCACGACGCCCCTCGGCAGGCACTACCGTCCTCAGCCATGACCGAGCCGACCTACCTGCACGCCACTCGGGTGGCCTACGACACCGTTGCCGTCGACTACGCCCAACTCGTGCCACCCGCGTTCGAGGGCGACCTGTACGGCCGCGCGATGATCAGCACATGCGCCGAACTCACCCGGGCCGTCGACGCCGGGCCCGTCGCTGACCTCGGCTGCGGGCCCGGCCACGTGACGGCACACCTGCACTCCCTCGGGCTGACCGCGTTCGGCATCGCCCTGTCGCCGGAGACCGTTGCCGTCGCCCGTCGCACGCACCCGGACCTGCAGTTCGACGAAGGGTCGATGACCGACCCGGACCTGCCGGACGGCACTCTCGGCGGCATCCTCGCCTGGTACTCGACCGTCCACACCCCTCCGGAGCTCTTGCCGGTGGTCTTCGCGGAGCGAGAGGCCCCGACAGGGCCAGCAGGCCTACCTCCTGGCCCGAAAGCCGGGGCAGCCGACAACGCCGCGTGGGACGAACCCGCCGATCTGCTTCCCGGCGACAGTATCGAGCGAGACCGGATAACCGGATGCCCAGGGGTGACAACTCCAGCGACGCCGAGCTCGGACGCACAGCGCACGGCGAGGACGCCGCTCAGGCGCAGGAGTGGGAAGTCGGTGGGGCCGACTTCCCACTCCTCGTTGCCTTGAGGGTCACACCCTTGAGCCGGGTCGACGGGTGGTCGATCCGTACGGAACGCCCTATCGCTCGACCGCGAGACGTACGCCCAGGCCGATGAAGACGCCGCCGGTCGCCACGTCGAGTCGGCGGCGCGCGGCCGCGCGCCGGTCGAGCCAGCCCCCGATCCGGCCCGCGAGCACGCCCACGGTGCCGTCGACCAGGAACTCGATCGCGATGAAGACCGCCCCGAGGAGCAGGAACTGGAGCCAGACCCGACCCAGGCCGGGGTCGACGAACTGGGGCAGGAACGCGATCGTGAACGTGACCATCTTCGGGTTCACCAAGTTGGTCAACAGCCCGCGAACGTAAGCGCGTCGGCCGGAGACCCCGTTCGCGCCCGCCGACTCGACCCGCTCCCGGCCGCGGTGGCGGATCGCCTGCACACCGAGGTACACCAGGTAGGCGGCGCCGGCCAGGCGCAGCGCGGTGAACGCGGTCGGCGCGGCGGCGAAGAACGCGGACAGTCCCACGGCGGCGAGCGCGATGTGAACGGCCTCACTGGTCGCGACCCCCGCGGTGGCGAGCAGCCCGGCACGGGCGCCGCCGCGGATCCCGCAGCCGAGGATGAACAGCATGTCCGGTCCCGGGGTGACCATCGCGACGAGGGTGGTGACGAGGAAGACGGCGAAGAGGTGCGGATCGACAGGCATGGGCCGATGCTCGTGCGGGCGTGGCAGCCCTGCAAGCGATATTCGTAGGTCGAGACGGAGGACCGGCGGCGAGGTGAAGGCCCGGTACCGCCGCATTCACGAATCCCGTGCGGCCGCACTGATCGGTAGGCTGGCGGCGACGGGGGCGGGGGCCGGCTCCGCGTCCGGCCGTGGACGGGGGATCACCGCTTTGCACTTCGCGTTGGCGTACCAGGACGAGGCCCGCTGCCCGGCCTTCCTCAACGGGTTGATCCACGAGGAGTTCTCGGACGACGGCCACGACCGGCCGATGCAGTACGCCTGGCACTACGCCACGGGCGACGCCCCGCTCGCCGACCTGCCGGCCGAGCTGTGGCTGATCACGAAGGACCGGGCCTACGACTTCGACTTCCACACGCAGTTCGACGGGCACGTCGTCAGCGGCGAGTTCCTGGCCCTGATGCGGGCCACCGACACCGGTGGCTGGCAGGCCGCGAAGCTGAACGTGGTGTCCAGCAAGGGCAGGCGGATCCCCGCGAAGGACTACTACTTCGTGAAGTTCCCCCGGACCGAACTGCTCAAGGTCGAGGACGTGGTCGACCTCGCGGGGTCGAGGATCGACTTCCGCCGCGACGGGCAGATCAAGAAGGTCTGGGAACTGCGCTTCGGGACGCCGCCGGAGCGCGACCTGTTCCTCTTCGACTCCATCCCGCTCCTCGGGGTTGCCTTCTGCTCGGAGAGGTTCGCCGAAGCCGCGCGGCGGTTCGGCCCGAGAGGAGTCACCTTCGTGGAGCTGCCGGACATCGGGACCGTCCAGAGCGCCTGACGCACTCGACGGCCGAGGAGTGGGAAGTCGGTGGGGCCGACGTCCCACTCCTCGGTGTTGTCCGGGTTCCGGGTTCCCTACTTCTTCCCCTCGCCGCAGAACTCGGCCTCCAGTTCCTTCGTGAAGACCGCGACCGGCCCCCACGCCTCGCCGTTCGCCCAGTCGCCGTTGACCTGGGTCGACATCATGTGGCGGCCGTCCCGGCTCCCGAACGTGTACGACCAGGAGCCGTTGATCGCCCCGCCCATCCCCCACACCTCGCCGCAGGACAGCGTGATCGAGCCGATTCCCAGGCCGTAGTGGGAGTTCGGGATCCACCCCGTGGGGCCTGCCTTCGGGTCCTTCATGGTGACCATCTCCGCCATCTGGGCCGGCGGCAGCAGCCGGCCGCCCAGCAGCGCCTGGAAGAAGGTGCTCAGGTCCCCCACCGTGGAGATCATGTCCCCCGAGCCGTAGCCCCAGGACGGGCTGAGCTCGGTGACGTCGTGGACGGGCAGCGTCGGGGCGTCGAACGGGCCGAGCTTGGAGTAGAAGCGGCCGTGCGGCCCCTGGATGCCGGTGTCGTCGGCGGCGGGCTCGTAGGTGCTCTTGAGGTGCAGGGGCTTGGCGAAGCGGTCGGCGATCTCCTGGGCGAGGCTGTGGCCGGTGGCCTGTTCGACGACCAGCGCGGCCAGCACGTAGTTGGTGTCGGAGTACTCCCAGCTGGTGCCGGGCGCGAAGCTGGGCTTCACACCGATGCCGATCCCGACCAGCTGGCGCGGGGTGAACCGGTCGAAGCGGTGCTGCAGGAAGGCCTCGCCCCGGAACTCCTTCGAAACCGTTTCGTCCATCGCGAAGTTGGCGATCCCGCTGGTGTGGTTGAGCAGCTGGCGAAGGGTGATCTTCGACCCGTCGTACCCGTTGCCGTCGACCAGGCCGGGCAGCCACTGCTCGACGCTGTCGTCCAGTGTCAGCTTCCCCTCGGCCTCCAGCTGGAGCAGCGCGGTGGCCACGAAGGTCTTGGTGGTGCTGCCGATCCGGAACCGGTCCTGCGGCTTGAACTTCTGCCCAGTGGCCAGGTCGGCGGTGCCGGACTGCCCGTACCAGGTCGAGCCGTGGTCGCGGACCTCGGCCGTGACCCCCGGCAGGCCGTTGACGGTGACCGCCTGGTCGAGCGCGGCCTGGAGTCCCTGGTGGCCGCCGTGCCTGGCATCGGGGGCGGCGGCGAGGGCGGCCGGGGCGGCGGCGGTCAGCAGGGCGGCGGCCACGGCGGTGGCGAGGCCGGTGGCGAGGGCGGTGCGGGTGGTGGTCTTCACGGTGGGTCCCCCTGGTCGGTCGGGCTTTCGTCGTCGGTGAAGAACGTACGGCCGAGTTCGAGGATCCATCAACATCTGATTGCTTCAACGCCAGTATCGCAGCAGGTCAGTGACGGTCAATCATTGCAATGACGATGCCGACGAATGCAAACGCGGTTGCAACCGCGCGGCCCGGATCCGGATACTCGTGCGAAGGCCCGAGGAGAGGAGCCACCCGTGCCGGGTGCCAGGCTGAGCCCGCAGGACCGTCTCGCGATCGCGACCGGTCTCGCCGAGGGGCTGGACTACGCCGCGATCGCCCGGCTGATCGCCCGCCCCACCTCCACGGTGACCCGGGAGATCGCCCGCAACGGCGGGCCCGGCCGCTACCGCGCGGAGACCGCCCAGCGCGCGACCGCCCGCCGGGCCCGACGCCGGCCCGGCCTCGCCCGACCGTCCGGGGGCACCCCGGCCGCACCGGACGGGCGCGACCCGGCGGCCGTCGACGACTACGCCGGCCGCTTCGCCGACCTCCTCGTCCACATGGGGCTGCCCCGCATGGTGGCCCGGGTGCTCAGCTGTCTGTACGTCACCGACAGCGGCAGCCTGAGCGCGGCCGACCTGGTGCGGCGCCTCGGTGTCAGCCCGGCCTCGGTGTCCAAGGCCGTGGGCTACCTCGCGGACCAGGGGCTGATCCGCCGCGAGCGGGACGGGCAGCACGGCCGCCGCGAGCAGTACACCATCAACGGCGACGTCTGGTACCGCTCGATGCTGGCCAGTGCCCAACGCAACGCCCTGCTCGCCGAGTTCGCCCGCACCGGCGCCGACCTGCTGGGCGCCAGCACCCCGGCCGGGCAGCGTCTCGACACGGCGGCGGACTTCCTCGCGGAGATCGGCACCGACCTCGTCCGCGCCGTGGAGCGCCGCCGCTCCGGCACCGGGCTGTCCTGAGGGGGGCGGACGCCGCCGTCCGCGTCTACCAGGACGGTCTCACGGACGGTCCCGGGACGGGGACGGGGACGGCGGGTAGTGGTCGGCGACGACGCGGGCCATGGCGCCGATGGGGTCCTCCGCGACGTCCTGTGCCGCGAAGAAGCAGTGGCCGCGGACCGTGCCGTAGTCCTGGTCCAGGGTGAGGTGGCGGGACAGTTCGGCCGGGTCCTGCCAGGCGGCGGGCTGGCCCGACGCGCCCGCCTTGTACAGGGCCTCGCCGAGGTAGAGGTCGACGCCGGTGCCCCTGGCCACCTCGTCCCACCAGGGCACCAGGAGCGCGTAGTCGGCGGGGGCGAAGCCGATGTTCCAGTAGAGCTGCGGGCAGATGTAGTCGATCCAGCCCTCGCGCACCCACGTCCGGGTGTCGGCGTGCAGGTCGTCGTAGGCCTCGATGCCCGCCGTGGTCGCCGAGCCCCGCTGGTCGGTCGCCCGGTTGCGCCACACCCCGAACGGGCTGATCCCGAACCGCACCCGGCCGTTGGCCTCCTTGATCCGGGCGCCCGTCTCCCGCACCAGGAGGTCGATGTTGTCGCGCCGCCACGCGGCGCGGTCGGGGAAGTCCGCCCCGTACCGGGCGTAGGCCGCGTCGTCGTCGAAGCGCTGCCCGGCGACCGGGTACGGGTAGAAGTAGTCGTCGAAGTGGACGCCGTCGACGTCGTAGCGGCGTACGGCGTCGAGCACGGCGTCCTGCACGAAGCTGCGGACCTCCGGCAGGCCCGGGTTGTAGTGGAGCCGCCCGCCGTAGCTCACCACCCAGTCGGGGTGGACCCGGGCGGGGTGCGTCGGGACGAGCCGCGAGGGGTCGTCGTGGGTCGCGATCCGGTACGGGTTGAACCAGGCGTGCAGTTCCAGGCCGCGCTGGTGCGCCTCCTGGACGGCGGTGCCCAGCGGGTCCCAGCCGGGGTCCTGGCCCTGCACCCCGGTGAGCCAGGCCGACCAGGGCTCGTACGGGGACGGCCACAGCGCGTCGGCGGTGGGGCGGACCTGGAGCAGTACCGCGTTCAGCCGCCGCTCCTGCGCCTGGTCGAGCAGGGTGAGGAGCTCGGCGCGCTGGGCCTCCGCGGTGAGGCCGGGCCGGGAGGGCCAGTCCCGGTTGGCCACCGTCGCCAGCCAGACACCGCGGAAGTCCCGCGCGCCGTCCCGCCGTTCAGCCGTCGCCCGCAGGGGCTTCTGCTGCGGCCCGCCCCGGCCTGCGGCGAGCGCCGGGCCGGCCGCGGCCAGCCCGCCGAGTGCCGCCGCCGTGCCCGCGACGAAGCCCCGCCTCGTGATTCGCCCCATGTCGCACCCCTCGTTCGCTTCCGCTTCCCGCAGCTCGCTTGCCGCAGCTCGGCTGCCGCGGCTCGCTGCCCGTCGGTCCGGCCGCCCTGACGAGGGACCGGTCCCTGCGTGCCAGGAGCAACGACCCGGGGAGCGGGTGGGTACGGGCATGTCGACCCGATGGCCGCATCACCCCGGCCCGGAACCGGAACCGGCTCCGGGCCCGGGGCCGGAGACGGAGACGGCGGCAGCGGAGTCGACGGCCGCCTGCACCGCCTCCAGCAGCTCGACCAGGCCCTGGGCCTGCTCCCATTCGGCGGCCGTGTACGTCCAGACGTAGCGGGCCCCCGGCGCCTCCGGCCGGCCGTGCGCGATCTCCACCGTCCGCTTCCCCTTCCGGTCCGGGCCGGTGACGCTCAGGTGCAGGTACCGGACGTGGAAGCGGATGGGGTCACTGCCGAAGATCTCCAGAATCCGACCGTCGAACGAGTAGAACCTGTTGCCGAACGTGGTCGTGATCTCGTCGTTCATGGGTGGACCCTACGTGCGGTGACCATTCGTCACCAGGCTTTCGTCACACCAGACTTCCGTCACCAGCGGGGCATTGGTGATTCGTTGGCGGAACGTTGGCAGCCGTGACGAGCATGAGGCTCCCGGTGCCGGCCCGTTTCGCCCCACCGGAACGGGCACGGTCCGGTTCCCCAAGACCGAACACCGAGGGCCCTCGCGGCCCCACCGGGCCTCCCCCTGGTCGGCGCCGTTCGCATTCCGTAAGGACGTCGCAGCACCTCACGGCACGTCCGGCGCGCTTCGATGGACGGGTGGATTCCAAGCCCTCCGGTGCCCGGCGCCGCCTCGACCGCCCGCTCCCTCCCCCGCCCGACTCCCTGCGACGCGGCCCCTTCCGCGACGGCACGTTCACCTCCGCGCTGCACGAGCCGCGCACGGCCGTCGTGCTCGGCCGGTGGCTCGGCGCGGCCCTGCTGGTCTGCTTCCTGACCGGCCTGACCAGCCACCTCCTCCAGGACCCGCCGCACTGGCTCGCACCGCACCTGCCCTCCCGGCCCGTGGACGGCTACCGGATCACCCAGGGACTGCACGTGATCAGCGGCATCGCCGCGATCCCGCTGACCGGCACGAAGCTGTGGACGGTCTACCCCCGGCTGTTCGACTGGCCGCCCGCCCGCAGCGTGCTGCACGCCCTGGAGCGGCTGGGCATCGCCGTCCTGGTGGCGGCCGTGCTGCTGGAGCTGTGCACCGGTCTCCTGAACACGCTCCAGTGGTACCCCTGGCCGTTCCCGTTCCGCCAGACCCACTTCTGGCTGGCCTGGCTCGCGATCGGCGGCCTGCTGGTCCACCTGGCCGTCAAGGCACCGCTCGTCGCCCGGCACTGGCGCGCCCGGGGTACCCCGGCGGTGGCCGGGCGCCGGGGGTTCCTGACCGCCGTGGGAGCGGCCGTCGGCGCGGTGACGCTCACCACCGCCGGGCAGACCGTGCCCTGGCTGCGCGCGGTGGACCTGCTGGCCCCGCGCCGCCCGGGCCAGGGGGCGGGCGGCCTGCCGGTCAACCGTACGGCCGCCCAGGCCGGGACGGTGACCGTACCCGCCGACTGGCGGCTGGTGGTCGACGGCCCCCGGCCGTTCCGGATCGGGCTCGCCGAGCTGCGCCGACTCCCCCAGCACGAGGCGGTGCTGCCGATCGCCTGCGTCGAGGGCTGGAGCGTGAGCGCCCGGTGGGGCGGGGTCCGGGTGGCGGACCTGCTGGCGCGGGCCGGGGCGCCGCCGGGAGCGGCCGTACGGGTCACCTCGCTGGAGGCCGAGGGGCCGTACCGGGTGTCCGAGCTGCCCGCCCCGTACGCCGCCGACCCGCTCACCCTGCTGGCGCTGCGGGTGGACGGCGAGGAGCTCAGCGCGGACCACGGCTTCCCCGCACGGATCATCGCGCCGAACCGGCCCGGCGTGCTGCAGACCAAGTGGGTGGCCCGGATCGAGGTGCTGGCATGACCGCGCTCGCGACCTGGCTGCGCGGGGCGGCCCTGGCGGCCGGGCTGACGCTGACCGGCGTCGGCCTGTACGGGCTGCTCGACGACGCCTACGTCACCGAGCCCGCAGGGGTGCTGTGGTGGGCCGTCGGCGCCCTGGTCCTGCACGACGGGCTGTGGCTGCCGCTGGCCTGCCTGACGGGCGCCGCCGTGGCGGCCGCACTCCGCGCAGCGGGCCCGGCCCTCCGCGCGCCAGGCCCGGTCCGCGGCTGGGTGCTGCGCGGCTGGCTGGTGGTGGCCGCCGCGCTGACCGCCGTCGGTCTGCCCGCCGTCCTGCGGGCGGGCCGCGACTCCGGCAACCCGACGGTGCTACCGCTGCCGTACCTGCGCAACTGGCTGCTCCTGCTGGCCGCCACCGCGCTGTGCGCGGCGCTGATCGCGCTCGCCCGACGGCGGCGACGGCACCGGCAGTTCCAGCGACGACACCAGCACCGGTCCGCCGGCTGAACTGCCCCCTCCGGCAGGCGACATGGACGCAGGACACCTTGTGTCCTACAGTGAACGAGGTGTCACCCGGTTGCGGCACGCCCGTAGGAACACCCGCAGGCACAACCACAGGCACGCCAGCCGCACCTGACCGCACCCGACCGTACGCGACACCACCGCGTCACGTCACCGAGGAGAGCCACGGCCATGACCGACACCTTCGAGGCCGGCAAGTCCGAACTGGTGGAACTCGCCCACCACCGGATGCAGACCGCGATACCCGACAACGACTGGACGGTGCGCCAGAAGCTCGCGCTCACCTGCCGCATCCTGTTCGACGCCGGGCACGACTCCGGCCTCGCCGGGCAGATCACCGCCCGCGCCGAACGCCCCGGCACCTACTACACCCAGCGGCTGGGCCTCGGCTTCGACGAGATCACCGAGGACAACCTGCTGCTCGTCGACGAGGACCTCACCGTCCTGGAGGGCGACGGCATGGCCAACCCGGCCAACCGCTTCCACAGTTGGGTCTACCGTGCCCGACCCGACGTCAACTGCATCATCCACACCCACCCGCTGCACATCTCCGCGCTGTCCATGCTGGAGACCCCGCTCGTGGTCTCGCACATGGACATGTGCCCGCTGTACGACGACTGCGCGTTCCTGGAGACCTGGCCCGGCATCCCGGTCGGCAACGAGGAGGGCGAGATCATCTCCGCGGCCCTCGGCGACAAGCGCGCCCTGCTGCTCGCCCACCACGGCCAGTTGGTCGCCACGGGTACGGTCGAGGAGGCCTGCACCCTCGCCCTGCTCTTCGAGCGGGCCGCCAAGCTCCAGCTGCTGGCGAGCGCGGCCGGGAAGATCCAGGAGATCCCCGGCCTGCTCGCCCAGGAGGCCCACGACTGGATCTCCACCCCCAAGCGCGGCCAGGCGAACTTCGCCTACTACGCCCGCCGCGCCCTGCGCGCCGGCCACGGCGACGCCCTCACCACCCCGACCGCCGCACCCGCTACACCCGCCGCACCCGCCGCACCCGCCCGGAAGGAGTCCTGACATGGCGACCACCCTGGAAGGGATCATCGCGTACCCGGTGACCCCGTTCTCCCGCACCGACGGCGGCCTCGACCTCGACGGGCTCACGGCACTGATCGACCGTCTGGTCGTCTCCGGCTGCCACGCCGTCGCCCCGCTCGGCTCCACCGGCGAGAGCGCCTACCTGGACGACCCGGAGTGGTACGCCGTCGCCGAGGCCTCCGTCTCCGCCGTCGCGGGCCGCGTCCCCACCGTCGTCGGCATCGCCGACCTCACCACCCGCAGCGCCGTGCGCCGCGCCCGCTTCGCCGAACAGGCCGGCGCGGACGTGGTGATGCTCCTCCCGCTCTCCTACTGGACGCTCGACGAAGAGGCGATCACCCGGCACTACACCGCCGTCGCCGACGCCGTCGGCATCCCGATCATGATCTACAACAACCCCAGGACGGCCGGGGTCGACCTCCCGCCGGAGCTCATCCACCGGCTGGTCCGGGACGTCGACAACATCACCATGGTCAAGGAGAGCAGCGGCGACATCCAGCGGATGCACCGCCTCACCCAACTCTCCGACGGCGCAATGCCGTTCTACAACGGCTCCAACCCGCTCGCGCTGGCGGCCTTCGCGGCCGGCGCCAGCGGCTGGTGCACGGCTGCGCCCTGCCTGATCCCCGAACTCCCGCTGGAGCTGTACCGGGCGGTGCGCACGGGCGATCTGGACGCGGCCCGCGAGGTGTACTACCGCCAGCTGCCCGTCCTGCAGTTCCTGATGCGCGGCGGGCTGCCGACCACGGTCAAGGCGGGCCTCTCCCTGCTCGGCCTGGACGTCGGCGAGCCCCGGCCGCCGCTGCTGCCGCTGGCGGAGGAGCGCCGGGCGGAGCTGGCCCGGCTGCTGGCGGACGCCACCGGCTGAACCCCCGCCGGGGAACAGGGGAACCGGGCAACAGCGGCACTCAGGGCAGGCTGAGGCACTCAGGGCAGGCTGGGGACCCGGTCCACGGTGCCGTCCTGCTCGTCGTGGATGACCACGAGGATGTGGGCCGGCTCCGGACCGGTGCTCCGGCAGCGGTGCGGCACCGCCGAGTTGAAGTACACGCTGTCCCCCGGTCCCAGCTCCACCGTCCGCTCGGGGAACTCCAGCTCCACCGCGCCCGCGTGGACGAAGAAGAACTCCTCCCCCGGGTGCGACTTGAACGGGGAACCGGTGGCGTCGGTCGGCGGGTACATCACGAACGGCACCATCCGCTTGCCGCTGAGGCCGGTCGCGATGCCCTCGTAGTGCGGGGCGCCGGGGCCGGCCCCGCCCGCGATCGGGGTCCGCTCCCCGGCGCGGACCACGGTCACCAGCTCCGGCTCGACCTCGTCCGAGAACAGCCGGCCGACGTCGACCCCGAGGGCGCGGGCCAGCTTGAGGGCGGTCGAGATCGACGGGTCGCTGAGGCCGCGCTCGACCTTGGAGAGGTAGCTCTTGGTGACGCCGACCTGCTCGGCCAGCGCCTCCAGGCTCAGCCGGTTCTGCTGCCTCAGCACCCGCAACCTGCTGCTCATGCGCCGCGCCACCCCTCACCTGCGGAACCGTCCGGGCCATCATCCCACCACGGACCCCGGCGCCCGGCCCCGGCGGTGCGTCACCCGGTCACGTCACCCGGTCACGTCACGCGGTCGGGGCTACGAGAGGACACTCCAACCCTGCCCCGCCGCAGCGCCGTTCGGCGCCGCGGTGGTCACCGTCGTGCCCGCCGCCCCGCCGCCCGCGTCGAGCGCGAGCCCGGTGGCCACGTTGGTGACGGTGAGCACCCCGGTCGCGGTGTTCCGGACGACCCGCCACTCCTGCCACGGGTTGCCCGGCGAGTAGTTCAGCAGGTAGGCGCTGCCTCCCGGCGAGGTGCCCGCCGCCAGGACGGTGTGGACGTGGGTGGCGGTGTCGCAGTTATCGCTGATCCGCACGGTGCCGTCCGGGTTGCCGGTGAAGATCCACTGCTCCGACGTGTGGGTGGGCCACCAGGTGTTGACGTCGGCGGCCGCGCCCAGCGGCGCGCTGCACGTGCCCGCGACCTCCAGCACCGGGCCGCCGGAGCCGCCCGTGCCCAGGGCGTGGTACTTGCCGTCGTCCACGACCGTCGCCGGGCCGGTCGCGGCCTGCGGGGTGAGCCGGTACATCGCGACGCCGTGCGCGGGCACCCAGGTGCCGCCGACCGCGGCGCTGCCGGTCACGGTGCCGGTCGCGCCGGACCACAGCTCCTTGTAGCCGAACCCGCCGGTCAGCCCCAGCGAGGCGAGGTCCGTGCCGATCGTGTGCGCGGCGGCCGGGTCCTGGTTGACCAGCAGGACGGCGGTGCTCCCGTCGGCCAGTTGCCGCTTGAGCACCACCGGCGCCGTGCTGCTCGTGGGCGCGGCGCCGACCAGGGTGGCGGGCTGGGCCAGCGCGTCCTGGTCGACGGCGACCACGTCCCGGTTCTCCAGGACCGCCAGGCTCGACGCGCCGATCCCGGTGGACCAGGTGTGGCCGCCGTCGGTGTGCTGCGACTGGGCGGCGGTCCGCAGGTCGGCCCCGGAGATCAGCGGGGCGGCGAGCATCGCGAGCACGGAGGTCTCGGTGCGCGACTCGTCGTCGGTGAACGGCTTGTGGCAGGTGCAGGTGTCGGTGGTGCCGTAGAGGCCGTAGACGTCGTTCCAGCCGGTGTACATCATGTCGAGGTCGTTCCAGCTGCCCGGGCGCACGTTCCCGGGGTAGCGCAGGGCCGTCTGAAGCTGCCCGTTCCACAGCACGCCGTCGAGCTCGCTGTCCCGGTCCCCGCCGATCCGGCACAGGTTGGCCACCTGGCCGCACCAGACGCCCGTCGGGGCGTAGCCGGGCGCGCTGAACGGCGCCGTCCCCGCCGCCCGGACGACCGGGTCGGTGCGGGCCGGGTCCGCCGGGTCGAGGAGGTAGGGCACGCCGGTGTGGGCGGGCTGGGCGGAGACGCTGAGGGTGACCTTCGGGCGGCCCTGGGCGGCGGAGGCGGCGTCGAGGGCCCGCTGGAAGGTCTGGACGCGGGCGTAGACGGAGCGGGTGAGCTCCTTGCCCTCGCCCTGGGTCGCGTAGTCGTGGCCGTCCGGGCCGGTGATCTGCGGCCCGTACGGGCAGTCGTCGTACTTGACGTAGTCGACCCCCCAGGAGACGAAGTCGCCCGCGTCGGTGGCCTCGTGGCCGAGGCTGCCGGGGTGCATCTGGCAGGTCTCGTAGGTGTCCGTGGCGTAGAGCCCGAACTTCATGCCCTTGCTGTGGGCGTACTGGGCCAGGTACTGGATGCCGTTGACGGTCCGGCCGTCGACGGTCTGCGAGGGGAAGTGGTCGGGGCGCGGGACGAGGTGGCCGGAGGTGGGGTCGTTGCCGGTGCCGTCCGTCCCGGCGACCGGGTTCCCGGCGGTGTCGTACAGCTGCATCGAGCCGTACGGCGTCCGGACGAAGTCGGCGCTCTGGCCGTCGCGGTGCCAGAGCGACCAGCCGTCGTCGACCGTGACGGTGTTGTAGCCGGCCGCCACCAGGCCGTTGGCGGCCATGAAGTCGATGGTCTGGACGACCTGTTGCTCGGTGACCTCGGTGCCGAGGGAGTTCCAGGAGTTCCAACCCATCGGCGGGGTGAGGGCGTTGCCGTTGCCGAGCGCGGCGGCCGGGGTGGCCGCTCCGAGGGTGAGGGCCCCGAGGCCGGTCACGGCGAGGGCCGAGGCGAGCAGGGGTGCCGCGAGGCGGCGTGGGAGAAGGCGCACGTGCGCTCCTGTGGGGGTGGTGGGGGTGCGTGGGGGGTGACACTCGGTCGGAATCGGGGGGACTGGCAGCCGCCCGTGCGCTTTCCGTTGACGGCTTCCGATGCGACATGTGAAATAACACATGTCACCGATCACATGGGTCAAGGCTTTTGCCGCGATTTTGAACGTTCAAATGCTCAGGTCCCCGTCAAGGAGCCCGCATGCCCCCCGCGCCCCGTGCCCGCGCCACCGCACTGCCGTCCGGCCTCGCCCTCCTCGCCGCCCTCACCGTCCTCGGCGCCCAGGTCACCACCGCGACCCCGGCCCGGGCCGCCCAGGACACCCTGGTGGACGGCGGCGGCTACGTCCTCGGGGCGGCCCCGGGCGGCGGGTGCCTCGGGCCGAGGTTCGCCGAGGCCCGGCCCGGCACCCCGGCCGTCCGGGCCGCCTGTGAGGGCCTGTTGAGCCAGCGCTGGCAGCTGCGCCGGACCGGCGCCCCGCCCCCGGGAGCGACCGCGACCCCCGCCGGCTACCTCCTGGTCAACGCCGCGACCGGGCAGTGCCTGGTCGTCACCGGCCCCGCGCACCAACGGGCCCGCACCGCCGTGACCGAGGACTGCGGCAGCCACCCCGACCACGAACGGTTCGCCGTCTCCCCGGCCCCCGGCGGCGGCCACACCCTGACCGCCCTCGACGACGGCCAGTGCCTCACCGCGCCGCACGCCACGCCCGCCGACCACCCCGGCCGAACCGACCACTCCGACCGGGCCGACCTGCCGGTGCTGGCCCGCCGCTGCGACTCCGCCCCCGACCAGCGCTGGACCCTCACCCGCACCGAGCCGCTGGTCCTCGACAACCCCGGCTTCGAACAGGGCACCACCGGCTGGACGTTCACCGATCACACCGGCGTCGCCACCAACAACCCGCACTACGGCGGCCGCCTCGCCTACCTCGACGCGGGCCCCGACCACCGGGTGAGCCGGCAGCTCACCGCCGTCACCGCCGGGACGTACGACCTGTCCGCCTGGATCGCCACCGGCGCGGCCGGGGGCAGCTTCTCGGTGGCCGTCAACGGCACCGTCGTACGGTCCCTGACCCTGCCCGAACAACCCGTGTACGCCAGGTACACCCTCCCCCGCGTCACGGTCGCGCCCGGCGACCGGATCACCCTCGCCATCGGCTCCGCCCCGTCCGGCTGGATCAACGTCGACGACGCGTCCGTGGCCCCCGCCGCCCCGAACGACCCGCGGATCAGCTCCTCCGACCCCGAGCTGGTGGCCCTGTTCGACTGGGCGAAGACCAAGGCCAACGGCTGGGTCCAACAGGCCGGCGCCCCCGGTGTGCTGAACATGGACGAGAACAACACCGGCGGCACCTCCACCGGCACCTACGACACCACCTACTGGGCCGGCTACCCCTTCCGCTCCGCCTTCTACAGCCGCGACTTCGCCCACCAGCTGGTCGGCGCCCACCTGCTCGGCCTGGACGCCCAGAACAAGACCATGCTGCGCGCCTTCGCCGCCTCCGCCACCGACCTCAACGGCGACTACCCGGTCTGGGCGCTCAACTTCGACGCCAGGACCAACGCCGCCATCGACTACCACGGCCCCACCAGCTTCGTCCGCGAGCTGCCCGCCCCCTTCGAACTGGTCCAGAAGACCGGCGAGGCCTACCAGTGGACCGGCGACCGCGACTACGCCGACGACCCGCTCCTCACCGACTACGTCCGCACCACCCTCGGCAGCTTCATCACCCGGCACCCCGGGCCGATCGACGACCACGGCGTCCCGATCCCCCAGGCCACCAGCGGCAGCATCTTCGCCGGCACCGCCGGCTACGCCGAGAACGCCACCACCGCCTACGCCGAGGCCGGCGACGCCCTCGCCTCCCAGTACCAGGCCTACCTCGCCGCCGCCACCCTCGCCGCCGCCCGCGGCGACACCACCGGCGCGGCCGGGTACCGGCAGGCCGCCGACACCCTGCGGACCTACGTCAACACCACCTGGAGCACCGACCCGGACCACCCCGCCGAACTCGTCCACGGCTACGACACCCAGGGCCGCCCGGTCAGCGGCTGGGGCTACGAGACCAGCGTGCTGATGCCGATGAAGAAGCTCCTCGCCCCCGGCCCCCGTCTCGACGACTACCTCCGGTACATCGACACCCAGGAGTCGGGCCCCCAGGCCTCCGTCAACGCCGAGGCCCTCACCTACCTGCCCGACACCTACTTCGCCAACCACGACGGCGCCACCGCCTGGAAGTGGATGCGGCAGATCTACCGCGGTGTCGACCGGACCCACGCCAGCGGCCGGATGCTCAACGGCGACTACCCCGAGCTCCCCTTCACCCTGCTCGCCCAGACCGTCCAGGGCCTCCTCGGCGTCCAACCCGACGCTGCGGCCCACGCCCTGACCACCACCTCCCAGCTGCCCGCCGACATCGGCTGGGTCCAGGTCGCCGACATCCCCGTCGGCTCCGGCACCGTCACCCTCCGCCACGACGGGCAGCGCAGCAGCACCCTCACCGACACCGGCCCCGACCGCCTCACCTGGGAAGCCCGCTTCCCCGGCGCCCACACCACCCTCACCGTCGACGGCCACCCGCAGCCGACCCGCACCACGACGGTCGACGGCCGGACGTACACCACCGCCACCGTCACCCTCGCCCCGGGCCGCACGGCCACGGTCTCGGTCGGCGACTGACCGACTGACCGACTGACCGGCACGCGCTGACCCGGCGGCAGCGGCGAGCGGCCGCAGGCGCCGAGGGGCCCGGCAGCGGCGTGGGTGACGCCGCTGCCGGGCCCCTTCACGCCCGCGTCGCTACGCCGACTTGGCCGTGGCCCGGACGCCGAAGTGGACGTACCGGCTCCCGTCGGCCAGGGCGTAGAACACCACCGGTATCCACGCGTCCTTCTCGTTCCGACGCCCCGCGAAGACGGTCTTCGCCGGGGCGTCCGACACCGCCGTCAGCTGCCACACCAGCGGGTCGAAGGTTCCCGCGAGGCCGTCGGCGCCCTCGTACGTCAGGGTCAGCACGCCCTCGGCGTCGCCCTCGCCGCGGCCCTCACCTCCGCTCTCGGCGATCGTCATCAGGAAGCCCTCGCGGCGGTACCTGCCGACGAACCCCCCGAGCTCGACCACCGGCGGCCGGGCCGGCGGCTCGAAGCCGGGCATCGTCACGTCCGCGAGCTCCGCCGACAGTTCCCGGCACAGCGCCTCGAACACCTTGGGCGCCGCTCCCCCGCCGTTCGTCAGCAGCACCACCGCGACGCCCTTCTCCGGCATCGCCCGCAGGTACGCCAGCTGCCCGAAGGTGCTGCCGTCGTGCCCGAACCCCCGGACGCCGTCCCATTCGAAGAGCCCCCAGCCGAGCCCCCAGTGCGCGCCGAGGAACCACTGGTCGGGCATCTCGACCTCGCGGTTCAGCATCGCCCCGACCACGGCCTCCGGCAGCACCCGCGTCCCGTCCGGCGCGGCGCCGCCGTCCACGAACAGCCGCGCGAACCGGGCGACATCGGCCGCCGTCGCGCAGATCCCGCCGTACGGGCCGGCCGACCGCGGCATCATGTTCCACAGCGGCGTGGGCACCGGCTCCTCGCCCGGGTCGCCCATGTGCCCCATCGCGGCGCGGAAGCGCAGCACCTCCTCCGGCAGGGTCATGGTGTGCTCCAACCCGAGCGGGCCGGTGAGCAGTTCCTTCAACGCCTCGTCCCACGTGCCGCCGGTCACGACCTCGACGATCCGGCCGAGGACGTTGTACGCGGTGCTGGAGTACGACACGGTCGCGCCGGGCGGGTTGGTCAGTCCGACCGTACGGGCGCCCTCGACGTAGCGGGCCAGGCAGTCGTCCCCGCGGCCGGTGTCGCTGACGAAGTCGCCCTCGATGCCGCTGGTGTGGTTGAGGAGTTGACGTGGCGTGATGGTGCGGGTGGCCTCGGTGTCGGCGATGGCGAACTCCGGCAGGACGTCCACGACCGGCGCGTCGAGGTCGAGCTTTCCGGCCTCCGCGAGCAGCACCACCATCGCGGCCGTGTAGCCCTTGCTGACGGAGCCGATCTGGAACACGGAGTCCGCGGTCACGGCCACGCCGGTCTCCGAGTGCAGGATGCCGGAGGCCAGTTCGTGGATCTCACCGCCGGCCAGCACGGCCAGGGTGGCGCCGTGGATGCGGTGGGCGGCGAGGAGTCCGTCGAGCCGGGCCTGCCAGCGGGCGGTGTCGAAGGCCGGTGCCTCCCCGGTCGCTTCACGGCTCAGCTTCTCCGGCATGTGCTCTCCCTCGCGGTCACGACGATGCATGGGCGGTCCGTGGACGGTTCAGCGGCGGCGGACCCGGCGCGTGCGGACAGTCCGGTACGACTGGCCGTCAACTTCTCCATGGCAGGCGGGATTCCGGGCCCCCAGCCCGCATGCTCCGCCGCCGCCGATCATGACACTAGCGCGCCCACGACCATTTTCAAACATCGTTTGAAATCGGATGGCCGCCACCGGCCCCCGCGCCGCGCACTGTCGGACCCCACGTCTAGGCTGACGGCCGGGCAAGGGATCAAGGAGCGGCACTGTGCGGATCGAACGTCACCAGGTGGACGGAGCGGCGGTCTCGGCGGCCCGCGAGGGCTTCACCGACCGGATCGGACGGATGGTCCGCTCGTACGCGCGCGCCGATCTGATGACCGCCACCGAATGGCGGCTGATCGCCGACGAGTTCCTCGACCACCTCGGCGCGCTCTCCGCCGACTCCCCCGCCCTCGACACCCCGGAGGCCCGGGCCGTCCTCAAGGACGCCGCCGAGGCCGCCGCCGGCGCCATCGCCTTCGCCGCGTACTACGCGTACGACGGCTTCCAGGTGTTCCTCGACTACCCGAACTTCGGGATGAGCTACGACCCGGAGGAGGCGGACGGGAGCGTACGGCGCAGCCTCGTCCTCCCCCGGTACTGGCTCGACGCGCTCTGCCTCGCGATCCTCTCCGACCGGTTCACCCGGCACGGCGAGGCCTTCGCCCTCACCTGGCAGGCCATGCCCGCCGGCGGCGGCTACTCCGCCGCCCAGCTCGTCAACGGCTTCATGGCCCACCTCCTGGGCCGTACCCGCGACGAGGACGCGACCGGCGGCGAGCCGACTGACAGCAAGCCGACCGAAGCCGCGACCGCCGAACAGCGGCTCGCCGCCATCGACGCCGCACTGGCCCGGATCGAGGACCGGGACAGCGAGGCCACCCAGGCCCTCCGCACCCTGCGCGCCCTCGCGGCGGAGGACCGCGCGGCCTTCGACTCCGGGTTGCTCGCCCTCCTCGACCGCGCCGACGGCACCAGCCCCCGCAGCCTCCTCCCGCTGCTCCCGCTCGCCCTCGCCGCGCTCGCCCACCGGGCCCACGGCTGGCTCCCCGCCGTCGACACCGACTACCTCCCGCATGCCCTGGTCACCGGCTTCGCCGGCCCCGGCCCCCGGGTCGCCGGTCTCGGCCGCGACCGGCGCCCCGACGCCGTCGCCCGGCTCGCCGCAGGCCCCGTCCGCATCGACCGGCCGAGCCCGGCCCTCCCCCTCCACCCCGACAGCGAGGCCCTGTACGAGCGGCGCACCCGGGAAGCGATCGACCCCGGGCCCGAGGACCGCCACACCGTCGCCCTGCTCGCCCGCGCCCTGGGCAAGCAGGTGCTCCTCCTCCGGGCCCGCGCCTCGCAGTCCGCCGACGTCACCGACACCCAGCTCGCCGGTCTGCGCCTGGCCTCCCAACTGGGCGCCGCGCTGTTCCGCATCGCCCTCGCCGAGCCCGGCACCGAGGCCGAGGTGACCATCGGCGGCCGCACGGTCCGCTACCCGGCCACCCGGGACGAGGACACCGGCCCCGGCCACTGGCAGCTCGCCCTCGACCTCGCCCTGATCACGGGCGTCCGCGAGGACCTCGCCCCGGTCGTCCTCGCCGGCCCCACCCACTCCACCACCGACCGCTCCGCGTACGCCTGCTACCGCGTCGCCCTGCACGACTACTTCCGGGGCGTCGACCCGCTCCCGGCCACCGAACGGGCCCTGCGCGAGGCCGAGCGGACGAAGGAGTGGGGCTTCCCCGGCCCGCCGGTGGTCCTCTTCTCCCAGCTCGTGGAGGGCGACGAGACGAGCTTCAACCTGGCGCTGATCGACGCCCTCGAAGCCCACCGCGACCACCACTCGGTCGCCGACCGCGCCACCGACGCCGAGGCCGCGATCAGCCTCGACGTCCTCGCCCTCGCCTGCCACGCCCGGCGCCGGGGCTGGGCCGTCCACGTCGAGTCCCCGTACCTCCCGGCCCGCCTGCTCGCCTGAGGTAGGTCCCTCCTCGCAGCCGGGGACGCGAGGAGGGGGCCGCGGGCGCTCAGTCCGTCCCGGGCTCCTGGAACGCCGTCACCGCCGCGCCGTGCTCATGACCCCACCGGGTGAGCACGGCGATCGGCTCGACCAGCGTCCGGCCCAGGTCCGTCAGCGCGTACTCGACCTTCCCGGCCCCGGCGTGACGGCCGACCAGGCCGTGCCCCTGCAACCGTCGCAGCGTCTGGGTCAGCACCTTCCGCGAGACCCCGCCGATCGACTCGGCCAACTCGCCGTGTCGGCACGGCCTCCGGCTCAACGCGAACAGCACGACCACGGCCCACTTGTCGGCGATGACCTCGACCGCCAACCGGGCCGGGCAGTCGGCGAGGAAGTCGCTCCCGGGGTACTCACGCATGGTGCGACGGTAGTCCAGCGCCGGGAACCCGGAGGTAACCGCCGCCTCACTAGCGTCCATGACGTCCATCACGGAAGCTACCGAGCTGGGGGAACCCGCATGGGAACGGAATCCGCATGGCCGGGCGGGCGGAAGGTCGCCGCGCTGGTCACCGTCGCGCTGGAGCTGTGGTCACCGGGGCACTGGCCCGCCTACGCGCCGATGGCCGCGGCGTGGCCGCTGCCCGGCGTCGACGACACCCACAGCGCCTCCTGGGTGGACTACGGCGTCACCACCGGTATCCGGCGGCTGTTGACCGTCCTCGGTGACCTGCCCGCCACCGTCGGCGTGAACGGGCTGGTGGCCGAGCGGCACCCCGGGACCGTCCTGGCCGTGCACGAGGCGGGCCACGAGATCGCCGCGCACTCCTGGGCCCAGGACGTGGTGCCCGCACTGCTCGACGTCGACGCCGAGCGGGCCAACATCCGTCGCTGCACGGACGCCCTCCGCCAGGTCACCGGGGTGCGTCCGACGGGCTGGTTGAGCCCGCGCGCCACCGGTTCGCGGGACACCGACGGCCTCCTCGCCGAGGCCGGCTACCGCTGGACCGGCGACCACTGCGACCACGAACTCCCGCAGGTCCTGTCCACCGCCCACGGTCCCCTGGTCTCCCTCATGCACGGCGACCACTCCGACGTCCGGGACACCGCGGCCGGCCCGTACGCCTACCGCGACCTGCACCGCGCGCTGTTGGACGAGTTGCTCGCCGCTCCCGGCCCGGGCGTCTTCCGGCTCACCGTCCACGCCCATGTCGCGGGCCGGCCGCTCCTCGCGGGCATGGTCGGCCAGATCCTCGACCACCTCCGGGAGTCCGGCGACGTCTGGGTCGCCACCCACGCCCAGCTGGCCGAGCACGTCCTGGCGCAGCGGGGAGGAACGCCGTGACCCACGTCCTCGTCGTCGGCGGCACCGGCGCCATGGGAAGCCACCTGGTCCGGCACCTGCTGGCCACCACCGACGCCACCGTCACCGTCCCCACCCGCCACCCGGAGTCCGCCCACGCCACCGCTCTCGCCGCCACCGCCCCCGGCCGCGTGCGGCTGGTCCGCTCCGACCCGGCGGCCCTCGACGTCCTGATCGGGCAGGCCGACCGCGTGTTCGCCAACACGGACTTCTTCGCGACGGGCAGCGCCGTGGGTGAGTACCGGCAAGGGCTGCACCTGCTGACCGCCGCGGCGCGGGCCGGGGTGGAACGCTTCATCTGGTCCTCCTTGGACAGTGCGGTGTCCCTGACCGGCCGTCCCGTCCCGCACTTCGACAGCAAGGCGGCCGTCGCCGCCCACATCCAGCTGATGCGGTCGGAGGAGATGCTCCGCCAGGAGAGCGACGGCTGGTACACCGAGCACGTCTCGATCCTGACCACCGCGCCGTACTTCGAGAACCTGCGGGACCGGCTCACCCCCCGACCGGACGGCCGGGGCGGCCTGACCTTCCGGCTCCCCCTCGGCTCCGCCCGCTATCCGCTCGTCGCCCTCGACGACATCGCCCGGTTCGCCTGCCGCATGTTCGACGACTGGCAGTCCTGGGGTGCCCGCGACCTCGCGGTCATCGGCGACAGCCTCACCGGCGACGAGATCGCCGCCACCTTCACCCGGGTCACGGGCACCCCCAGCACGTACGTCCCGATGCCGCACGAGGAACTGCGCGCCGCCCGACCCGTCTTCGGCCACGACTACGCGGCGATGTTCCGGTTCTTCGCCGACCGCGACCTCTACACGCGGGACCGGGACATCGACCTCCTACGCCGCCTGGACCCCGCCCTGATGACCTTCGAGGACTGGCTCCACCACACCGGCTGGACCGGACCGCCACCCACCGGCTGACGCCCGCCCGAAGGCCCGGCCGCCTGGCCGGCCGACGACCGTCCCGCGACGGCTCGATGGCCGTACGGAGCGCTCCCGCCCACCCCCGTGGGACGGGAACGCTCCGTACGGCCACCCGGCCACCGGACACCCGCAGGCCGGACAGGGCCGTCGTGCCCCCGGCTAGCTCCAGCCCGTGTCACGGCTCCGGCGGTGTCCGCCGCGGCTGTCGACCGTGCTGAACATGCCCCGACCCCCTGTTGGTCCGGCGGGTCACCCCCGCTGCGGTGACGATTATAATCGCCAGAAGCCGAAAACCGCACCTCCCGTACGGCACTGACCGGCGAACAGAGTCGCCGACCGGCCCGTCGGTGCGTCAACTGGCCGGTCGGCCGGAGAGCTTGGGCGACGGGGCGCCTTCGGTGGCTACGCCGTCCCGTCCGCGCCGAGCCGGCGGTAGGCGGCGGCCACGGCCAGCATCCAGGCGATCTCCTCGCGCGGGGTGCGGCCGCCGGTGGTCGCGGCGAGGGCCGCCGGCGGGGTGGGGGCGGGCAGCTCGCGGGCCCGGTGGCGGACGGCGGCGCGCAGCCAGCGGGCCTCGACCCGGGCGAGGTCCTCGCAGGCGGCGGGCGTCGGGACGCACTCGGCGGCCCGGGTGTCCCCGCAGGCGGGATCGCACCCGGAGCCCTGGGTGTCCTCGCGCAGCACCAGGGCGGCGTCCCGGATGGCGAAGGCCCGGTGGGCGAGTTCGACCGAGCGGTCCCGGACGGTCAGCACGTCCCGCAGCCGGCTGCTCGGGGTGCCCAGCACCACCTGGGGGACGGCGGCCACCACGTCCGCCCAGAGCGGGTGCAGCCGCCACAGCGCGTACTGGTCGCGCAGGTAGCCGACCACCGTCCGGGCCGGCGGGATGGTGACGCCGAGGACGAGCAGCACCAGCATCAGGGCGGGCAGCACCTCGCTCGCCGTGTCCTGGAGCGGGATCGGCTTCCCGGCGGCGTCGAAGCGGGTGGAGTCGCCCTTGGCGAGGGTGAACCAGTACCGGTAGAGCGTGTACAGCAGGCCGGTCGCTCCGGCGGCCGCCAGGCAGGTGATCCCCACCCGCAGCGCCCCGCGCGGAACGGCCGCCCGGTTGGACCAGAACAGCACCATCGCCCGTGCGCTGGCCAGTGCGAAGGCGGTGTTGAAGACGCACAGGTAGGCCTTCACCCACGGGTCCCCGAAGTGGGCGTCGATGCCGAAGGCGCCGTCGGCGTCGTGCGGGAGGGCGAAGACGAACAGCAGGCTCAGCACGATGCTCGCGGCCAGCGCCGACAGCAGCCGGGCGCGGGCGGCCCGGGGCCGCTCCGGGCGGTGGCGCACCTCCTGGACGTACTCCAGCAGGAAGTACACCGCGGCGATGCCGACCAGGTGCTTGAGCAGCTGGGTGACGTCCCGGATGCCGGTGAGCTCGCCCAGGGCCCGCTCGACGAAGGCCGGACGGCAGCTGAGCCCGAGGGCGATCGCCGTGAAGGCCGCCCACAGCGCCCGGTTCGCCCGGGTGGTGAAGGCCGTCGGGGCCCGCCAGAGCACGACGCCCCAGATCAGTGAGGGCATCAGCCAGGTGAACAGCGGGCGCATCAGGACTTCCTCCACCGGGGTTGGCGTATCGGGTGCAGCAGGCTCTCGGCCAGCCGGTCGGAGACCGGGCTCGGGTCGGTGGTGGAGCCGACCAGGTCGGCGAGCAGCAGGGCGATCATCTCCGCCTCCTGCTCCTCGGCCGTGTGGTAGCTGGTGCGGCCCGCGCCCATCAGCTGGGCGATCAGTTCGGGCGTCAGGTCCGGCAGCAGCGCGGTGAGCCGGGAGAGTTCGAGGGTGCCGGTGTGGCCGCACAGGACGTGGCCGAGCTCGTGCAGCTTGATCAGGTCCTGGTGGGCGGGGCTGGTGCGTTCCTCGTAGTAGACGACGTCGACGCTGGGCAGCGCGATCCACAGCCCGCAGGGCAGGTCGGGGCCGAGGGCGGGCAGCGGCTCCATGACGATGCGGCGTCCCCGCTCGCGCTCCAGGGCGGCGCGGAAGCCCTCGACGGTGAACGGGGCGGGCAGGCTCAGGCCGGAGAGCCGCTGCTCGCAGCGTCGGCGCAGGCCGCGGGGGAAGGCCAAGGCGGGGGTGTTCCTTCGGAGCGAGGGGCGGGAGCCGGTCGGGGGACGGTGGTGCGTGGTGCGGTGCTCCCGCTCATCCGGCGCCGGTCGGACCCGCCTCCTGACCTGCCACGCCCCTGCCGACGACGCCCTGACCGCTCGCGCCCTGACCGCTCGCGCCCTGACCGCTCGCGCCCTGTCCGCTCGCGTCCTGTTCGAGCTTGCGGAGGTTGTCGGCGAGCGAGAGCAGCACCCGCAGACTGCCGTCGGACAGCGCGGAGGCCCGCTTGACCAGGTTGACCACCCCGTCGTTGCCCAGCGCCTGCCGCAACTCGGCGATCCGCTCCAGCTGGTCGAGCTGTTCGTCCACCACGGCGGCCTTGGCGTCGTCCAGGAAGTAGCTCGCGCCGGCGCCGATGCCGAAGCCCCGGCCCAGCCAGTCGAGCGTGTCCACGGTGGGGTTGCAGGCCTGGCCCTTCTGGTTCAGGCCGAGGTGGAGGTTGCGCACGGTGTCACGGGAGATGACGTCCCGCCCCGCCAGGCGGTTGATCCGGTCGGCGAGTTCGCGGTAGGCGGGGGGCCGGCCGCCCGATCTGGTCGCCTCCCGGGCCATCAGCCGGTCCAGCCGACGGGCGATGGCCGAGGCGCGCTCCCCCGGCTGCTCCGGCCCGCCCGTCCCGTCACCAGCTGCTGACTTCACCATGTGCGTCCCCCTCCACGACCCTGTCACGATACCGTCGGTGTTCGACCGGTCGGTAGCGCGGACCGGCCCGGTGGGCTGGCGCGCGGGGGCGGCGCTTCCGTGACGGGCCCGGGTGCAGGAGGGCGGGCGCCGCTCCGGCGGCCGCTCAGCGGCCCGGGTGGTGGACGAAACGGTAGGTGTCGCGGTCGAGTTCGGTGACCTGCACGCCGATCGCGGTCGGTACGGCGAGGTGGGAGCGCAGCACGTCGAGTACCCGGGCGGTCAGTTCGGCGCGCTGCGCGGCGGTCCGGCCGGCCAGGATCTTCACCTCCACCAGCACCACGGCCTCACCGCTCGCGCCGTCACCGACGGTGTGGTGCGGGGCCGGGCGGAACAGGGTCTTGCACTCCGCCACCGTGGTGTCGATCACCTCGGTGACCGTCTTGTGCAGTTCGGCGGCCAGGGCGTCCCGGTCGAGGGCGAGTTCGGCCGAGTGGTCGACCAGGAGCTGCGGCACGGGATCCTCCGGAGGGGGTACGGGCGGGCAGCGCCGACCCTATCGTCCGGGCCCCGCGCGGCGGTCGGCGGGAACGGCGGTGAGCGGCAACGGCACCAGGCAGCATCGGCAAGGGCAAGGGGCGGGAACGGCAGCGGGCCCCGGCGCGCGGCCGGGGCCCGGGGGCGACGGGTCGGGTCAGCAGCCGAAGTCGATCAGGCGGAAGGTCGCGTAGTGGTCGGCGGTGTAGTAGTCCTCGTGCGAGCGCTGGCCTGTGACGATCCGGCGGGTGCCGCGGGTCGGCGCGCCCGGGGTCACCACGGTGTACTCGTGGTAGTAGCCGGAGCGCTGGGAGGGCAGCACGTGCTCCTTGTTGGTGAACACCACGCCGTCCTGGGAGTACGGGAACGGCCCGCCCTTGGCGATCAGGCCGAGGGTGGTCCGGGCCTGGGACGGCAGGGCGGACACGCACACCTTGCCGCTCACCGCGGCCTGCGCCTCGGTGGCGACGGCGACGGGCGCCAGGGTGGCCAGGGAGAGCACGGCGACGGCGGCGGCGCGGGTCTTCCACGCGCGTAGAGTTCGGGTCATGTCAAACAGGATGGCGAACCCGGGAGCTCCCCGGAAGCCCCGTCCGGAGTCTTCATCTCCGGTCAACTCGCCGTACCCGCCAATGACTTGAACCGGCCGGTCAGCCGCCCCGGTAGTCCGTGGCGGCGATCACCGCGAGCCGGCGGCGCCCGGCGTCCAGGACGGCGAAGCCGAGGTCCAGGTCGTCGCGGATGAACCAGTCCCCGCACATGGTGAAGGCGTACCAGGCGCACTCCCCCGCCCGGCGCGCCACCTCGGCCACCCGCTCCTCCGGGCCCGCGCCCACCAGGGCCGCGAGCGAGCGCCAGGCCTCCAGCCGGCCGTAGCCGCCGTACGACCACACGCGTTCGTCGCCGGCGCCGCTGGAGGCGGCGACGAACAGCTGGCGCCAGACCGCGGCGGCGGTGGTCGGCACGACCGCCAGGTGCGCGGCATGCGCCCCGCCGTGGGCCTCGTCCACGCCGTCCACGCCGCCCAGCGGGCCGCGGCAGCCCTCCCCGGACATGCAGTCCAGCGGCAGCCCGGCCAGCGTCCCCGGGAGCTCCGCGGGCGCGACCGGCCGCTCGGCCTCGAACACCGCCGCCTCCAGCTGCCCGTTGAACTGCCGGGCCCAGCGCCGCAGGGCCACGGTCAGCCCGGGCTCGTCCGCCCCGATCTCCACCGCCACCCGGCCGGCCGCCGCGATCCGGTCGCCCTCCGGCAGTGCGTACGGGACGCCGAACGCCACCGCGCCGCGGGAGTAGTGCGCCATGAGGGGCTCGCCCTCGATCGGGTCGAGGGTCCAGGGCAGCCGGGCCAGCGGGTGCGCGGCCCAGTACGGCGAGGCCGCCGCCCAGGCCCGCGCTGCGGGCAGCTCCGCGACCGGGGCGCCGCGCAGCACCAACTCCTGCACCAGGCAGGCCCGCAGCTCCTCCGGCACCCGCGGATGGCCGGCCGGGGCCCCGAACACCCAGGCCAGCGCCTCCAGCGGCTGGTACTCGGCCAGTACGGCGGCGGTCCGGTGGAGCGGCCGACCGGGGCGCAGGCTGACGGCGGGCTTGAGCGCGAACGCGTGCTCCACGTGCACCCGCCCGGGCGTGCTGATCACGTCCCAGAGGACGTGGTCGTAGAGGGAGGCGTACTCGGCACCCGCCCAGCCCGAGCCGTAGCGGCGGTGCAGCGCGGCGCCGACCTCCACATGGAAGGCCGTGTCGCCGCGCTCCAGGTGCGCTTCGAGCAGCAGGCACACCTCGCTGACCTCGTACGTCCCGGCCAGCCCGGCCACCAGTTGTTCGATCGTCTTCGCCACGAGGGCGAAGCCTACGACCGCCCGGTCGCCGGTCAGCCCCGGGCCAGCACCAGGGACTGCACCGCCGGGAGCCTGCGCCAGTCGCTGGACACGATGCTCGCGTGCGCCCGGGCCAGCTGCTCGGTACGGGCGCTCGCCTGGTCGACGGTCGGGTCGGTGGCGCTGATCTTCGGCGCCACGTTCTGGGCGTCGGTCATCACCAGCAGGTAGTGCGAGCGGTCGTACCAGGCGGTGTCGATGCCGTTCAGGTAGCCGGCGGCGTCGCCGTCGAAGACCACGAACCAGGGGCGGATCCCGGCGTCGGCGCCGGTGTACTTGGCGCGCGGGTCGCCGGCCGCCGCGCCGTGCACGGCCGGGAACAGCTGGGCCCGGCCGATCCGGCCGGAGGCGGCCAGGTCGCGCAGGTGCCGCCCGTACTCGACGTCGGTGTGCAGGGTGTCGAAGGGGTTGTGCTCCTCGACCGTCCCCGGGATCGCGTAGAGCAGCACCCGCCCGGCGAGGGCCGAGCGGGTCGGCCAGTTGCCCGCCCGGACGGCCTCGTCGACGGTGGCGTAGGCGCCGCCGCCGGGCTTGGCCAGCACGTCGGCCGGGCGCAGCACCGCGTCGCCGAGGTGGGCGGCGATCAGCGTGTCCAGCTGGTCGGGGCCCATGCCGAGGTTGGCCGCGAAGCCGCCCTTGACCTCCAGCTTGATCACCAGCGGGCCGGCGCCCGGGTGGGCGCCGAGCCAGACCCGGACGTCGTCGAGGCAGTGCTCCAGGTTCTTGTTGGTGCCGCCGCCGTAGAGCTGGGCCGGGGTGTCGGCGGCGGTGCAGTTGTTGGAGTTGCCGAGCGGGTTGGAGTGGCTGACCTTCCACTCGTGGGTGACGGTGTCGGTCCAGAGGTCGAGTTCGATCATGCCGGTGCCGGTGTCCAGGCTCTGGGCGAGGTACGGGTAGGCGGCCGGTTCGTAGGTGTTGTGCAGGCCGACGGTGGTGGCGGAGCCGAACGGCAGGGCCCCGGTGCCGTCGTCGGTGTCGGCGGCGCCGAGGGCCGCGGTGGGCACCAGGGCCGCGGCGGTGGCGAGCAGGCCGGCGGCCAGCAGGCCCGCCAGGGTACGGCGTACGGTCATCGGAATCGTCCCCCCGGGAAGGTCACGACGGCCGCGGGTGCGCGCCGCCGGAGGCAGCATCGCCGGACCGGGCGTGCACCTCGTGAAGAAGGCACGACAATATCGTGACGGCTTCGCCACCTCCGCCCCGGGTTCCGGCCGCCGCGGCCGCCGCCCGCGGCACGCCGCGCCCCTTCCGTGACGGTTCGTCAGATCCGTCGTACCCGGGCGCTAGCGTGGCCCGCGAGCGGGCGGCCGTGACCGGGCGCCCGAGAGCCACGAGCAGCGGAGGCGCACGATGTCCCTGGTCCGGGTCCACAACTTCTCGATCTCCCTCGACGGGTACGGCACCGGCGAGGGCCAGAACCTGGAGCAGCCCTTCGGGCACGCCGCCCACCGGCTGCACCAGTGGTTCTTCGGCACCCGCACCTTCCGGCGGATGACCGGCCAGGAGGGCGGCGGCACCGGGCTGGACGACGCGATGGCCCGCACCTGGGCCGAGGGCATCGGCGCCGAGATCATGGGCCGCAACAAGTTCGGCCCGCAGCGCGGCCCCTGGGAGGACGAGGCCTGGCAGGGCTGGTGGGGCCCCAACCCGCCGTTCCACACCCCGGTCTTCGTGCTCACCCACCACCCGCGCCCGACCGTGGAGATGGAGGGCGGGACGGTCTTCCACTTCGTCGACGCCTCCCCCGAGGAGGCGCTGCGGCGGGCCCGGGAGGCGGCCGGCGGCCTGGACGTCCGGATCGGCGGCGGGCCGCGCACCGTCCGGGCCTTCCTGGAGGCCGACCTGGTCGACCACCTGCACGTGGTCGTGGTGCCGATCGTGCTGGGCCGGGGCGAGTCGCTCTGGGCCGGGCTGGAGGGGCTGGAGGAGCGCTTCGACACCGAGGCGGTGAGCAGCCCGAGCGGGGTGACCCACCTCACCTTCACCCGCCGCGCCCGCGCCTGAGCGAGGCCGGCCCACAGCCGACGGGCGGCCGCCCCGTGCAGCGTGCGCGGGGCGGCCGCCCGTCGGTCCGGCGCCGGGGTCAGACCCGGTCGGCGGCGATCAGCACGTACTGGAAGGAGCCGTCCTTGTAGGACTCGATGAACGCCTCCTCGATGCCGGTGACCAGCGAGGTGGTGTTCCGCAGCTCCCAGTAGGGCAGGGTGTCCGGGGTCAGGTCGATGACGGCCTGGGGCACCAGGCGGTTGTCGGCCATCGCCCGCAGGTACTCCCGACGGGAGTGGATGTTGCACTCGAAGTGCGCGTTGATCTGCGAGACCCACTTCGACGGCTGGCCGTACTTCGGGTTCCAGCAGCCGGTGATGGTCACGTAGCGGCCGCCGACGGCCAGCACCCGGGAGTGCTCGGCGAACAGGTCGTGCAGGTCCACGTACATGCTGGACTCGTTGTTCCAGGAGCCGGCCACCGAGCCGTTCTCCAGCGGCATGTCGAGCATGTTGGCGACCCGGGAGCGGACGAAGTCGCCGATGCCCAGCTCGGCGGCGCGCTTGTTGCCGAACTCGGCCTGCTGGGTGGAGAGGGTCAGGCCCTCGACCCGGCAGCCGAAGCGCTGGTGGGCCATGACCATCGAGCCGCCGCGGCCGCAGCCCGCGTCGAGCAGGGTGGACTCGGCCTTGATGTCCCCGAGGTGGTCGAGCAGCACGTCGGCCTGGGCGGACTCCAGGCGGTGCAGCTCGGCGATGACCTTCTTCTCACGCTCGCTGTCGGCCGGGTCGCCGATCGCCTCCTGGTCGATCTCGCCGATGCCGTAGTGGTGGTGGTACAGGCCGTCGACGTCGCCCAGGCGCAGGTTCACCGGGCGGGCCTCGTTGTTCCAGTAGCGCGCGATGTCGCTCTGGTACGGGGTGGCCGGGCCGGGAATGGCGGTGCCGGCGGTGGTGATGTCGTCGGTCACGGACATGTGGGTCAACTCCAGGGTGATCAGGGTTGGTTATCGAAAAGGTGCGACTGCCGACCGGCGCGTTACCAGAAGTCGGGCAGGCTGTACCGGTGGGTGTTGGTCTGGTGCCAGTAGTGGTTGCCGTCGAGCCAGGCGGCCACCCCGCGCAGGAAGCGCACCAGGGTCGGCACCGGGCAGGCGACGGCCAGCGCGGCCGACTCGGCCTCGAAGGCGTGCATCAGCTCGTTGTGGACACCGACGGCCTTGAGGTAGCCCTCCTGGCGCGAGACGCCCTCCCGCTCGGAGATCACGGTCGGCAGGTTCAGGTGGAGCCCCGGGCTGGCGAGCTCCTTGGTGTACGAGTACAGGTCGTTGACGATGGTGGTCGCGTTGCCCGCCAGCGCGATGATCCGCTGCATGGCGGGCAGCGCGTGCAGCTCGACGGGCAGCTCGTAGCCGCCGACGGTGTCGGTGATCGTCGGGCAGGGGCGGAAGTTGTTGAACTGGCGCATCGCCAGGTACTCCCAGACCTCCGGCACGTGCTCGGCCTCGGCCCAGGAGGCCTCGGCCAGGTACCCCATGTGCAGCCGCGCCATGTCGTGCCGGAAGCGGTCAGCCTGGGCGGGCGTGGAGGCCGCGACGAAGTAGTCCATCGCGGACCGGTAGGAGCGCCGGGGCGCGTCCTCGGAGAGCGAGGCCTCCCAGGCCGGGTGGTACTCCGCGGTGGTGTGCAGCGGGTCCAGCGCGGTGTGCGCGAGCAGCAGGCGGCTGCCCAGGCCGACGGGCGAGCCGCCGAGGTCCTCGCAGTAGCAGTCGTCCACCGCGTTCTCGGCGACCATCAGGCGGGCCGCGAGCATCAGGTGGTCGACGCTCGGCGCGTCGGGGTGGCAGGCCACCATGTAGCGCCCGGTGGAGAACCCGTCGAAGTCCTTCTCCCACTCCGGCGGGTAGAGCTCGATCTCGTCGATCGCCCAGGCCTTGATCTTGAGACTGAGTTCCGCCACCCGCACCGGGTCGGGCTCGGCGATCGGGTGGTGGTAGAGCCCGGGGATGGGGTCGCCGGTCTTCGGCTTGCCACCGCTCCGCGCCGCGGCCGGGGCCCCGAAGGTCAGCGCGGGACCGGAGGGCAGCACGGGGGCGGACGACGGCACGGGCGCGGACGGCAGGGCCTCGGGGAGGACGGCCTCCAGCGCGGCGGCCGCGGCCGCCAGGGCCTCCGACGCGACGGCCCCGACCAGCGCGGCCCCCGCGGCCGGGACGGCGCCGACGGCCACCTCGACCACCGACGCGTCCACCACCGCGACGTCGACCGCCGGTGTCTGCGCCAGCGGCAGCTCGGGATCCGCAAGCTCGGACACCGCGGCCTCGGGCGCCACAGCCTCGGGCACCGCAGCCTCGGACGTCCCGGCCTCGGCCACCGGCGTCGGCGGCCTCAACTGCAGCCCGGCGGTGCCGAGTCCGGTCGGGCCGCGCAGGATCCGGTCGATCGCCGGGGAGCTCATGAGCCCACCGCCGGGGCGTCGACGGGCCCGGGTGGGGTACCCGTTCTGGTGCACAGGGGCATGGAGCCTCCTCTGAGAGGGATCGCCTGGTGTGACGGGTCGTCATCTCGCCCGCCGCGACGGGGAACTCCACGCCGCGGGCCCCGTCTCGCTCGGTTCCCCACCGTAGGCGCGAAAGCCCGTTCCGGATCGCAACGGACGATCTTCTACACCCGATAGGGTGAACGTTCCGGCTCACGGCGTTTGGCCGCGCCGGTGTCGTGCATCGGTCCACCCGGGGCCCCGGGCTGCGGTTCCGCGCCGGACGGCCCCCGCCCGCCCGGGCAGCGCGTCAACCTGCCGATCACCATCCGTGTCCGCGCCGCCCGACGGCGTCGCACCCCCCGCAGTGCGGGCCGTTCGACCGCGGATCACCCGATCCGGACCGCCCGCGCCCCCACCCGCACCCCCGCATGCACCCGGCGGGCGGGCAGCGGGCGACCGGGCGACGACCGGCGGGTGGGCCGGTGTCCCGCCGCCCGCCGATGGCGTAAGGGGGAGAAGAATGGGCGGGGCGCCGTGAGAGGAACGCGGCCAGGAAGGAAGACCAGCACATGGAGAGCCAGGCCCGCAGCCGCACCGAAGTCGTCGAGGACCTCATGGAGCGCTTCCCCGACGTGCCCCGGGAGGCGGTGATCAAGGAGGACCTGCTGCGCGGCGGCATGGCCTTCGACGAGTCCGCCCTCAGCGGCAGCACCGGGGCCGACGGCAGCGGCGAGATCAAACCGAAGTCGTACTTCATCTTCTCCTTCGACCACCGCACCCTGCCCGAGCTGGGCGCCGCCGCGCTGAACCGGCCGCCGGAGGAGGTCGTGCTGACCGGCGGGCCGTACGGGCTGCGCCGCACGGTGGTGTCGGTGCGGGTCAACCCGGACTCGCCGTACCGGGTGCGTGCGGGTGAGGACGGCACGCTCGGCCTCTACCTGGACGGCGCGCGGATCGCCGACGTCGGCCTGCCGCCGATGCCCGACTACTACCGGCACACCCTGGCCAACGGGAAGTCGGTGATGGAGGTCGCCCCGACCATCCAGTGGGGCTACCTGATCTACCTCACGGTGTTCCGGGTGTGCCAGTACTTCGGCGCCAAGGAGGAGTGCCAGTACTGCGACATCAACCACAACTGGCGCCAGCACAAGGCCGCCGGCCGCCCGTACACCGGGGTCAAGCCGGTCGAGGAGGTGCTGGAGGCGCTGGAGATCATCGACCGCCACGACACCGCCCGCGCCTCCCGGGCGTACACCCTCACCGGCGGCGCGATCACCTCGCAGGTCGGCGGCCGGGACGAGGCGGACTTCTACGGGCAGTACGCCAAGGCCATCGAGGAGCGCTTCCCCGACCGCTGGATCGGCAAGGTGGTCGCCCAGGCGCTGCCGCGCGACGACGTGCAGCGCTTCCACGACTACGGCGTGAGGATCTACCACCCCAACTTCGAGGTGTGGGACAAGCGCCTGTTCGAGCTCTACTGCCCCGGCAAGGAGCGCTACGTCGGCCGGGACGAGTGGCACCGCCGGATCCTGGACTCCACCGAGGTGTTCGGCGCGGAGAACGTGATCCCCAACTTCGTGGCGGGCGTGGAGATGGCCGAGCCCTTCGGCTTCACCACCGTCGACGAGGCGATCGCCTCCACCCGGGAGGGGCTGCGCTTCTTCATGTCCCACGGGGTGGTGCCGCGCTTCACCACCTGGTGCCCCGAGCCCACCACCCCGCTGGGCAAGGCCAACCCCCAGGGCGCGCCGCTGGAGTACCACATCCGGCTGCTGCAGGCCTACCGGGCCACCCTGGAGGAGTTCGGCCTCTCCTCCCCGCCCGGCTACGGCCCGGCCGGGCCCGGCAGAGCGGTCTTCTCGGTGAGCTCCTTCATGGACTCGCTGCCGGGCTGAGCCGCTCCGCGGTGGGTGCCGCCGCCTCGGCGGCACCCACCTCAGTTGTCAACTGCCCTGCTGCCGACGGACGGTGAGGATCTGCTCGGCCCGGCCCACCGGGCCGTGGACGTCGTGCAGCACGGTACTGGTGACGCCGTGGCCGGCCGGGCCGAAGCTGACGCCGGTGTCCAGGCCGGTCCAGCGGCCGCCGGGGCGGCGGTGGAAGTGGACGGTCAGGTCGGTGTTCGGGAACATCCACTCGGTGGGCTGCTCCCGGACGGCGATGCCGTTGGCGGTGTCGACCAGGGCGACGAACGCGGCGTGCGGGCTCGCGGCCTCCCCCGCGACGAGCTCCAGCGGGGTGGTGAGCCAGGCGGCGGCCCGGCCGGGCGCGGTGGAGCGGCGCCGGACCTCCACCGAGGCGATGTAGCCGCCGGCCCACTGCTCGCTCATCGGCCAGGGCTCGAACTCCTCGGGCGCGGGCAGCGGTTCGTCGTGGGTGCCGGCCACGGCGGCGGTGTCCTGCTCGGCCAGGAACCAGGCCCGGGCCCGGACCACGGCGCGGCCGGCGATCGAGGCGACCGCCTCCACCAGCTCGATGGTGCGGCCGGGGCGGAGGGTCTCGACCGTGATCTCCAGTTCGTCCAGGGCGATCAGGCCGAGGATGTCGAAGCTCACCCGGGCCAGGGCGAGGCCGTCGGCGGGGCGCCCGGCCCGGTGCCGGTCGATCGCGTGGACGATCAGGCCGCCCACCGGGCTGAAGTGCTGCTCGTCCGGGTGCCAGGCGCCCTGGGCGTGGACGGTGGGCTTGTACTGCTGCTCGCCGGTGCGCTGGTAGTAGCTGTCGGGTGCGGCGGTGGGGCTGGTCAAGGTGCGCTTCTCCTCGGGCCGGATCGCGGGGCTGCCGGGCGGGCACCGGTCCCGGCGTGGCCGGCGTCCGCGCTCCCGATCGTAGGAGCCCGAACCGGCCCGGACGCTGTGATGCCCGCCACAGCGGCCCCGCACCCGCCCCGCCCGACCTGCGGCGCGACACGTGCCCCGCCCGACCTGCGGCGCCGTCCCCGGCCGGACGGCGCCGCCCGGCCTCAGCGCGCGATCAGCGGGTAGTGGTCGGAGAGGTCGGTGTAGGTGTAGCTCTTGCCCCAGCTGCTCACCGTCCAGGGCGCGCTGTGCACCCGGCGGACCTCGTTGGTGTACTGCTGCGGGCGGGCGTGGTCGGCGCGGTAGAGGACGTGGTCGAGGTCCTCCTTGGGCTCGCCCGGGTAGCGGTAGGCGGCGACGGAGTTGTCGGCGGTGTCGAAGGAGTACGGCCAGCCGGTGCGGGCGGAGGCCGGGGCGAGGTGGCCGTTGTCCAGCAGGGCCTGGTACTCGGTGCCGTGGAAGTCGATGTTGAGGTCCCCCGCGACCAGCACCGGCTCGTCCGCCGGGATCCGCTTCGCGTCCAGGAAGGCCCGCATCGCGCCGAGCTGCTTGGCCCGGATCGCGGCCGCCTGCCCGCTGGCACACCCGGAGTCGGTGGACTGGAGGTGGGTGCCGACCACGTGGGTGCGCCGGCCGTCGACGTCGAGGACGACGTAGGCGAAGCCCTTGTTGGACCACCAGTCGGAGCCGCAGGCGTCCTTGTAGACGTACTGCTCCTTGTGGAGGATCGGCCACTTGCTGAGCACGGTGACCCCACCGTCCTCGGGGGTGGTGGAGCTGTAGCTGCCGGAGGTGGCGTCCCAGCCGCCGGTGGAGCGGCCGACCACGGGGGTGTGGAAGGGGTAGGCGGCGGAGGCCTTGGCGATCAGGGCGTCGGAGGCGGCGTTGTCGAAGGCCTCCTCCAGCACGACCACGTCGTGGCCCTGGAAGAAGTCCGCCGAGGCGATCGCCTGGGCGCGTTACTGCTGGCCCCAGTTGGGGTAGAGCGAGGTGCTCATCAGGAAGGTGTTGTAGGTCAGGACGTCCAGCGGCGGCGCGGTGGCGGGGGCGCTCTCGGCGCCGGCCGGGGCGGCGCCGAGAGCGGCGAGCACGGTGGCGGCGGCACCGGCGGCGAGGGTGCGGCGCAGGGACGGCAGGTTCATCGGGGCTCCGTGGGGGGACGTCGTCGGCCCGGCGGATCGCGGGATGTTGTGCATCCAACTTCCGTACGTGCACGGCCCGCAAGACTTCCGGCGAGCATGCGGTGAACTCGTTCGGAACAGCACCACCGGCCGGTGGTGCGGGCCGTGGCGCCGGAATTCCCTGCCGAACCCCGCCAAAGGACCGATAAGATGACGATCGGTGTGCCGGGAAGTCTGGTCGGCTCGGGGGACGACTGCGGCGATCGGGCCACGGCGACCCCGATGGTGCGATGGGTCGTTTCTGCAGATGCACGCCGTGGGGATCGTTCTCGTCCTGGTCGTCCTGGCCACCAGCGTGGCCACCTTCGCCCGCCGATGGCGGGTGCCCGCCCCCTCGCTGCTGGTCCTCGTCGGACTCGGCGTCGCCCTCCTCCCCGGCGTCCCCGCGCTGCACGTCCCCCCGCAGGTCATCGGCGCGGTGGTGCTGCCGCCGCTCCTCTACTCCTCCGCCGAGGAACTGTCGCTGCGCGACCTGCGCACGGTCTGGCGGCCCGTCACCGTGCTCTCCTTCGGCCTGGTCTTCGCCTCCGCCGCGGCCGTCGGCTTCCTCGCCGTCGCCGTCGCCGGGCTGCCGCCCGCGATGGCCTTCGTGCTCGGCGCCGTGCTCTCCAGCACCGACCCGGTGGCCGTCACCGCGCTCGGCCGCCGACTCGCCCTGCCCGGGCGGGTCCAGGTGCTCGTCCAGGCGGAGAGCCTGTTCAACGACGCCACCTCGCTGGTGCTGTTCAAGGTCGCCGTCGGCGTCGCCGTGGCGGTCGGCGGGACGGTCGACCTGCCCGCCGCGGGCGGCGAACTGGTGCTGCTCGGCGGGGGCGGCAGCCTGGTCGGCGCGGCCGTCGCCGGGCTGGTCTGGCTGCTGCGCCGCCGCACCACCGACCCGGTGCTGGAGACGGTGATAGCCCTGGTCACCCCGTACGCGGCGTACGTCCTGGCGGAGTCCGCGCACACCTCCGGCGTGACCTCGGTGGTGGTCGCCGGGGTGCTGCTCGGCCGCTCCGGCCACCGGCTCACCGACGCCCGGATCCGGCTGCAACTGCACGCCGTGTACGCGGTGGTGGTGTTCCTGCTGGAGAGCGTCGTCTTCTCGATCGTCGGCCTGGAACTGCCCACGCTGGTCCGGGAGCTGCCGGCCGGCGCCGGCTGGTGGCCGCTCCAGTCGGTGGCCATCGCCGCCGTGCTGATCGCCGTCCGGGTGCTGTGGACCCTGCCGCTCACCCGCGCCGTCAGGCCCAGCCGGGGGCGGCTGTCCTGGCGGGTCGCCGGGGTGGTGACCTGGGCCGGCACCCGGGGCGTCATGCCGCTGGCCGCCGCGCTCTCCATCCCGCTGCTGACCGAGGGCGGCGCCGCGCTCGACGGGCGGCCGCTGGTCCTGGTGCTGACCGTCTCCAACGTCGTGCTCACCCTGGTCGTCCAGGGACTGACCCTCGCCGCCGTGGTCAACCGCTCCGGACTCGCTCTGGAACCCGAGCACACCGCGCGCGAGGAGGCCGACGCCCGCGACGAGCTCAACCGCGCCGCCCTGGACCACGTGGACGGCCTGGCCGAGCTGGAGGCCGTCCCGGAGACCGCCGTCGACCGGGTCCGCCGCGCCCTCACCGCCCGGCTCGACCGCACCCCCGAGACCCCCGACGGCAACACGGCCGACGACGCCTACCGCCAACTGCGGCACGAGGTCATCACGGTGCAGAACGACCGGCTGCACCGGCTGTACGAGGAGCACCGGATCAGCGACACCACCCTGCGGCTGCTCCAGCGCGACCTCGACCTGGAACAGGCGGCCCTGGGCAGGACGTGACCGCGGGCCGGCCGGCCCGCGGTCAGAACATCAGCACCAGCAGGCCGGCCGCGCCCAGCGCGCAGAGCAGCGCGAGCGCCGCCAGCCCGAACTCGTTCGGAGGCGGCGGCAACCGGCGCACCGGGTGGACGGCCAGCCCCCGGCCGGGGCGGGCGGGGTGGTACAGCACGGTCACCTCGTCCCCCTCCTGGTAGCGGCCGCCCTCGGGGCGCGCGTCGTGCCGCAGCAGTTCGACCACCCGGCCGTCCGGCAGGCCGTACTCGATGGTCACCCGGCGGCGCTCGTACCCCTCGGAGGTGGTGTGCCAGCGCACCCGGCGGACCCGGCCGACGGCGCAGACGCCGCCGCGGCGCAGCTCCCGGACCGTCCGGCCCGCCGAGGCGAGCAGCGCGGCCAGCCCGGCCAGGACCGCTGCCCCGACCAGGAGGAACAGATCAAGAACCGCCCCCACAGAAGTCAATGTACCCACCACGCAACGGAGTTGGGAAGACGGCCGACGGGCCGCACCGGCCGGGCGGTACCCCGGTCTTCCGGGTGTCGGGGGCTGCCGTCACACTGTCGCGAGCACGAAGCAGAACCACCGAGCGGGGGCAGCATGGCCAAGCGTCCGAACAAGAAGCAGAAACGGCCGCTGGCGGCCGGGGTCGTCCGGCCGGCCAAGCCCGTCCGCCGACGGCCCGGCAAGGACCTCCAGCTCGCGCCGCGCACGGTGCGGCGCACCGCGCCGCTGGTCGGGCTGCTCGCCCCGCTGCTGATCATCGGGCTGCTGGCGCTCGCCACCAACCCCGACTACCAGGCCCCCTGCACCATCCTGGCCGTCCTGGTGCTGATGGCGGCCGTCGTCGGACTGATGATGATCCACAGCAGCGGCTGGGTGGTCTGGCCCGCCGTCGTGCTGGGCCTGGTGCTCCTGGTGATCCCCACCACCGCCCTGCGTGCCCAGCTGATCTCCCACCGCGGGGTGGACACCCGGGTCGTCATCACCTCGGCACACAGCGGCAAGGACAAGACGGGCAAGGTCAGCTGGACCTGCGGCATCCGCCGCGAGGACGGCCACCCGCTGCCGCACGGCACCATCGGGGGCTTCGGCTGCTCCGGCTCCTCGGTCGGCAGCACCACCACGGTGCTGGCCGACCCGGACGGCTGGGCGCCGCCGGCCAACCTGGACGACGACCTCTCCTTCCGCGGCGCCGGGGTCTGGGTCACCGGCGCGGCCGCCGTCCTGTGGGCCGCGCTCACCTTCGCCACGGCCCGCCGGACCCTGCGCGGGCGGGGTCGGCGCAAGGGCGCGGCCTGACCGGGAAACGGATCGGCGGATTCGCCGGTTCAGCATTTCGGCGGAGAATTCCCGGCGGAGGAGTTCCCTGGTCAACGGCCCATGGCCGCACCGCACAGGTGAAGCGCACATGGCATTTTCCCGGTCTCTCGTCGACTCCCGTCCCGGCATTTGCGGGGAATTCGCGCATTGCTCGATTGATTCGCGCAAGTCCCTTCCTTTCCCGGGCCGGATCTGCCAGCATCGTCCGCTATCCGGCGACCGAGCTGGAAGACGACCGGGGGAGGAACTCCATGCTCGGCTCCGTCCTGCGCAGAGCGCGCGGGCAACGGCCGTCGGCCGACGGCGGCACCGTCCACCGGCCCGGCCACCGTCCGGTGCGCTGGGTCCCCACCCGGCTGAGGGCGAACCCACTGGCAGCGCTGCTGATGGCGCTGCTCGCCCTCGTCACGGTCTTCCTGGCGGCCGCCTTCCCGCGGATCGCCGACCGGGGCGCGGACACGGCACTCCGGGACTTCGTCGACCGGGCGGGCCTCAACCAGACCAGCCTGCAGACCACGTCCAAGACGCAGGACGACGACACCCCCGCGGCGCTCGACCGGGTGCAGCGCGAGGTCACCGAGCTGATCGGCCGACAGCTGCCGCTCGCCCAGCCCGGCCGGGCCAGCGGCACCCGGGCCGTCGCCGACCGCGGCATGGGCAACCCGGAGTACGTCCGGATCGCGGAGAAGCGCACCGACCCCGTCCTCGGACTGCTCTACGTACCCGACCTGTCCAGCCGGGCCACCCTCACCGACGGCAGCTGGCCGACGCCCGGCAAGATCGGCGGCCCGCTGCCGATCGTGATCAGCCGGCAGGCCGCCGACACCATCCACATCAAGCTCGGCGACGTCGTCGACAACGGCTTCGACGGCGCAGGTGCCCAGCGGACCAGCGTGGTGGTCGGCTTCTACCGGATCAACGATCCCCAGGACCCGTTCTGGGACAACCTCGGCTGCCCGGCCCGCGCCTGTCTGCGGCCGACCCCCGAGCACGAGCACTGGGCGACCAGCGGGTTCGTCGACGGTGCCGGCCTGGCCGCGCTGGCGCGTTGGGGTTCGGGCGCCGAGAACTTCTGGCGGCTGCCCGTCGACCCCGGCGCGCTGCGCGCCGACCGGCTGGAGGACACCCGCCGCATCCTCCGCTCCTACCTGACCGGACACGACGCCACCGATCTGGCCGGCACGACCGGACGCCGTGACCTGCACACCTCCTCGGGGCTTCCCGAGGTCCTGACCCGGGCGGAGGACCGCTACCGGGCGTCGTTGCCGCTCAGCACGATCGGCCCGGCGGGCGTGGCGGGCGTGGCCACCGTGGTGCTGTTCCTGGCCGCGGCGCTGACCACCGACCGGCGAGCCGCGGAGATCCGGTTGCTGCGGGCCCGTGGCGGCTCGCTCGCCGGGGTGCTGCGGCGGCTGATCGGGGAAGGCCTGGTCACCGTGGTGCCCGCCGCCGTGCTCGGCACGGCGCTCGCCGCGGTCCTGCTGCCGAGCCCCCGGTGGGGCGAGTCGACGGTGGCGGCCCTGGCCTCCGCGCTGATCGCGCTGCTGGCCTTCCCGGCCCGGGCGGCCCTGCTCCGGTCCCGTCCGCGCGCTGCCGCCGGACGGCGTCGGCTGGTCGGCGAACTCCTCGTACTGGCGGTCACGGTGGCGGCGGTGGCGGAGGTCCGGCGTCGGGGTGTGGGGACGGGTGGCGGGTTGGATCCGCTGCTGGTGGCCGCGCCGTTGCTGCTGGCGGTGACGGGTGGGCTGGTGCT